>JBAYJH010000235.1:0-7789 GCA_041665185.1 Sterolibacterium sp.
ACGCCGAACTGCTGCGCCTGCATGCCATTTATCCGCAATACGGACTGGACCGCCATAAAGGTTACCCGACCGCGTCTCATCTGGCGGCATTGCGCGTCCATGGACCCACGCCGATCCATCGATGCAGTTTCGCACCGGTGCGCCGATCGATCGCCGGTGGCCGGGAATGAAACATATTAGCTCGCGGGACAATCCGACCTTCAAGGAATTGAAGTCGCTCGTCGACGATGTCCGAGAGCAACGCCGCCGTGGCCTCACCATGCTCGATGGCATCCACCTCGTCGCCGCTTATCGCGACAAGGTCGGATTGCCCGCACGCTTGATCGTCAGCGAACACGGCGCCGCACAGGCGGAAATTCGATTTCTAGGGGAGGCCTTGGCCGGTGTCGAAACCCTGTTGCTAAAAGATAGTCTGTTCGGCGCCTTGAGCGACTTGGCAACTCCAACCGGCGTCTGCGCCATAATCCGCATTCCGGCGGCGCCGACCAACGCTATCCGCGGCTCCTGCGTATTGCTCGATAGTTTGCAGGACCCAGGCAACGTCGGCTCGATATTGCGCACCGCCACCGCCGCGGGAGTTGGCGACGTATTTCTGGGGCCGGGGTGCGCCGCTGTCTGGTCGCCACGGGTATTGCGTGCCGCCCAGGGCGCGCATTTTGATTTGCACCTGCATGAACAAGCTGATTTGGCCGAGGTCGTGAGGAGCTTTTCGGGTTCCACCATAGCGGCAGTGGCGCATGGCGGTGACTCGTTGTTCAAGCAGGATCTGAGCGGAAACCTGGCCTGGCTATTCGGCAGCGAAGGCGGCGGCGTTTCTCCAAGCCTCGAATCCGCCGCCAATAAACGTGTCGGCATCCCCATGGCACAGGGCAGCGAGTCGTTGAATGTGGGCGCGGCGGCCGCCATATGCCTGTTTGAGGAAGTCAGGCAGAAACTCAAGCTGTAGCGGTCGATGGCAAGATCCGGTGATTCAGCCGGTACGATACTTCGACAACAGCGTCGCCGACGCGTACAGCAAGACGGCAACCGCGGCCGAAGTAAGTGCCAATGGCAACAAGGTGCCGTCGAAACTGGCGCCGACCCAGGTCCCCGCCAGCAAGGCCGCCACCATGGTGACAAATCCCATCAGTCCCGCCGCCGCCCCCGCCTGTTGCTGAAAAGGCGCCACCGCCCCGGTCTGGGCGCATGGATTGTTGATGCCATGGGCGCCCATGGTGAGGAACATACTGCCAAAAACCACACTCCAGTGAAGCGCACCCGACAGGACCAGTCCTAGGAAAAGCAAGCCTCCCGTCAATGAAAGCGTGGTTCCCACGGTCAATGTTCGCGCCAGTCCTATCCTGGTCAACAGCCGGCGGCAGACGATGGTTCCGCCCAGATAGCCGAATATGCTGAAGGCATGGCCGTAGCCATAATATTCGGTCGGCACCGCCAGGACTCGGATCAAGACGAATGACGCGCCGGAAATGAAAACGAAAATCGACGCGTAAGACAGCGCGCCGGGCACGGTGTACGCCCAAAAGGCAGGTGACGAGGCAATCTGCGCATAGCTTCGGAACAAGCCGCCGATCCTGGTGGCATCCGGGTTCTTGTGCCGGTTTGTCTCCGTCAGCCAATACCCTGCCGCCCAGATCAGGAGCGAGCAAAACACGATATGCACGGCAAAGGTGGAGCGCCAGCCGTAGGCGACCTGCAAGTAGCCGCCGAGGACCGGCCCTAGAATGGGGACCAGAGACATGAGGCTGCTGGCCTTGGCAAACATCCGTGCCCCGTCGGCCGGCGCGTATGAGTCACGGATGATGGCGCGTGTCACCACCACGGCGGTACAACATCCCGCAGCCTGGACAAGGCGGGCGACAACGAGGAAATAGAGGGATGGTGCGAAAGCGCAGGCGACGCTGGAAGATAGATAGATCGCCAGGCCGCCCAGCAGGATGGGGCGGCGGCCATAGCGGTCGGACAGCGGGCCGCTGATCAACTGCGCGGTTCCGAAACCGATCACGAACATCGACAGCGTCTGCTGGACCGCTGCGGGGGTCGCCGAGAAGTAGGCTGTCAGGTGCGGTAACGAGGCGAGGTAGACGTCCGTCGATAAGGGTTGCAGCATCAAGCAACCGGTAATCAGCCAGAGCAGGGTGGCGGGAGTCACCTTCTAGCCTTTGGCACGCATTACCCTTGCCTTTTCCCTGACCCAGTCCTTGTCCTTTTCGGCTTCCCGCTTGTCGTGCTGTTTCTTGCCCTTTGCCAGTCCGACGGCGAGCTTGACGCGGCCTCTGGAATAATGAAAATCCAATGGGACCAGCGCATAGCCGGCACGTTCCACCTTGCCGATCAGCTTCTTGATTTCTTCAGCATGCAGCAACAACTTGCGTGTTCGTACCGGATCGGCAGCGATGTGAGTGGAAGCGGTCTGTAGCGGGCTGATATGCGCCCCGATCAGATAGACTTCTCCGTTTTTCACGATCACGTAGGCTTCCTTGATCTGGGCACGGCCGCCGCGTATCGCTTTCACCTCCCAGCCTTCGAGCGCCAGGCCGGCTTCGAAGCGTTCTTCGATGAAATAGTCGTGGAAGGCCTTCTTGTTTTCGACGATGCTCATGTGCTTGCGACGCAGGTACAATGCCGTATTCTAACGCAGCGAACCGCGATGGCCGTTGTCGAAAAGTCCGTATTGATCGAACGCAGCGCGGCACAGATGTTCGCTCTCGTTGATCAGGTCGAGGAATACCCGAAATTCCTGCCGTGGTGTGGCGGTACCGAACTGATCGATCGTACGGATATCAAGACCGTCGCACGGATCCACATCAATTACCACGGCGCCAAGGCACATTTTTCGACCGAGAACGCCAAGGAATTCCCGCGCTGGATGCGTATTACCTTGAGGGACGGTCCATTCAAACATATGGATGGTGGCTGGAACTTCACCCCTCTTGGGGACACTGCCTGCAAGGTCGGGTTCCGCCTGCACTACGAGTTCTCCAGCAAGCTCCTGGAAAAGGTTCTTGGCCCGGTGTTCAACCACATCGCCGGAACGTTGGTGGAATCCTTCGTGAAGCGCGCACAGCAGATATATGGCTAGCCTTCCAGGACCGAAGATGGGCGGGGACAACGCGGCGGATTCCATATGCGTGGAAGTGGTCTACGCCGAACCGCGGTGCCAGACTATCGTTCGGCTTGAGCTTCCCATAGGAAGCACCGTGCAACAGGCAGTGGAAGCTTCCGGACTCCTGGCGAAATTCCCGGAAATCAGCCGGACGAATCGCAAACTGGGCGTGTACGGCAAAATCACCAAGGTGGGTACGGTGTTGCGTGCTGGGGATCGTGTTGAAATCTACCGTCCGCTGCTCGCCGATCCGAAGGAAAATCGCAAGCGGCGCGCGGTGGCGGCTGCTGAAATGCGAAATGGGCTGAAGCGCTAGCGTCGTTAGCGCAGTTTCCCTTCGGATTCCGCGAACCAACGGCGCAAGTGCATCCCGCGGACGGGATGCGGTAGGGCGTGGGCATTGCTGAACTTCCCTCCTTCCGATTCGCTTACAAGAAGCGCCGCTTGTCAGCGATCCACCCGAACTTCTAAAACGGTTTCCCGATCGCGAACCTGTAAAGCGGACGTTCACCTCTCACCCTTTGTTTGCTCATCCCTGTGGCGATGACACGGTATCCGCTGCCTCACTCTATGTGCGCCAGCACACCGACGCAAAATGGATTCACCGATACATTGAATCCACAGAGCCTCGATCAAAGTGGCTTGCGGGGTCTTCAATTCATCAAGGCTCGGAATCACCAAGCCACGAAGAGACAATTACGAATACTGAATTTCGGAGAACAAAATGTGCAACTCCTGGCATTACCAAAAAATGAAAACCTTGCTGATGGCGATCCTAACCTTGGTCACGATCGCGTATGGACCAGCGACGCTTGCGGGCGCATTACCGGCCTTCTCCGCGGTAGCAACGGGACCGACCAGCAACCTGACCGTTACCGCAACGTTGACCATGGCCGACGCGGATCTGGGACGAAGCGGCAACATCTATCTCGGCTTCAATTTCGATCAACAGTGGATTTTCCATGATGGATCCGGATGGGTATTCTTTACTGGCGGAGAAGCGCCGGTCTATGCGGCCGCACCGCTGGCGAATCGCACCATCGACGTGGTGCGCAACGTCGATCTGTCAGGCTTAGTAGGTGGACAAGTATATGTCGGGTATGGCCTAACCGAAAGCGATATGCTGACGAACGGAAAGTTCGGGATGGTTTACACGGTAATCCGAGATGCCACTGCCACCCTGGCGCCGGTGCTCCTGGGAACCTCGGGTAATTTCGCGATTCTGGCCAAGACCGGCATTTCGACTGTTCCGACCTCCGCAGTGACCGGAAGCATCGGCCTGAGTCCGGCAGCCGCCAGTTACATCACGGGATTTACCCTAACCGCCGACTCCACCAACGTATTTTCGACCTCCACCCAGGTGCTCGGCGGAGGCAAAGTCTATGCCGCCAATTTTGCCGTTCCCACGCCGGCCAACCTCACCGCGGCGGTTCTCGACATGCAAGCGGCATACACCGATGCAGCCGGACGGCCAACGCCGGACCATCTCGATCTCGGCAGCGGCAACATCGGCGGCTTGACGCTTGCACCGGGCCTCTACAAGTGGGGAAGCAGCGTGACCATACCCTCGGATGTCACAATTTCCGGCGGGGGCAACGATGTCTGGATCTTCCAGATGTCGGGCGATTTGGTCATGAGCTCGGCGCGGAGAATTAACCTGAGCGGTGGCGCTCAAGCCAAGAACGTCTTCTGGCAGGTCGCTGGCCAGGCAATAATCGGAACGACTGCGCACTTCGAAGGCATCATCTTGTCGCAAACGGCGATCACCCTCCAGACCGGGGCGACGATGAACGGCCGCGTGCTGGCACAGTCGATGGTTGCGCTGGATAGCGCCACAGTTACTGAACCGGCCCCATAGAGCACACAGTAGGAAATGAGGGAAGGACCCGTCGTGGTCTTCCTTCCCGGGCTCCAGGTCCAGCCGGTAATCCTATCCGGTGGCAGTGGCTGTAGGTGTCCTTTACGTTTCCGCCCACCCCTCCGCCAGCGTACTTGCACGGCAAAGTGGCACTGGTAGTCGTGCTTATGTATGGAACCGAACAGATGGATGAGAGATATTGAAGCAGACTCGTTGCCGAGATTGGCTTTTCTTCAGAGTCTTCTTGGTGTCCGGTGTCGGTTTTCTCCTTCAGCGCGGATTGGTCCGCGTAGCGGCGAAATGGACAGGCGACTCGACTTTGTTCATGCCGATTTGCAGCAACAGGCACAGGCGCTTCAATTACTTGGGAGAAGGACATGAAAATTGCATTCGCAGCAACAATCCTGGGGCCGCTGGCACTGGCCTTGATCGCCAGCCCGTATGCCGTCGCGGACGATGCCGGCTGGTACGGCGGGATCAGCGCGGGTGAGTCACGGGCGAAAATCGATGATGCCAAGATCACCGCCGACTTGCTGGGTGGCGGCTTCACCACGACGTCGATCATCGACGACGACCGCGACACCGGCTACAGGCTTTATGGTGGTTACCAGTTCAACAAGAATCTCGCTCTCGAAGGCGGCTATTTCGGTCTTGGCCGATTTGGATTTGCGGCGGACACGTTGCCGGCCGGAACGCTGAGCGGCGACATCAAGCTCCGGGGATTGAATCTCGACCTGGTCGGTACGCTACCCATCTCCGAGAAGTTTTCGCTTCTGGGTCGGGTCGGCATGAATTACGCTGATGCACGTGACTCCTTCAGTGGAACCGGGCTTGCCCGTGTTGGCAACCCCAGTCCCTCGAAGCGCAATTCGAACTACAAGTATGGTCTGGGTTTGCAGTACGCCTTCACTGAATCGCTGGCGATGCGTGCCGAAGCGGAACGCTACCGGGTCAACGACGCCGTGAGCAACAAAGGCGACGTCGATCTCGTGTCGCTTGGACTGATCTACCGCTTCGGCAGGAAAGCGCCGGCTCCCGCGGCGCGGGCGCCGGCGCCTGTGTATGTTGCTGCCACTCCGGAGCCCGCGCCGGCGGTCAAATCGCCGCCCCCGCCACCATCGCCTGCGCCGGCTCCGCGCTTCGAGAAATACACAATTTCCGCCACCGAACTGCTGTTTGCGTTCGACAGCGCCGAACTGCGCCCGCCGCAGGCGAAGCTAGATGAAGTCGCGACCGCTCTCAACAGAAACCGGGAGATCGGCAACGTGGTCATTACCGGATACACCGATCGGATCGGTTCCACCGCTTACAACCAGAAGCTCTCCGAAAGACGCGCCGTATCGGTGAAGCAGTACCTGAGCAACAAGGGTGTCGAGGCAGACCGCATGACCGCCGTAGGCAAGGGAGAAGCGAATCCGCTGGTCGACTGCACGGAGAAGCAACGTCCCACCCTGATCAAGTGCCTGGAGCCAAACCGCCGGGTGGAAATCGAGCAGATCACCGTCGAGCGTCGCGTGCGCTAAACCGGCGATACCTCCGCGGCCGCGACGCGATGGCGGATGTCCGACGAGACGATGGGCGCAATCTGCGGCCCTCGATTCTTGCCGCATCGACACCGGGGGCTACAGGTATCCGACGCCGGACTGAAATTGCAGAAGGGGAGCGAGCTATGTTCGGCAGCGAACAGAAGAAATCCCGACGATCGCGCACACTCGCCGCATAGGAACTGCGACTCTTATTGCTCACATTAGGCAGCAACCGAAACCGCTGGAAATTCACATGACACTGCCGATCCACTGGTGCCATCGATCGCAAGGAAGTAAATCGAGAAAGGGAAGAAAATGAACGGAATCCAAAGTAATTTTGTGCCACTGCGCTGGCTCATTGCCTTCTTGATGACGGCACTCTTGGCGGCATGCGGAGGCGGCGGACAGGATCCCATTTTGGGCACCAGCGCCAATGCCGGACTCGCGCCGACGGTGACGTCTGTGTTCCCTGTGCCTAATGCCAACGGCGTGCCGATCAATACCAAGATCATCACTGCCGCCTTCACCAAGGCGATGGATCCCGCCACCCTGACCACGGCAAGCTTTACGCTGACATGCCCTAATGGGACACCGCAAACTGGCACCGTGGGCTATGTGACGACCGGCGACGTGGCGACCTTGACGCTGGCGGTCGCTAACAGCCTCCCCGCCAGCTCCGTGTGTACGGCGACGATCACTACCGGGGCCAAGGATGTTTCCGGCATACCGCTGGACAGTAATTTCGTCTGGCGCTTTACGACCGGTTTGACCCCCGACACGACCGCCCCTACGGTCACCGGCACCATCCAGGCCAACGGCGCGACCAACGTCGCCTTCAACACCAAGATCGGCGCCACCTTCAGCGAGGCGATGGACCCATCGACCATCAACGCGAGCACATTTACCTTGAAACAAGGGGCAACCGCCATACCCGGAACAGTGACTTATGCCGGCGTCAATGCGCTGTTTACCCCGGCAAGCAACCTGGCACCCAGCACCACCTATACCGTCACGGTGACCACCGGGGCCAAGGACGTGCGCGGCAATCCGCTCGCCAGCAACTTCGTCATCAGCTGGACTACTGGCGCAGCGCCGGACACCACGCCACCCACGGTCACCGGCACCATCAACGCCAACGGCGCGACCAACATTGCCATCAACACCGCAGGCGGTGCCACCTTCAGCGAGGGTATGGATCCCTTGACGATGACCAATGTGAACTACACGCTGACCACCGATGCGGGCGCCGTGGTACCGGGCGTCGTCAGCTATTCCGGCGTGAGCGCGGTATTCAGACCATTG
>JBAYJH010000236.1:0-7789 GCA_041665185.1 Sterolibacterium sp.
CGGTGCTCTCGGAGGCGGCGCCGGAGGATCACTGGGCAGGCCGCACCGGCCTGGTCCACGAGGCAATCCTAAAGGACTTCTCCGACCTGACCGGGCATGAGGTGTATGTGTGCGGCTCTGTGAAAATGGTGGAGACCGCCTACCCCGCGTTTCTGGCGCAAGGACTCGGCGAGGAGTTCTGCTTTTCCGATGCATTCCTTCCCGCTAGCGACCGACCCACGAGTTTCAATCCCATTTGATTCTGCCGATGCCGTTCGACTTGGCATGGCGAATCGCGGGCTTGCCATAGACGGTTGCCGAACCTACGCCATTCAAGTCCAGATCGGCGCTATGTTGGGCAAACACCTTGGCGCTGCCGACGCCGCTCAAGTCAAGGTTCACCGACTGGGCGATCAACTTCTCGGCATCCAGGCTGCCGACGCCGCTCAGGTTGGCGGTCAAGGTCTTGGCCTTGCCCGCGACAGTCACGCTGCCCACGCCGGGCAAGGCCAATTCCAGGCCGTCGCTGTCCCCGGCATTCAGGTTAAGACTTCCCACGCCGTCCAGGCGGGCATTGATATTCTTGTATTGGCTGGCCACCACCATTTTTCCGGCGCCTTTCAGATCCAGCTTTAGATTCTCGCCGCTGAAGCCGCTGATATCGACCGAACCGACGCCGTCGGACGCCAGCTCGCTCAATCCAGGCAGTGTCAGTTCGGCCCTGAGGTGCGGCTTGCCGACATGGAACCCGCTGACATCGGTATCGATGCGCAGGGTATCGCCGTTTTGTAGCGTGGTGATTTTGGGCAGCCAGCGCTTGTCCGCGAAGACCGACAAGGACGGTATCGGCCCCTGTTTCAACTTCAGATCTATCTGGCCGTCCAACCTGACGTTGATTACGCGCGCATCGACGCTGCGGGCTTCCATCAGGACTTCATCCGCTATCGCCACGCCTGCGGACATCATGGTGAGTGCCGAAACCAGCATGCTGGTTAGTAGTTTCATGTCGGATCCTTGGAGATGTCTAGACAGCGGTCAGGAATGCAGGCGAGCCGTCTCGCCCGCCTGCTGGGCTATGGCGCTATTCTCCGCCTGGAGATTGACGCCGGCCTGGGCGTAATGCTCGGCCAGGGTCAGCGGACCGCCGACCACCAGCAGGGTTGCGATCGCCGCCACGATGCCGGCCAGCCATTGCGCTTGCTTGTTCAGTGTGTTCATTTCGCTCTCCTGTCTGCCGGCGCCCCAGCGCCGTTGATAAGACTTTAGAACAGGTGCCGGGGGTGGGCGAGCGGCTTGCGACGGACTGCGGGTATCCGGGAGTGAATTGCGGATTCGCGGGATGTGTGAATTTCAAAATCGGCGACCGCGCCGACTCGGGACGCCGCCGCGGCCCTGCGGACAACGCTTTCTCAGCGCAGCGTGTCTACATGCTGATACATTTTCATGGCCTTGGCTGTTTCGGCTTTGACACGCTCGTTAGTCGTCTTGACCTTCTTCGAATGTTCCGTGGCGATTTTAATATTGTCTTGGCTGGCTTCCCTGTTCTTGACGACTACGGCACTCTTTTGCTTCTCCAGCAAATCGCTCGTTTCCCTGTCTTGCGCCTTGATGGTCCGGCTCATGTCCTCGGCTTGATTCAGCTTCTTGACTTCGTCGGCCTTGATTGTGCGCAGCTCTATGGCCTTGGCGGTAGCCTCTTTGCTCACCTTCTCGGTGGCAGCCGCGACCTCTTCCGCCACTCTCCGGTTACCCGCCACTGCCTTCCTGGCTATTTCCGCTTTCACCAGCGCTGCGCGGTCCCTTTCCGTCTTCAGATTGCGGTCTTCCACCCTGGCCTCGACAGCCCGCTGATGCTCTTCGCGCATGGCCTTGCTGTGTTCTACAGCAGCGGCAAGCTTGGCCGCATCGCGCACTTCCTGCACCTGGTTGGCGATATGCGTCTTCTCTTCGTTCAGCCTGGTTTGCGCCTCCTGCGAAAAGGTCACGCGGTTGGCCGGCTGCTCTTTCGGGATGTTCTCGGTCTTGGCCGCCGCCTGTTGCGCCAAGTCGCGCTGGCGCATGGCCTCCTGGGCAAATTCAAACGCCCGGGCGAGAACTGAATTGGTTTGGATGGATTCCATGACGATTAAGGGCGCCTGATTGACGATCCACAGTGCCGACGAACTGAGCCGATTGGTCTATTCTAGCGAAAACCGGCACTTCCCGGAAAGTCTCACGCTTTCTTGTGTGGAAGGGTGAAACGAAAGGTCGCGCCTTCGCCCACCCTGCTTTCCGCCCACACCCTGCCGCCGTGGCGCCCAACGATGCGTTTGACGATAGCCAGGCCAATTCCGGAACCATCATATAGACCTGTTGGATGCACTCGCTCGAATACCTGAAAAAGTTTGTCGGCATAGCGCATGTCGAATCCTATGCCGCGATCCGCGACCGAGTAAGTGTCCTCAAGTTCCCCGGCTACGGCACCCAGTTCGATGACCGCTTCGCTGTCCGTAGGCGAAAACTTCACGGCATTCGCCAGTAATTCTCGCATTGCCTGCCGAAGCAGATTGTTGTCTCCCCACACTGGCTCAAGCGCGCCAATCTTGAGGCTCATCAGACGCGCTGGAGCAGCCGCCTGTAACTCCGCGAATATCTCCGACGCGAGCCGGGCGATATCGACAGTACCATACTCCACGCGCCGTCTTCCCAGATCCAGGAAGCGCAGAATGTCGTCGATCAGTCGCCCGATGCGCCGGGCATTGTCGCGCAGCACTGTCAGCAGACGCCTGCCCTCGTCATCCAGACCGGCACTATGCTCGTCCAGCAATATCTTCGAGAAGCCATCGAGTGCCCGCAACGGTGTGCGCATGTCGTGAGACATCGAATAGGAGAAGTCTTCGAGTTCCTTATTGGCGACTTCCAGCTGTGAAGTGCGTTCTCCAACGCGCGCCTCCAGCTCCCGATTGAGGGTGCGGATTGCCTCGTCGGCTTGCTGACGTTCCGAAATGTCGCGAACGATCGACTGAAGAAGCGTCTTGCCCGCCAAGTCGATGCGGTTCAGCGTTATTCCCACGTCGAATACCATGCCGTCAGCCCTCATCGGCTGCCACTCGAAGTATTGCGGCTTACCATTGAGGGCGGCCTCGATCTTCTCGGCGGCGACGTCGGACGACAACCTTCCGTCAGGCTGGCGTTCAGGGCAAAGACTGGCCGGAGAACGGCCAATGATCTGTTCCCGAGTAAGCCCATACATCTGCGCCCCGCGTCTATTGCAATCAACGAAACCTTTCGAGTCCTGTAGGAAGATGCCGTCATTGGCATTCTCGAACAACGATCGGAATTTTGTTTCTTCCACCAGCAGCGCGGCCTCCATTTCCTCTCGCCGCCGCAAGCCACGATGAAGCACCAGGGCAAACAACACGGTGCTGGCTGCAAACACCATTGCCAGCCCCGCGAGGCGGAGCGAATCCTTACGCCATTCGGCCAGGAAGTCCGCATCGGCCAACCCGATCACAATGTAAAGCGGATAGTCGCCAATTTGGCGGAATTGAACGATTCGCTCAATGCTGTCAAGGCGAGTGACTGCGTGGTACCAACTCGCTTTTTCACCGGAATCGATCAGACTACGCAACTGAAGCGGAGGAATTGGGGTGCCGATCCTGGCACCGGCCGTATCGTTCTTCGCGTAACGGGCGATCAGATGGGTCTTGTCCCAGAGGCAGGCAGTCCCTCGGGGGCCGAGATCGAGCAACGACAGCATGTGAGTGAACCGGTCTGTTGCCACGGCCACATTCACCTCACCGGAAAAAGATCCATCTCGATCGTTGATCCGGCGAGACAGGGTAACGACAGGCATGTTGCTGGCGCGACCCATTAGCGGCTCTGAAAATACCAGGCCAGCGTTTGCATCGTCCCGCACCCGAATAAAGTAGGGCCGGTCGCCGATGTTCGCCCCGCGAATATTGACGCCACTCACCGCATAGCGAATATTGCCTTGCGCATCCATCACCCGGAGGCCACGTGCTTCCGCAATATGGGTGTCTTGACGTGCAAGGAAAGCGTTGAGTTCAAGTTCCTTGATGCCGCCATTGGCTCTCTGGCGGGCAACCTCGTCCGCCACGGTGAGCAATGTCACGTCGATCCTGCGCACGAAGCCGACGAAGTTTGCTTCGACTGTACGCGAGTAGTTTTGCGCAATGGCCATCGCTTCATCGAAGGCGCGCTGCCTATTCTGGACGACGACCGCAACGACCAGCCCAATCAAGAACAAGTTGGCCAGTCCGATCCCGCTCCACAATAGCCGGTAATGGCGGCGCCGGCTTGTCGCCACGCTGGGGTCGATGATTGTGGTAAGGGCCACGCGTTTTCCCCGATGCGATCAGACTGGACAACATAACTTCCCGCACTTACACCCGCCAAGCCAACGAAGGCAAGGACCACCCACATGGCATCAATGGGCCGTCCATAAGGTGAAATAGAGCGGCTAGAGCGAGCCCGCATCTCTTCTTATGCTCCCTATCGCAAGTATACTCTGTGTGCGGCGCGCGGAAAGCTGCCCTTTTGCGATCCGTCCAGCCGTTGTTCATATTGAATCCCAATTCCGACCAGCTGGTCGTGGCCGATTGCAGGCAGTGGCGCGAGTCGGCCATGCGGAGCGCGACATTTCACCCTGAAGGAGACAACTCTTGAACCGCGTCCTTGTTCTGATTCACCTCGTCGCAGTGATTGTCTGGGTCGGCGGCATGTTCTTTGCCCATTTCTGCCTGCGCCCGGTCGCCGCGGCACAACTGGTGCCGCCGCAACGCCTGCCCTTGTTGGCCGCCGTGCTGGGGCGCTTCTTCGTGATGGTGAGCGTGGCCTTGGCGGCACTCTGGGGCAGCGGACTTGCCCGCTTCGCACAGACTGGCGCGACAATCCCCGCCAGCTGGATGGCGATGCTCGGCTTGGCTATCGCCATGAGCGTAATCTTCGGAATTATCGTGCTGCGTTTTCACCGCCGGATGGTCGCGGCAGTGGCGCTCCAGGACTGGCCGGCGGCTGGGCAGGCGATGAACGCGATCCGCGTCCTGGTGCTGACCAATCTGGTGCTCGGCTTTGTCACCGTCACCATAGCCGTCTTCGGGTGGTGAGGCCCATCCCCAGGATGGCCTTGACCGGACAAGGCGGTCAGTCGATCCTCCTCAAGCCCCGCCGCGCCAACTCCTCAAATCCGTCGATAGCCAGCGGCCGGCCGAACAGATAGCCCTGATAGGCATGGCAACCGGCCGTGGCGAGAAAGTCTCGCTGTGCCTCCGTCTCCACGCCCTCGGCGATCACGCCCAAGCCAAGAGTGTGCGCAAGAGCAATGATGGTCTTGGCAATCGAGGCATCGTTGGGGTCGCTTAGCACGTCGTTGACGAAGGACCGGTCGATCTTTAGCTGATCGAGCGGCAAACGCTTCAGGTAGGACAGCGAGGAATAGCCGGTACCGAAGTCGTCCAGCGAGAAGCCCACGCCTTTGGCCTTCAACGCGAACATCTTTTCGATGATCTCTTCGACACTGGTGATCACCAGGCTTTCGGTCAGTTCCAGTTTCAGTCGCCGCGGGTTGGCCCCGGTCTCGTCGAGTAGCGCGACGACCTGGTCGACGAAGTCGGCTTGGCGAAACTGATGGGCGCTGACATTTACGGCCACCGTGAGTTGTGCCATCGCCGGTTGGCGCGCCCACAGAGCCAGTTGCGAGCAGGCGGTTGCCAGCACCCATTGGCCCAGGGGAAGGATCAACCCGGTATCCTCGGCCATGGGAATGAAATCGGCGGGCGGCACCATGCCGCGCACGGGATGTTGCCAGCGCACTAGAACCTCTGCCCCGGTCAGTTTGCCGTCCGCGACCTGAGCCTGGTAGTGCAGCAGGAATTGCTGTTTGTCCACCGCCTCGCGCAGGTCCTTCTCCAGGGCGGCGCGCTGCATCACGTCGCGTTCCATCGCCGGATCGAAGAAACGCAGGGCGTTGCGGCCCGAGGCTTTGGATTTGTACATGGCCAGGTCGGCCTGCTTCAAGAGGTCATCAATCTCGGTCTGATGGCCGCGGAATAAGGTCGCGCCTATGCTCGGCGTGTTGCGGTAGGCGACGCTCCTGAGTTGATAGGTTCGATTGAGCGCCGCAATGATCTTCTCACCCACGATTTCCGTCTGACTCGCGGCATCTCTTTCGCCGACGCTCAGGCTGGTCAGCATCACCACGAATTCGTCGCCGCCGAGGCGCGCCACGGTATCTCCCGCACGTACGCAGGTGGTCAGGCGCCGCGCGACCTCCTTAAGCAACATATCGCCCATGTCATGACCAAGCGTGTCGTTGAGCGTCTTGAAATTGTCGAGATCGATGAACAGCAGCGAGCCAAAACTGCCGCTGCGGGAACTGGCGGTCATGGTCTGTTTCAAGCGGTCGAGCAGGAGCGTCCGATTGGGCAGGCCGGTGAGCTGGTCAAAGAACGCCAGTTCATTGATCTTTTCCTCCGACGCCTTGCGTTCGGTGATGTCGTATTGTGCGCCGATGTAATGGGTCACCGCCCCCTCGTCGTCTTTCACCGAGGAGATGGTCAGCCACTTCGGATAATCCTCTCCGTTCTTGCGCCGGTCCCAAACCTCTCCCTGCCATCCGCCGGTGCGATGGATGGTCTCCCACATGACCCTATAGAACTCGGCATTGTGGCGACCGGAGTGGAGCAGACGCGGGGTCTGTCCCACGGCCTCCGCCGCCGTGTAGCCGGTGAGTTCGGTGAAGGCGCGATTGACGCGCAGGATCACGCGGTCGGCATCGGTGACCATCATGCCTTCCTGCGACTCGAAGGCAGCGGCAGCAATGCGCAATTCGGCTTCAGCCTGTTTGCGCGCGGTGATGTCACGCAAAAACGCGAAAATCTTTCCGCCGTCGGCAACCAGGTAGGTCGCACTGATCTCGACGTCCCAGATCGATCCATCCTTGCGCCGGTGTCTGGATTCGAAGCGATCGCCGCCGAACTCAATGATGCGCGAAATATGCTTGGCAGTTTCGTCCGAGCTTTCCTTGGCCTCCAGATCGGGAACATGCATCGCCAACAATTCATCCCGCGTATATCCGGAGTTGTCGGCGTAGCGGCTATTGACGTCGAGCAACTCACCCTCAAGGCTGACCAGCCAGAAGCCATCCAGCGCGGTCGCCAGTATGGTTTGGTACTCCTCAGCACGCCGGCGCAACACCGCTTCGCCCTGCTCGCGCTGGGCCATGTTTCTGGAGAAGAGCAGCGCCGGAAGGCAGTACATCAGCGCCGCATAAAACAACAGCATGATCACGAAGACCGTCTCGTGGATTTCGCTAGGCGCAAAGATGTTCTGTTGGGGCACGTCGAAAGGCATCAGTCCGACCCGGACCAGCAAGGCCAGTCCCAGGATCGAAAAGGTCGCCGCCACGGCGAGATTCGGCAGCGGATTGGCGCGCTCGCGTGTCGCCAGCAGGCGACGGGCCGTCTCCACCGCCAGCAGGCCAATCACCACAAATTGAATGGCCATCCGCGCGGCTGTACTCGCCTGCACATAGGTGAAGTACGACAAGCTCGCCACGATGGCCAGAAACAATGCGGCCATGGCCCGCATCGCCACGGGTTTGCGCCCAATCATGCTGCTCACCCCATTCAGGAAGCAGACGTGCCCGGTCGTAACGCAGGCGTTGGCAAGCGGGATCGACACGAACGGCGACAGCCAGTCGCGCAGGGCGATACCCAGGTAGCCCGCCGCCACCAGCAAGGCACCCAGTGCCCAGGTTGGCAGCGAGGTTTCTTCCGGATGACTGCGCCAGAGGATGGCCATCGCCGCC
>JBAYJH010000237.1:0-7787 GCA_041665185.1 Sterolibacterium sp.
CTTTATGCCGAGGTAATTCCAAATGTTCGCCGCGCTCTCCTTCCTCGATTTCCTTACGGTTTGTTTTATGCGGTGCGGGGCGATCTCGTGCATGTTCTGGCTGTGTTACATGATGCTCGCAATCCGAGCCGTTGGCCAAACAACCGCTAACACATCATTCGAGAGGGACGCGCAACGGCGCGCCGCCCCTCAACTTCACGTTGAAGCTGTAGGAAAACTCAATTTTGAAAAATGCAATGTCTGCGAAGAGAAAACGGCTTCTCAAAACGCTCTGCATTCGACGATCTTCGGGCGGGGAATGCTCAACTGACCCCCGAAAAACATCCAGCATGACCCCTCAACCACTTTTTCTACAGCCTCGGTAACCCACATATCCATGCCTACTGCTCTCCTTGTCATCGACGTTCAGCAAGCGCTCTGCTTCGGCGAGTACGCCGCTTTCGAGGCAACACGGGTCATCGATCGCATCAATCTTGTCTCCGATCGCTGTCGTAATCTCGGCGCTCCAGTAATCTTCATTCAACATGAGACCGACTATCCTCCTCTTCAGGTCGGGTTCGCAGGTTGGCAGCTCGGGTCGGGACTGCACGTCGCTCCGTCCGACATTCGCGTCCGCAAGCGCACACCGGACTCCTATCTCAACACGGACCTTCTCTCGATCCTCACCGAACACGACATTTCCGAGTTGATCATTTGCGGCCTTCAGAGTGAGTTCTGCGTTGACACCACAACTAGGCGTTCTTTGGCACTCGGCTTCCCCGTGACTCTGATTGCCGATGGACATTCGACCGTGGACAACACCATTCTCACTGCCGCCAAGATTTCCGCGCACCACAACGAGACACTTGCCAACATAGCTAGCTTTGGGCCGAGAGTCCGCGTCATGCCCGCCTCGGAGATAGTCAATGCGGGCTCTCAAGCAAGTCATCTCAAGTGATGGATTCGTATAGCTGTCGCGTTGGCTTACTTCGGGGCGATTTGCGGTCGCGGCCCGATTGCTTCGCTATCCCCTCGATCCAGGGGATGCCCGAGAAGCTGCGCTTCTCGGTTCCCTCGCTTCGCTCGTTCACCCCTGATCTCGAACGTTGGTCATCTTGAGTCCTCAACCCGCCTCCCCCCCGCAATGAATCCATCAGATCTTCGCGGGCTTGGGGTTATCGCTTCTGTTCGTCGTCTGCGCAAAGCGCTTGGCGTTATGTCGCGAGCATTCGAAATACCGTTTTCCTAACCCTGTAAATCCACACTCTCTATGCCACTCACCAAAATATCAGCCCCCAAACACCTTCCGTCAAGCATGGTCAAAGCACTCGCCGAGGCTGTTCAAGATGGACTTGTGAAAACTTGTAATGTTCCGCCAAACGACCTTTTTCAGCTAATTTCTCGCTTTGAAAGTGAAGAAATTATTCTTGATCCTCGCTTCGGAGGCGTGAGTCGCTCAAACAACGCTTGTATCGCGGAAATAGTTTTTTTGGCCGGGCGCACCGATGATCAGAAGCGAGCGCTATTTCGTCATATTTCTGACAGAGCAGTGCAAGCAGGCTTTCGGGCAGATGACATCATGATTGCTCTGATTGAAAATTCACGCATGGATTGGTCGCTCGGTCATGGAATGGCTTATGCGGATCATCACTCTAAAGCCTGACGGTACTTCACTGTTGCCGCAGCCCTTACGAGGCGGTCGAGTGGGCCTGCGCAAAAAGCCGCACAGGCCGCTCACTTCTATTTGTTGCCCAATACTCGCATAGGTCGAACATGAAAAGACTATCCTCCGCCGTCATAGCCCTTTCGTTCTCGTTCCTGGCTTGCTACGCGTTCGCGTCAGATGCAAAGCTAATATCTGGCGCCTACGAATTGCCAAAAATGAAGTCGATCAAGCCGTTGACATTGCCTAGGCTGCATCTCTACGATGCCAGCGGCAAATTGATCGATCGAGCTGGCTGGCCCCAAGAACTCTCTTCCCTAAAAGCAACTGCCGGCGACGCGTTCTGCTGTATCTCCGATAGTCCTTCGCCACCTGGGCACCAAGGACCTCCCCCGAACTGCAAGAAGATCGTTTACGGCGAAAACCGGGATGAGCATTTCAAAGGTCTTTTCGGCAAGAACCATCAGCCGATAACATTCGGCTCGATTCCGAAGCACAAATATTTGCTTGTCGAGTACTTTGCGGACTGGTGCTCTCCATGTATCGCGACACGTCGCGAGTTGGAGAAGTTCCTGTCGTCAAGTAGTGGCAATGGCTATGTCACGCTCGTCATCGATTTCAGCGGCCTGGCACCGTCAAAATGACTCACCAGCAATCCGAATCCTGACCTGCCGTTCATCGCAACAGTCGTTCAGAACCTTTAGCCGCCGGCTCGGCTTGGTTGCTGAAGCAAAGCGTCAGTCCGTGGATGGGTTCGAGGTCGCTGCCTTTGTGGCTGCCGACGCCTGAATACTCGGGCTTCTCGGCCCGGGACAGCAGCGCCGCGGCCAGGGCCGGATTGCTCAGGCGGCCGCTTGAAGCCACGCTGAGGGACGCGTTGGACTGGGAACTGGCCCGTGCGCCGTTCCCCACGCTCAGGTGCGCCGGCTTATCCGACGCAGAGGAAGACTCTCTGCTGGAACTTCTGGAGAAGTGACGGTCAACCCATTCGTTGCGCCAAGAGCGGCGCGGCCCTGGGCGGAAGAGATGTTCGTCGCCTTGCAAGGCAGCGGCGAAGTCAGGATCGGCGAGACGGTCTATCCCATCCGCTCCGGTGACCTGATCGCCTGCCCGCCGGGCGGCAAGGAAACCGCCCACCAGATCGTCAATACCGGAGCCGATGAACTGCATTATCTTGCGGTGAGTACCAAGCTGTCGCCCGAGATCGCCGAATAGCCCGACTCCGGAAAATTCGGCGTGCTGGCCGAGCTGCCCGCGGGCACCGATGGCAAACCTCAACGCTTCATGTTTGTCGGGCGCGCGAGCGACTCCCTCAATTACAGGGAAGAAGAGTGATGGCGCGGCAAGCCAGACCCGCAGCCAGCCGACGCTGAAAGCGGCGCAGCGCCGGCTTGCCGGCTGGCCGGCACGTCGGAATCGGAGAAACTCCTGTGGCGTTGCCGGTGTGGCATGCCGCTTGCTGATACTGGCCAGGTGATCAACAGCGTTCAAGGAGCCTCTCGTGCACGTCCAGTCAGCCAGCGCCTATTCGGCCACGTCGCTTATCGATATTTCATTGCGCCGGAAGCAAGATTCGGTCGTCGCCAGCGAGACGGATTCTGCCGCCTCGGCGGCAACTTCTGCCGACCGAACCACCATTTCACAGGCTGCGCGCGACATCCTCGCCGCCGAGACCAAGCCGGCGGTGCCCTCGGGCGGCAACGCGACGGCGGTCTTCGAAACCAGCCAAGGCGCCAAGACGCTGAACATCGACGAGTATTTCTCGCCGCATGCCAATACGGGCGGCTCTCTGGCCACACTGCCGCCGCTGCTGCTCCCGAACCAGAAGAATATCGACGCCCTGACCAAGCACATCTCGGCGGCCTTCCCGCGGTTCCTGGCGCAGAATCACGTTCCCTATCCGCCTTCCAGCGTCACCTATGACGAGCGGGGGCAGATCCAGTTGCCCGCCGATTACCCCTACGCCGAACAGTTCAAGCAGGCGCTTGAGGACAACCCGACGCTGGCGCGGGAGCTTAGCGCCGTCAGCGCGCTCACCTCGCACCTGGTCGAGATGAGGAAGGCCATCCCGTTTCAGGAGGAATACGCCGCCGCCACCAATCAAGCCCAAGCCGACGCGGTGGTCGCCAAATACCGCTACCTGTTCTCGGGAAATCGCCATTACGACATCATCGCCCTGCACTTTTCCGAGAGCGGCAGCCTCACCCTGACCGCCGACGGCAAGCCGGTGTCGTAGAATTGCGGGGATGGCGACCGAACCCACCTGATTGGCCATAACGCCTCCGGCACGGAACCCTTCTTGAGCGCCTCCCGATGAGAGTACTGATTTCCACGGCGGGCAGCCATGGCGACGTGCTGCCGTTTGTCGCCATCGGTCGAGAGTTCGCCGCTCGCGAGCACGAGGTAATCCTGTACGCGAATCCGTTCTTCCGCCGCTATGCGACAGACGCCGGGATAGCGTTTGTGCCGATCAGCGCAGTCGACCAATATTCGGCGTTGTTTGGCGAGGCGGCCGACGGCGACCCAACCAGGGCTTTCAAGAACGTCGCCAGGCACTTCGCGGAAATTTGTCCTGCGTACTACCGCGCCATGAAGGCCGATGTACTGCCTGGGCAAACGATCACCATCGGCAGTTCCCTGCTGTTTGCGCCCCGCCTGCTAAGAGAAACCGACGGCATTCGAGGTGCGACCATCCACCTGGCGCCAGCCACCTTTCGCTCGAACCTCAGTCCGGCGCGGCTGGTGCCGCGCTGGATCGACTCCGGCACTCCCACGCCGGTGAAGCACGTCGCCTGGTGGCTGCTCGACAAACTCTTTTACGACCCGCATTTCACGCGACCGCTGAATCGTCTGCGCGCCGAACTTGGCCTGCCCGGTTTGCAGCGGATCTTCCGTTCCTGGATTCACGAGGCAGACTGCGTGATCGGGATGTTTCCCGGCTGGTTCGGCGAGCCCCAGGCCGACTGGCCCAAGGATGTCGTCCTGGCTGGCTTCCCGCTTTACGACCATGGCGACCATGGCAACCAGATGCCGCTGTCGCCGAGCCTGGATCAGTTCATCAAGGCCGGCCCGCCGCCCGTCGCCTTCTCGGCGGGAACAGCCACGGCGGCCGCCCATGGCTTCTTCAAGGCATCTATCGAGGCTTGCGAGTCGGCAGGGCGGCGCGCCATCCTCTTGTCGCATTTCCCGCAGCAGATTCCCGCAGCGCTGCCGCAGGGCGTGATTCATGTCGACTACGCTCCCTTCGGTGCCCTGCTGCCCAGGCTTGCCGCCTTTGTCCATCACGGCGGCGTCGGCTCGACCAGCCAGGCCCTGAGGGCAGGCGTCCCCCAGCTCATCCGGCCCGCCGCCTATGACCAGTTCGACAACTCAAGCCGGGCGGTGCGCCTTGGCGTGGCGCAAGAGCTCCTGCCGAAGCACTATACCGCTTCAGCCGTTGCCGGCGCACTGGAGAAGCTGACCCGCGACAACGCGTTGCGCCAACGCTGCCAGCAGGTCGCGACGCGCCTCGCCGACTGCAATTCGATCGCGCTCGCTGGCGACGCGATCACGGACCGCCTTGGGGTCGATACGTCAAACCGGCCGTTGCAGACGGCATCCCGCCTATCTGCCGGGCGCCTCTGAACTTATAATCGTCGGCGTCACCACCACACTGGAAAGGAATTTCATGGACCATCGTCGCGTTCGGCTCTTCGCCTTGTTCGGGTGTGTTCTTTCCGCCGTATCGGCCGGCAGTTCCGCCGCCGGCGCCCCGGATACGCCCATGCTTCAGGCGGCGCAACGCCAATCGATGCAGCCGCTGGGTATCTTCGACGGCACCTGGCGCGGCGCGGCCAAAGTCACCTTGCCCGATGGCAAGACGCTGGACATCACCCAAACCGAACGGGTCGGCCCCTTCCTGGATGGCACCATCAAGGTCATCGAGGGCCGCGGTTACGCACCGGACGGAACGGCGCCATTCAACGCCTTCGCCGTGATCTCCTATTCGCCGCAAACCGGCAAGTACAATTTCCGCTCCTATGCCCAAGGCTACTCGGGGGATTTTCCGCTGGAAGTACGGGCCGACGGGTTCACGTGGTCCGTCAACATGGGTCGCGCCACCCTGAGGTACACGGCGACCGTAAAGGACGACGCCTGGGTGGAGATTGGCGAGCGCATCGTCGAAGGCCAGGCTCCGGTGAAAACCTTCGAAATGACCCTGCGCCGAGTCGGCGCCACCGACTGGCCTGCGGCCGGCTCGGTCCCGCCGAAGTGATTTCAGGCAGGCAGAAAACTCGCCGCCAATGTCGAATCGCATAGAGAGCCGGACCTTGTGCCTATGGACGCTACAGCCATGCTGATCGAACTCGACGATCTTTCCCGGCCGGAGATTCACGCTCTGCTGCGCGAGCACCTGCAAGGCATGCTGGAGCTGTCGCCGCCGGAAAGCGTGCATGCGCTGGACCTGGAGGAGCTGCGCCGGCCCGAGATCACCTTCTGGTCCGCCTGGGAAGGACCGCAGTTACTTGGCTGCGGCGCTCTCAAGGCCATGAGCGCCGAAGAGGGTGAGGTGAAGTCGATGCGCACCGCGGCGGCCCACCGGCGCACCGGCGTCGCCCGGACCCTGCTCGCCAGGATCATCGAGGAAGCGCGTGGCCGATCCTACCGGCGTCTGTGGCTCGAAACCGGCTCCGCCGCCGCCTTCGAACCGGCTCGGAACTTGTATCTGGCCTTCGGCTTCGAGTACTGCGCGCCCTTCGGCGATTATGTCGAAGATCCCCACAGCGTTTTCATGGCCAAGCGGCTGTGACCACAGTGCGCGTTCACCCAATCGATCGGACGGAGCGGCCGCGTCGGACCGCAGCGGAGGGAAATGAATGAAGCATATTCTCGTCTATGCCGATTCACTGTCGTGGGGCATCGTCCCGCTGACCCGGCGCCGGTTGGAATTTTCCCAGCGCTGGCCGGGCGTGATGGAAGGCGAACTCAACGCGCAAGGCCACGCCGTGCGCGTCGTCGAGGACTGCCTGAACGGCCGGCGTACGGTGTGGGAAGACCCCTTCAAGCCGGGACGCAACGGCCTCATCGGCCTGGCGCAGCGGATCGAAGGCTGTTCGCCGCTCGATCTGGTGGTGCTGATGCTGGGGACCAACGATTTTCAGTCGATGCATCAACTCAATGCCTGGCACGCCTCCCAGGGGATCGCCACGCTGGTCGCAGCGATCCGCAACGCCCCGATAGAGCCGGGCATGCCGGTGCCCAGGATCCTAGTGATCGCGCCGCCGCCCATCGGCACGCCAGCCGGTCCATTGGCGCCGAAGTTCGAGGGTGGCGACAGCAAGTGCGCCGGCCTGGCGGCGGCCTACTCACAGGTCTGTCGCGAGCTGGACTGCCATTTCTTCGATGCCGCCTCGGTCATCACCGCCAGCAGCCTCGACGGCGTGCATCTCGACGCGCCGCAGCACCTGGCATTGGGTCGGGCCGCGGCCGGAGTCGTGGCCAAATTGCTGGAAGAGCCCGCGGGCTAGCGCATCCTCTCGCAGAAGCGCGCCCATAACGCTGCGATCAGTCCCTCTGGCGCAGCACCAGGATACTGGCGAACGATTGCAGGCCGACCACCTCCTCCAGCACCAGGCCACCGCCGTCGATGAGCCGGCACCATTCGGCGAGCGTCCGTTCCCTGCCCTGGGTGCCCATGAACATCTGCATGTCGAACGAGGCGCCGGCCAGGTCGGCCTGTGATTCGGGCAACACCAGTTCCATCAGGACGATGCGGGCGCCGCTTGCGGCGCCCGCGACGGAAAGATTGCGCAGGATACGGACGCAAGTCTCATCATCGAAGCCATGCAGGACGGCGCTGAGCAGGTAGATGTCCTTGCCGTTCGCCGCCGGCGGAACCGCGTCGAGCAGGTCGCCAGCCTCGAAGCTCAGACGGGAGAGCAGCGCCGGATCTTCGCGCCCCTCCCAGGATTGCGCGGCACCGTCGACGACCTGGGCACGATCCACCACCAGCGCCCGCAACTGCGGATGCCGCTTGAGGATGGCCAGCGACTTGCTGCCTCTCGATCCGCCGACATCGATGACGCGCGCGAAGCGTCCCCAGTCGAAGTCGAGCGCAAAGCTATCGCCGGCCAGGGCTTCGACGTTGTCCATAGCCCGCGAGAAC
>JBAYJH010000238.1:0-7697 GCA_041665185.1 Sterolibacterium sp.
ACGACCAGCCAGCCAGCGGCCACCTCGCTCGCATTGACGACCGCAGGCTCCGCTTGGGTGGCCGGTGAAGGTGCGTGGTACACCGGCAGGGTGACCTTTGACTCCACCAAGGCCTTCGCCATCACCACGGGCGGCACCGCGATCGATGTGTTTGGCGCCGCGGGCGTAGCGGCCGCAGGGACCTATGGTTCCCAACTGCAGACAACCTCGACGCTCGATGTGTCGACCTATGATGCGGCTCAGCGGACGTTGGCGACTGTCGACTCCGCATTGGCGTCGATTACTGACCAACGTGCCCGTTACGGCGCCATTCAGGCTCGCTTCGAAAGCACCATTTCCAACCTGTCGGCAACCTCGGAGAACCTGAGTGCCTCACGCTCGCGCATTCGCGACACGGACTTCTCCAAGGAAACCACCAATCTCGCACGCTCGCAGATCCTCCAGCAGGCCGGTATCGCGATGTTGGCACAAGCGAACCAATTGGGCAGCAGTGTCTTGGCGTTGCTGAAGTAATCTTGGCCCGACGTGTGAATAATCCCGGATTGGTCTATTCGCCAGTCCGGGGTTCCTGGAAGGAGTATCAACCATGCAAATCAACCCGCTAAATACCGTCAGCAATTCTCAGGGTATTCAGTCTGATGTCGCCATGGTTCGCGAGAGGCCCGTTTCAGTCGAATTACCCCCGCTCAAAGGTATCGAGACTGGAACAGGAACCGTTGATTCGGCGGCATTGCGTGCAGCGACAGACAAGATCAACCGGACCATGCAAGGTCTGGGCAATAACCTGGAATTCACTGTGGACAGTGAGACCAGCATGAATATCGTGAAAGTTGTGGATAAGGAAACCAACAAGACCATTCGCCAGTTTCCGTCCGAAGAAGCTTTGGCAATCGCGAAGACGCTCGACAAGCTGCAAGGCATGTTGATTCGCGCTAAAGCGTAGCAGTCCCCGACGGTGGCCGCCGCAGCGGCGGCCACCGCCACTTCCCCCCCAGCAAATCTCCAGAAGTTCAGCATGACCATTACGGCATCCGGCTCGATTCTCGATGTAAATGGAATCGTCAGCCAGTTGATGGCGATCGAGCAGCAACCGCTGAAGAAACTCGACTCAATAGAAGCCGGTTACCAGGCCAGACTCTCCGCCTATGGCACGCTCAAGAGCGGCTTGTCGGCCTTGCGCGAGGCCACGGCCACGCTGACCAGCGTGGCTGGTGTTCAATCCACCAAGGCCAGCCCCTCGGATATCTCCCTGTTCGTCGCTTCGGCGAACACTACGGCCATCCCCGGCAAATACCGGATGGACATCACCCGCTTGGCCCAGGAGCAGAATCTAGCCGCCGACGGACAGCTCGACACGACGTCCGCGATCGGTAGCGGTGCCCTGAACTTCGACTTCGGCACCATCGCCGATGGCGCACTCGACACCGCGGCCGGGAAATATGCAGGCGCCTCGTTCACCGGCAATGGCACAGGAACCCGAACCGTCACCATCGATAGCGCCCGCACCTCGCTTGGCGATATTCGCGACGCCATCAACGCCGCCGCAATCGGCGTCACTGCCAGCATCATCAATGACGGCAGCGCGACGCCCTATCGCCTGGTCTTGACGTCGACCTCAGGCGCAGCCAATAGCATCAGGATTTCTGTCGCCGGAGATCAGGCCTTGGCTAACCTCCTCGCTCACGACCCAGCGGATGATGCCGGGCAGCGCCTTGCCGAGACGATCGCCGCCCAGGACTCAGCATTCAAGGTAAACGGTATCGCCGCCACCAAGAGTTCGAATACAGTCACGGATGTGATTCACGGTGTCACCCTGAATCTGCTCAAGGAAACCACTTCTGCCGCTACGCTCACCGTCACCCGCGACACCAGTTCGATCAATGGCGCCGTGGATGCTTTCGTCAAAGCTTACAACGACGTTGCCAAGCCCCTGAAGGACTTGTCGACTTACAATATCGCCACCAGGCAGACGCCAGTCCTCGAGGGCGACTCCGCGCTACTCGCCATCCAGAATCAAGTGCGCAACATCATCGCCGCGAGACCGGCTGGTATGAGCGGCAGCTTCCGGGCCTTATCGCAAATCGGGGTAGCATTCCAAAAGGATGGATCCTTGGCCGTCGACTCCGCCAAGCTTCAGAACGCCATTAACCACAATGCGGCAGATGTCGCCGCCATCGTCGCCCACACCGGGGGCAGACTAACGAGCTTGCTCGATGCACAGTTGGGCAGCAACGGCGCCCTCACCGCCAAGACCGACGGCATCAACCTCGGACTAAAGTCGCTCACCGCCAGACGGACCAGGCTCAGTTCGCGCCTCGCCGATATCGAGCAGCGCTACCGCTCCCAGTATGCCGCGCTCGATGCCGTCCTCGGCAGCATGAAATTCACCAGTGACGCCTTGGCTCAACAACTGGCCGGGTTGCCCGGCGCTTTCAGCAAAACCGCTTAGAATCTCGCCAGGCCGGAATCTTTACCCTTTGGCCTCCTGCTTTCTTGCTGAGGGCCGAGCTTGACTATCTCCAACCGCAACGCCCCCTGCCCTTGCGGCAGCGGGAAGAAGTACAAGAAATGCTGCATTGACAAGGTAATTCCGGCCCAGCCGGAAGCGGACCGGCTGCAAGCGATCTTCGCTTCGGGCTATCGGTTGTTGAGCAGTGGACAAGGTCGGAATGCCGCCGCCCAGTTCCAGCGCTATATCTGCCTGGTCCCTTGGTCTACCGACGCCTTCCTGAATCTCGGAACCGCCTACGCCGGTGAACGCCTCCTGGATATCGCGATCCGCTGTTTTCGTCGCGCATTGCAGATCAAACCCGACTACGCCCAGGCTCACAACAGTCTTGGCAGCATGCTCAACGCGAGCGGA
The DNA here is from genome assembly GCA_041665185.1 of Sterolibacterium sp. Lineage (GTDB taxonomy): Bacteria > Pseudomonadota > Gammaproteobacteria > Burkholderiales > Rhodocyclaceae > JACRAR01. The sequence goes on from JBAYJH010000238.1 coordinate 2,864, forward strand.
CGGCTCGATGATGCGATTCAAAGCTTCGAGAACGCCCTCACTCACCTGCCAGACTACGCGGAGGCTCATTACAATCTCGGGAACGCCCTCAAGAACAAGATCCGGTTGGACGCGGCAATCGCCAGCTACCGGAGAGCAATTGCCCTCAAGCCCGATTACACCGAGGCCTACACCAACCTGGGATCGGCGTTACGGCTGAAAGGAGAGATTGGCGGCGCCGTTGGCTGCTACCTGAAGGCGCTCTCCGTCAAGCCGGATTTTGCGGGCGCCTACTCGAATCTGTTGTTCCTGTGCGGCTACCATGGCTTGGGAAGTCCCCACGACTACCTGGGGCTTGCCAAAGGATGGGAGCACGCCTGTATATCGACGCATGACAGGGCCGCCGCCGGCCGCCGCCGGCTGGCCGTCCCCAGACCACGTCAGGGACGCCGCCTGCGGATCGGCTATGTATCCGGCGATTTTCGCCAACATGCGGTGAGTTACTTCATCGAGCAAGTGCTTGCGGGTCATGACCGCGGTCGATTCGAGGTGTTCGCTTACCCAACCCACGACCTTCGTGACGCCGTGACCGGGAGACTGAATTCGCTGGTGGACGCCTGGATTCCCGTCACCAACCTCTCCGACGAGGAAGCGCGCGACCGCATCGCGGCGGACTGCATCGATGTGTTGATCGACCTTTCCGGGCACACCGACCACAACCGCCTGGGCATATTCGCGCTGCGCGCAGCGCCGGTCCAAGCCCATTATCTCGGCTATTTCGCGACCACCGGATTGACCGAAATCGACTACTGGATAGGCGACGAAATCCTGACTCCGGCGGCGCATGACATTCACTTTTGCGAGAAGGTCTGGCGCCTGCCCAGGATCCGAATGGCCTACCGCGCCGGGTCCGACGCACCCGAACCGGCATGGACACCCGACCCGGCCGGAATCATCCGGGTCGGAAGTTTCAACGATTTATCCAAACTGACCGCGGAGACTCTTGCGCTTTGGGCCAGGATATTGAAATCAATGCCCGAAGGCAGGCTGCTTTTGAAGGCTAGCGAGCTGGCAGATCCGACCAATCGCCGGAGAATTCTGGACCAGATGGCCGGTCACGGTGTCGAACCGCAACGAATCGAACTTCGTGATCGTTCAAGCACGCCCGACTGGACATCACACATGGCCTACCACGACCGCCTGGATATCGCGCTCGACCCGCTGGGTGGCCATGGCGGCGCCACAACGACTTGCGATGCCCTTTGGATGGCGGTACCGGTCATCACCATGGAAGGAGACCGCGCCGCCTCGCGCATGACCTCTGGACTGGTCAGCGCCATCGGCCATCCGGAATGGATTGCCGCCGATCCGGCGGATTATGTCGGCAAAGTCGTTGCGCTCTCCCGTGACACCGCGAAGCGCCAAGAGTTACGGGTTTCGCAACGAAAGAACATGTCTTCGAGCCCTCTCTGTGACGGGAGCGGCCTCGCCCGTTCCCTCGAAAACGCCTACGAATGTATGTTTGATCGGCTCATTGAGACCAGCCGATAGATTGACGCCGGTCGGTTGCGGTCCCGTGAAGGGAACCCTCAGCCCGCATCCGCCCAACTTGTGAAGTCGGCGCCGCACCCGACTCATCCAGCATCGCTTTGCCTGGCTGATCACTAGCAAGCTTGGCCACCTCCAACAGATAATACTTTGATATTTCAAACGTTATGTGCTTACAGGGCATCGCACTGGTTCCTTCTGCCGCCCGGTAGTGCTTGCGGGCACGCAACCTGCTTAACGGAAGGTCACCATGAAATCAAAAGACCGTTTGACCGAACACCGACCGCCAAGCCACTGCCCGAACCAGGCCGCAGCGGCCCGGACAGCGTGCCGTTGCGCGACTCGGCCGGGTGCTGCATTAGGGGCCAGGAAGAACTGCGGCAAGTTTTACCGGGACGAGCTATACGGTGGCAACTATTACCGGGTTTGGTCCAGAGCAAGCGGCTCTGCTTTCCCGCACAAGTCCAGGAGGGTCGGCACCGCCACCCTGGGATCGTGCCCCAGTTTTTCAGGGCAATTCGACCGAATCCTCAACACATGCGGCGCCCTCAGCAACGACACGCTCGAATAATTCAGGCTAGTTTGTCTTAAAGGAGAAGCAAAATGCCCCAAATCATCAATACCAATATTGCCTCGCTAAACGCCCAGCGCAATTTGAACACGTCACAGTCCAGTCTCGGTCAGTCGCTGCAACGTCTGTCGTCCGGCCTTCGCATCAACAGTGCCAAGGACGACGCCGCGGGTCTGGCGATCAGCGAGCGAATGACGGCCCAGATTCGCGGCCTGGATCAGGCCAATCGCAACGCCAACGACGGCGTTTCACTCTCGCAGACCGCCGAGGCGGCGCTTGCTTCTTCCGGCGACATCCTGCTGCGCATTCGCGAACTGGCGATTCAGGCCGGCAACGGGACCAATACCGCGAGCGACCGCGCAGCGCTCAACACCGAGGTCCAGTCGCTGACGCAGGAGCTGCAACGCATTGCGACCACGACCGAATTCAACGGCCGCAAAGTGATCGACGGCTCTTTCGCTTCCCTCAACTTTCAGGTTGGGGCGAATGCCAACCAGACGATTTCCATCATCTCCGGGAATTTCCAAACCAACGCCTACGGCAACAATCGCATCGGCGGTCTAGCCGCCTACAGCAACGGCGGCGTGGGCGATCTCGTGGTCGGCACGAAAGGCGCTGCTGGAACCGCCATAGGCGATGCCCTGTTGTTGTCCGGCGATGCTGGAGATACATCAGCAGTGAAAGGTGCCCTGCTCAAGGGCGACTTCGCACTCTCGACGTCTTCGGGCAACTATGACGTGTACTACAGGACCGGCGCCAGCGCCGAAGAGATCGCGGCGGCGGTGAATCGTCTCGACAGTGGCGTGAAAGCCAGCGCCCTGACGGAAGTAGTACTCGGCGACGGCGGCGGCGCCGCGGCAGTCGGCGTGAATTTTGCCCAGAACACCTCTTATACCTTCCGGATTTCAGCCGACAACGTCACGGCCGCGGGCGCCGCCCCAACATCCTATACCGCTATTTCCTTCAAGACGGGCGGCTCGGATACCACAGGGACTTCCGTGGTGAACACCCCGGATCAATTGAACGCGGCCGCTCAGGCCTTCAACGATGCGGCCGGCAAGACTGGCTTTACCGCCCAAGTTGTTCAGACGGACAACGGGGACTGGACGATCAAGCTCAGCAACGAGGCCGGAAAGGACCTGCGCATCGAGAATGCCTCCGACCCGACAACCGGGCAAGCAGTGAGCGTGTCAACCATTGCCGTGCTTGACGGCGACACCACAACCGTTACCGAGCCTGCCCAAACCTCGCTCGCAGTCACAACCGCCGGGACCAATTGGGTGGCCGGTGAAGGGAGTTGGTACACCGGCAAAGTCATTTTCGACTCCACCAAGGCCTTCTCCATCACGACGGCGGGTAACGCCACAGATGTGTTCGGTGTCGCGGGCGTCGGAACTGTCGGCACCTATGGCTCCCAACTGCAAACAACGGCGACACTGGATGTATCCACCTATGACGCTTCGCAGCGAACTCTAGCCACCGTTGACTCGGCTCTGGCGGCGATCACCGACCAGCGCGCGCGTTATGGCGCAATTCAGGCGCGCTTCGAGAGCACCATCGCCAACTTGTCGGCGGCCTCTGAAAATCTGAACGCCTCACGCTCGCGTATTCGCGATACCGACTTCGCTAAGGAAACCACCAATCTCGCACGCTCCCAGATTCTCCAGCAAGCCGGCATGGCAATGCTTGCGCAAGCCAACCAGTTGTCGCAGAATGTCCTAAGCTTACTGAAGTAAGCGATGGATTCACAATGACGGGGGCGTAGCGGCATGGGAATCACGGCGTCAGGGCTAGGGTCGAGCCTGGATGTAAATGGCATCGTCAGCCAGTTGATGGCGATCGAGCAGCAACCGCTGAAGAAGCTCGACACCCAGGAAGTCGACTATCAAGCCAAACTCTCCGCCTACGGCACGCTCAAGAGCGGCTTGTCGTCCTTGCAGGACGCGACCACCAGCCTGACCAATACCGCCAGTTTTCAAACCTACAAGGCGAGCCCGTCAGACAGTTCCGTGCTCACGACATCGGCCAACAGCACCGCGGTCGCCGGCAAATACTCAGTCGATATCACCCAGCTCGCCAAGGAGCAGAATCTCGCCGGCGTGGGCCAGCTCACCACCACCGACGCCATCGGCAGCGGCACCTTGAGCTTCGATTTCGGCACCATCGCCGGTGGTGCTCTTGACGCCACGACCGGAAAATACACGGGCGCCTCATTCACCAGCAATGGTGCAGGAGTCCGGACCGTCACCATCGACGGCACCAGCAACTCTCTGGGTGACATCCGCGACGCCATCAACGCCGCCAATATCGGCGTCACCGCGACGATCGTCAATGACGGCAGCGCCACGCCGTATCGCATGGTTCTGACCAGCACTTCCGGCGCGGCCAACAGCATGAAGATCTCCGTCACGGGCGATCAGGCGTTGGCCGATCTCATGACCCAGGATCCGGCCAGCGCGCAGCAACAGATTACCGCCATCGGGCAAGCGGACACCACGAGCCTGATTGGCGACGGAGTCACGACGACGACCCTGAGCCTCGATTTCGGTACTATCTCGGGCGGGACCCTCAGCGGTGGCGTTTATACTGGCGCAACTTTCACGACCAATGGCTCGGCTACCCAGACCGTTACTATCGCCCGCGCCGACACTTCGCTGGCGGGCATTCGCGATGCGATCAACAATACTGCCGGCATCGGCGTAACTGCCAGCATCGCCGATGACGGCGTCGGTGCGG
>JBAYJH010000239.1:0-7690 GCA_041665185.1 Sterolibacterium sp.
GCCGTGGCAGAGAAGTTGCGCTCGCCGATGCTCGTCGCCAATGCCTGGCATGCGCGCTCGGACGCGGCTTCTTCCCTGGTCGTCGCGGTAGGACTCGGTGGCAGCTTGCTCGGCTACCGTTTTCTTGACCCGGTGGCGGCGATTATCGTGGGGTTCATGATCTTGCGCATGGGTCTCAAATTCACTTACGAGGCAATACGCGAACTGGTGGATACGGCCTTGACCGATGAAGAGGTCGAGCGCATCCGGAGCACACTGAGGGGTACATCAGGCGTCCTCGGCTTACATGAGTTGCGCACCCGGCGCATGGCCCACCAGGTATTGGCCGATGCGCATATCCAGGTCGATGCCCGGATCAGCGTGTCGGAAGGCCACCGTATCGCCGAGATGGCCAGGAAGCGGGTGTTGTCCAGGCATCCCGAGGTGCTCGATGTCTTGGTGCATGTCGATGCCGAAGAGGATCTGGATCGCGACCAACTGGCGGCGACGATCGAACTGCCGGAACGCGAGGCGCTGTTGGAACACCTGAGAAACTTGTTGGGGGGCGAATTGTCGCAGTTCGAGAAGACCCTGCTGCATTATCTGGGCAATCGTGTCGAGGCCGAAGTGTTTCTTCCCCAGGAAATCTGCCAGGACGCGAACACCATTCTGCGCATGGAAGAAACTCTGGCAGCGCGTCTATCGGGTGATCCCTATTTCAGCGCGGTCAGCCTGAATTGCCGGATTGCACCAAAATAGTGCAAATCTTTACGTCAAGCACCGGCATGGTGCGCGACTTTTTTTGGAGCCTCGATGATGTCCTTATGGCACAATTACATGCTCGCCTGAGCCCCTTGGCACAAAATCTGCTCACCTGCTTCGAGTAATCTTTCAAACTATTTGTATTAACCCGCAAGGAGACTCAATCATGTCGCCGCAAGAAGTTCTGAAGCTCATCAAGGATAAAGAAGTCAAATTTGTCGATTTTCGATTCACCGACACCCGTGGCAAGGAACAGCACGTCGGTGTCCCGGCGCGCGTGGTTGGCATGGATAAATTCGAGGAAGGTCATGCCTTTGACGGCTCCTCGATCGCCGGCTGGAAAGGCATTCAGGCTTCCGACATGTTGTTGATGCCGGATCCGGCAACTGCCTACATCGATCCGTTCATGGACGAGACCACCCTGATCGTGACTTGCGACGTCGTTGAGCCTTCCGATGGCAAGGGTTATGACCGCGACCCGCGCTCGATCGCCAAGCGTGCCGAGGCCTACCTGAAGAGTTCGGGCCTGGGCGACACGTGCTTCTTTGGACCTGAGCCCGAGTTCTTCATTTTCGACTCGGTCGAGTGGAAGGTGGACATGTCCGGTTCAACCTGCAAGGTATTTTCCGAAGAAGCCGCCTGGGCTTCGGGCGATAAGTTCGAGGGTGGCAATACCGGCCACCGGCCGACCGTCAAAGGCGGTTATTTCCCGGTCCCGCCCGTCGATAGCCTGAACGACATTCGCGCCGCCATGTGCCTGGCGCTCGACGCCTGCGGCGTCGAGGTCGAGGTGCATCACCACGAAGTCGCCACCGCCGGGCAGTGCGAAATCGGCACCAAGTTCGGGCCGCTGGTGCGCCGCGCCGACATGACCCAGGTACTCAAATACATCGTCCATAACGTCGCCCACAACTACGGCAAGACGGCCACTTTCATGCCCAAGCCCATCGTCGGCGACAACGGCTCCGGCATGCACGTGCACCAGTCGATCTGGAAGGACGGCAAGAACCTGTTCGCCGGCAACGGCTATGCCGGCTTGTCCGATTTCGCGCTGTACTACATCGGCGGCATCATCAAGCATGCGCGTGCCTTGAATGCCATCACCAACCCCGGCACCAACTCCTACAAGCGCCTGGTCCCGGGCTTCGAGGCTCCGGTCAAGCTGGCTTACTCGGCGCGCAACCGTTCGGCTTCGATCCGCATTCCCTATGTCCAGTCGGACAAGGCGCGCCGCATCGAGGTGCGCTTCCCCGATCCGACCGCCAATCCTTACCTGGCTTTCACCGCCATGATGATGGCCGGTCTGGACGGCATACAGAACAAGATTCACCCGGGCGATCCGGCCGACAAGAACCTGTACGATCTGCCGCCGGAAGAGGATGCGAAGATCCCGACGGTTTGTTCCAGTCTGGATCAGGCCCTGGATTATCTCGACAAGGACAGGGAATTCCTCACCCGCGGCGGCGTCTTCTCCAACGCCATGATCGACGCCTACATCGAACTCAAGATGGAAGAAGTGACGCGTTTCCGCATGACGACCCATCCGGTCGAGTACGAAATGTATTACAGCCTGTAAGCCTGACCGAGGTCGGGATGCTGCCAACAGGACGGGGGTTTGCGCCCCCGTCTTTTTTTTCGCCGGCCTTTCGCATACACTCTTGCGCTATCCTGCCTTTCGAGTCCTGCAATATATGTGCATTGCCATGAGCCTTCGTTTCTCCCTGGCGCTGATCCTGGGGATGAGTGCCGCTGCCCAGGCCGACACGCTTTACAAATGCAAAGACGAGTCGGGCGTGGTGCTCTACACCAACCAGAAGGGCGCCGCCAGGAAGTGCTCGGTGCTGTCGAGCGATCAGCCCATCACCACCATTCCGGCGCAAAGACAAACGGCACGCAGCGCGACCCCGAGCGATTTTCCGCGTGTCGATGGCGATACCCAACGTGGCAGGGATGGCGATCGCCGCCGAATACTCGAACAGGAGCTTGCTGTCGAACAGCTCAACCTCGATAGAGGTAGAAAGTCATTGGCCGAAGGCGAAGCGACGCGCCTGAGCGATGAAAAGAGCTATCAGAAATATCTCGATCGCGTGCAAGGGCTCAAGGACAATGTCGCGTTGCACGAGAGAAATGTCGAAGCGATCCGGCGGGAACTGGCTAACCTAAGGTGATCCCGTTGTAACGCCGTTGCGATCGGATTGTTTCCTGTTTGCCAGTGCTTCTTCTCTTGGTGGCGTGAATGGCGTGCTTCTTGCTAAAACGTAGGCATGACCATGCAAGCAGGTTCCGCAGCTAAACACTCGCCCTTCGCCGGGCTGGAGCTCCTGTCGACGGCAGTCGTCCTGCTTGATGAGCGCCTACAGATCCGCTACGTCAATCCTGCCGCTGAAAACCTTTTTGCCGTCAGTCAGCGCCTGCTGATCGGCAGTCAACTGGGACACTTGCTGGGTAAGCCTGCCGAGTTGATGGCCGCGCTGGAAAAGGCCCTGCACAACCGCTGGAGCTATACCGGATACAACATTGCCGTTGGACTCTCTCCAGAGGCTCCCTTGCACCTCGACTGCACGGTAACCCCCGTCGAAGCGGGCAGTGCCCGGCTGTTGCTGGAGTTTCGCCCAGTCGATCAACTCTTGAGGGCTGCCCGGGAAGAGCGTCTGCTGGAGCAGCAGCAGACCAGCCGGGAATTGATACGGAATTTGGCCCACGAGATCAAGAATCCGTTGGGTGGGATCCGCGGGTCCGCACAGTTGCTGGAACGTGAATTGCAGGCACTGGTCAATGCGCCTCAGCTCAAGGAATATACCCAAGTCATTATCAGTGAGTCCGACCGCCTTCAGGACTTGATGCAGCGTCTGCTCTCCTCGCACCGGATGATGCAACCGGCGCAGGTCAATGTGCATGAAATCCTCGAGCATGTACGCCGCCTGATCCACGCCGAGTACGCCGACGTGAGAGTCCGGCGCGACTACGACACCTCCTTGCCCGATATCACCGGCGACCGCGAGCAATTGATCCAGGCCATCCTCAACATCGCCAGAAACGCCGCACAGGCCATGGACGGAAAAGGTGAGATTCTCTTCCGCACCCGTTCGCTACGCCAGGCCACTCTGGCCAAGCGCCGCTATCGCCTGGCGCTGGAATTGCAGGTGATCGACAACGGCCCCGGCATTCCGGCGGCGATACGCGAGAAGATCTTCTATCCGCTGGTCTCTGGACGTGAAGGCGGCAGCGGTCTCGGACTGACCCTGGCGCAGAGTTTCGTGCAACAGCATCACGGCACCATCGAGGTGGATAGCCGGCCGGGGCGTACCTGCTTCAGCCTGCTGCTGCCTTTGCAGGGTAGCGATAAACGCCAAGGAGAACAGCAATGAGACCTGTCTGGATCATAGACGACGATCGATCGATCCGCTGGGTGTTCGAAAAGGCCCTGGCGCGCGAGGAGATTCCGTTCAAGAGCTTCGGCTCGGCGGTCGAAGCGCAAGCGGCGCTGGATTCCGGCGAGTCGCCCCAGGTGCTGGTCTCGGATATCCGCATGCCGGGGCAGTCGGGGCTCGATTTGCTGCGCCATGTCAAGACGCACTATCCCGATCTGCCGGTCATCATCATGACGGCGTATTCCGACCTGGATTCGGCGGTATCGGCTTTTCAGGGCGGCGCCTTCGACTATTTGCCCAAGCCATTCGATGTCGACCAGGCGGTGGCCTTGGTGCGGCGTGCGATCGGCCAGTCACCCGGAGGCACGCTTGCCGGGCGCGATCTGGACCAGGAAAGGCCAGCCGATACGTCGATGCTAACGCCGGAAATTCTTGGCAAGGCCGCTTCGATGCAGGAGGTGTTTCGGGCCATCGGCCGCTTGTCGCAAAGTCACGCCACGGTGCTCATCAACGGTGAATCCGGCACCGGCAAGGAGCTTGTCGCGCGCGCGCTGCACCGCCACAGCCCGCGCTCCGACAAGCCCTTTATTGCCATCAACACGGCGGCTATTCCCAAGGATTTGCTGGAATCGGAATTGTTCGGCCACGAGCGCGGCGCATTCACCGGTGCCCAGGCGCAAAGACGCGGCCGTTTCGAGCAGGCCGAGGGCGGCACTTTATTCCTCGATGAAATCGGCGACATGCCGGCTGAATTGCAGACCCGCCTGCTGCGGGTACTGTCGGACGGACACTTCTATCGCGTCGGCGGGCAGCAGCCGGTCAAGGCCAATGTGCGCGTGATTGCCGCGACCCACCAGAATCTGGAAGAAAGGGTTAAACAGGGGTTGTTCAGGGAAGACTTGTTCCACCGTCTCAACGTCATTCGCTTGCGCTTGCCGACGCTCAAGGAACGGCGCGAAGACATTCCCTTGCTGACCCAGAACTTCCTCCAGAAAAGCGCCCAGGAACTGAGCGTCGAGCCCAAGCGCTTGTCGGCGGCGACGTTGAAATATCTTTCCGGCATGGAATTTCCCGGCAACGTGCGGCAGATCGAAAATCTCTGCCACTGGCTGACGGTCATGGCGCCCGGGCAGATCATCGAAGTCGCCGATCTGCCGGTCGAACTGCGGGAGCAAACGCTGCGCGAAGGTCCGCTCGACTGGCTCGATGGTCTGGCCGCGGAGGCCGATCGCTTGATCGTCGTGGCGCCTGGCGAAGTATTCCAACGCCTGTCGCGGGACTTCGAGCGCACCTTGATCCGCCGAGCCCTGGCCGTGACCGGCGGACGCCGCATCGAGTCGGCACAGTTGTTGGGTATCGGCCGCAATACCATAACCCGCAAGATCCAGGATCTTGGGCTCGAGGAGACCAAGCCAACTGCGCACGAAGATCGGGGATAATGTCCGCTACCTGGTTTTCGACCAATACCGCGCTTGATCGACTCGAATCCACCGACAGATTTACCGGCAGTCCAGACTCGACCCGGGGCGACCGCGACCGGGCAGTTACTGGATGTTGCCGCCGTCGCCGACGCGCTGGGTGGCCTGGCATGCCGCTTTGATGTGGACGTTGTGGCCGAATGCGATTCCACCAATACGCTGCTGTTGTCCCGGGCCGAAGCGGGTGCGGCATCCGGCAGCGTTATCGCTGCGCAACATCAGACGGCAGGGCGGGGCAGGCGCGGCAGGAGTTGGCTGTCGGAAGCAGGCGACAGCCTGACTTTCTCGCTGCTCTGGCGTTTTCCAGCGAGCCGCTCATTGTCCGGCCTGTCGCTGGCCGTCGGCGTGGCCATTGCAAAATCCCTGGAGTCGCTGGGAATAGGCGGCATCACGCTGAAGTGGCCCAATGACGTGCTCCTGAATGGCCGCAAGCTTGCCGGCGTGTTGCTCGAAGTGGTGCCCGGAAGCCACTCCGGGGCGGTGGTGATCGGGGTCGGCGTGAACCTGCACCTGCCGCGGGCGATGCCGCAAGAAATCCGGCAGACCGCGACGGCGCTGGCCGCCGCGGACGTCAAGTTGCCGGCTCCGAGTGTCATCCTGGCAAGCTTGCTGAGCGGTATCCACGAGGTCCTGGCGCGCTTCGTCGAGCATGGCTTCGCTGGCCTCCGGAATGACTGGCTCAGGCGCCATGCCTTCGCAGGACAGGCTGTCCGTCTGCTCTCCGACTTCAATGCCCCGCTCGAAGGTCTTTGCCGGGGAGTCGACCAGGATGGGGCGTTGTTGCTGGAAACCGCGGCCGGCTTGCAACGCATCATCAGCGGCGAAGTCTCGCTGAGGAAAGCCTGATGTTACTGTGCATCGACTGCGGTAATACCCGCATCAAGTGGGGTCTGCATGACGGCAATGGCTGGCGGAAACATGCCGCCCTGCCGTTGGCCGAACTCGACCGCCTTGCGCTGGAATTTTCCGGCTTGCCATCCCCTTCTGGAGTCATCGCCTGTAGTGTTGCCGGCGAGCAGGCGCGGGGGTTGGTCGAGAAAGCGGTGGACGCTCTGGGTCTGCCGCTGACGTGGGTGGTGAGCCAGCCCGTCCAGTGCGGAGTGACCAATGCCTACGCCAATCCGGCGCAACTGGGTGCGGACCGGTGGGCTGCGCTGATCGGGGCACGCCACATTTTTCAGGGCGACTGCCTGGTGGTGAATGCCGGTACCGCGACCACGGTCGACGTACTCGACCGGACGGGCATCTTTCAGGGCGGATTGATCCTGCCGGGCATCGACCTGATGCGCACCAGCCTGGCCAGCAATACCGCCCAACTACCACTCGCCGATGGTGAATATCGCCTGCTTCCCCGCAATACCGCCGACGCGATCGCCAGCGGCGCCTTGCAGGCCACGGCCGGGGCAATTGCCCGAATGTACGCGCCGACCGCGGCCAGCGGCGAGGCGATCTGTCTCGTCACCGGCGGCGCGGCGGCTGCGTTGCTGCCGGTACTTGAAGTGCCATGGCGCGCGGTCGATCACCTGGTGCTAGAGGGCCTGGTTCGGATTGCGCGGGAACGAGGGTAAGCGTCGTCCACGTTGGTGCCCGGCGGAAAATCTGCCATCGGCCGATAAAGGCCGAGGAACAGTTTTTCCGTGGCGAGAGCAGGATTTATTGATCTAGATCAATAAACATGCGAACTGTATTCTGTATACATTGGCCGTCGCAGTTCAACCCTAGTCCTATAAAAATCAAAGAGGAGACAAAATGGAAAACACCCGCATTTACCTGGACGAGTCGGAAATCCCGACCCACTGGTACAACGTAGTAGCCGACATGCCCAACCCGCCGCTGCCGCCGTTGGGCCCGGACGGCAATCCGGTCGGCCCGGAACAGATGCTACAGATATTTCCGGGAACGATACTTGAACAGGAAATGTCGGGCGAGCGCTGGATCGCCATCCCCGAGGAAGTCCGCCAGGCCTATGCCTTGTGGCGGCCGTCCCCCCTGTGCCGCGCCCGCCGGCTTGAACAGGCCCTCGGCACCCCGGCCAAGATCTACTACAAGTACGAGGGCGTATCCCCCACCGGTTCGCACAAGCCCAACTCGGCGGTGCCC
>JBAYJH010000240.1:0-7681 GCA_041665185.1 Sterolibacterium sp.
AGAACACCGGACCGTTCGGCCACTCGACCCATCCCACCCACCACCCCATCCGTCCCTCCCAGCCCGTCTTGGCCCGCAGTATCCAATCGCGCCCCGCCTCGACGATCATGATGTCCTTGACCAGACGCTGGTGTTCAAGGCGAAACGGGAGTTCATTCCGATAAAGGCGTTTCAGGAAAGCGATCTGCTCGTGCGCGGAGATGGCGAGATTCCCCGCCACCCAGTAATCGCCATGCTTGCCGGACGAGTCGGCGTTGCCATAGCCGAGTTTTTGGAGATAATCTCTCGCTCTGTCCTGGCCGATTTCCTTCGCAAACCGCTCATATACCCAGAGCGCGGAGTTGCGCATGGCCGATCGCAGATCCTGGTCTTGATTGTGTGCCGCGAAGCCTCTTATCACCCCGTCCCAACTGAAGACCTGAAACTCGTCGCGGACGGCTCCTGCGTCCAGCGCCAGGAGCGTATGCGGAATCTTGAAGGTGGATGCGGGTGAATAGCGCGTCCGCGCCCTGCGTTCATCGTAGACGGAAGTGGTCCGAATGCCGGCACGCTCATCCGCCACGACGATCGTTCCTTGCGCAGCGAAGTCACGAAAGTATTTCTCCCAATCGGCACGGAAGTGCAGTGCCTCCTGTGCATGGCCAGGCGGGGCAAGCGCGAGTATTGCCAGCAGCAGTGCGAGGATTCTAATTTTCATATGCCCTCCCCGGGCGTTCAGGGTCGTGGTTCACAGGCGTCGCGCGCCATGATCGCGTATCGTCCTCCGCCACGAAATACCTTGCAATTGTCCCAAGAACATTTCGGACGCCTGGCCACGCTGGAACCGATAGGACCGTCAGGTTTCACCGCTCGGCTCCGCCTTGAGTGCCTCGTCGGGATGACGCCAGCGGGGGAGGCCGCGGATCGCATTCAGCCAACGCCGGACGTTCGGGTACGACGCCTCGGACAGGCCGGCTTGCGACAGCCAGAAGAGATAGGCGGAACAACTGATGTCGGCCAGCGTAGGCCCGGATGGCAACAGAAATTGCGACGACGAGAGGAAGGAATCGAGCGTCTCGAGGTCCGCCTCGGCACGGCCGCGCAGGTAGGCGAGTACCTCGGGCGGCTGCTTCGCCCAGTGCAGCGAGAAGCGCAGGTTGGGGACGCTGAAGCCGACGCGGTTGGCCTCCCACCACAACCATTCCAGCACGGTTGGCCACTCGGCGGCGTGTCCGCGGAATCGATCCGATTTTTGCGCCAGGTGGATGAGGATCGCGTTCGACTGGCACAGCGGACGGCCTTCGTCGACGAGAACCGGTACTTCGCCGAACCTGCTGGCGGCGACGAAGTCCGGCGGGCGCTGCGTTCTGGCCTTGCCGAGGTCGATCCAGCGGTACTCGTGATCGATGCCGGCAAGCAGCAGGAACGACCTGACCTTGTACGAGTGTCCGGAGTCCGTGCTGCCGTAAAGGAGCATGTGGGACCGGCCGCTCAAGGCTTGACCGGCAACATTCGGTACAGCCGTCCACCCGCCCAGCATTGCGGAATCGCCAACACCACCAGGGCGACGGGATACCAGTTTGGTCCGAGTCCCTTGTTCCACGTGGCGGCCAGGCCGACAAGCCCCAGAACCGTGCCGACGGCACCGAGGATCATGGCGTGCATCATGGGTTTCTCGGGCGCCAGCCGAACCGTGAGCATCGCGCCGGCGATACCGATGACGACGCGATAAGCGGTCGCCAGCAGCGCAAGCGCGTCGCTGATCGGCTGGCCGATGGGCGGATAGACCCCGGCCATATGCAATGCGATATCGACCAAGGTCGTCACCACGAGAATGAAAACGAGGCCGGCAACGACGGCCCAGACAGTTCTTTTCATAATCCGCTCCTCGAATCCGGCATGAGGATAGCATTGAAATCGAGCCGCATGCCAGGGTCTGCCGGTGACTGGCCGTACTTCATGAACATTGGATCGAAGCGCCTCCCGGCGGGGCGGGTCAATCCTTAAAGGTCTCGCTACGCGAGGACCATTGAACGACATACTCGTTCTGTCCATCGACTCGGGCGCCAGTCTTCTCGAATCCAGCCTTCTGAACTACCCGGATTGAAGCGCGATTCGTCGGCGCCACTTCCGCGAGCACCTCGGTCGCGCCAGCTTCAAACGCTTTGTGAAGGAGCATTCGAAGGGCCGCGGTTGCCGCACCCTTACCTCGCGCCCCTGGCGCGACACCGTAGCCAACTTCGACCCGGCCTTGAGCCGGAACCGTCTTGAAGCCGCAGCCACCGACGATCCTGGCTTCTGCGAGGTCGACAATAAGGAAGGACGTCGACCAAGGGGTGGGATGGCCTGCCGCGGCAAGCTGAAGCGATCTCGACGCAACGAACGCGGGTGGCAGTGAGTCCGGTTCGATCCGATACCCTAGGCCTTCGGGAACGCGCGAGGCAGCCAGCATCTCGAGGGCTGTTTTCGACAGCTGGAGCAGGGAAAAGGACATTTTGCGTGGCGCGACGTTCAAGGCAACCGGCGCTGGCGAGACGGCAATCAAGATGCCAATGCTCACCGAGGCATCAGCGCGAACACACCCCAGCCCAGGTACTCACGTGTGTATGCGGCGTGGCGCACGGGTGCCGAGGTCAGTTGGGCTCGAACTTCCTTGGCTAACTCGTCGTCGGGATTGGCTTCGAGCCATCGGCGCATGGTGAGCCATTTGGTCGCCTCGTATCTGTCCCACCCGTCCTGGTCGGCCAGAATCATTTCAACCACGTCATAGCCAAGGCGGCCGAATGACGCGAGAAGTTCAGGCAGCATGAGAAAGTCGGAGATCGAGTTGGCAAGACACCCCTTGGCAACCTCTTCCGTCGGTGGCAACTGCCGCCAGAACGGCTCGCCGATAAGGATGATCCCTCCGGTGCGCAGGCTCCGCGCCAACAGCTCGATAGTGCCGGTGACTCCCCCGGCA
Organism: Sterolibacterium sp.; assembly: GCA_041665185.1. Lineage (GTDB taxonomy): Bacteria > Pseudomonadota > Gammaproteobacteria > Burkholderiales > Rhodocyclaceae > JACRAR01. Next base: position 2,939 of record JBAYJH010000240.1, read on the forward strand.
ATCCAAGTGGCGCCGACACAAGCTGCTACATCGACCTTCTCGGCAGAGACGTAACCCGCGGCATCGCCATGGATGAACTTGACTCGATCGGCAACGCCGAGTTCTATGGCACGGTGTTTCGCTTGCTCGGAGAACAACTGGCTCATGTCGATGCCGGTGCCGATGACGCCGTGATCGCGTGCCCAGGTGCACAGCATCTCCCCGGAACCGCTGCCGAGGTCGAGCACGCGGGTTCCCGATTCCAGACGCAGCGCCGCGCCGAGAGCGGCAAGCTTGTCGGGAGTGATCGGGTTATGAATGCGGTGAGCACTCTCAGTGATGTTGAATATTCGTGGGATGTCCATTGTGGAAAAACTTAGTTATGGGCGTGAATAGATTCGGTCGTGGCCTAACGAATAAGGTTCAGATCGTGGCTCGCTTCGCTCTCACGATCTAACCTTATTCGTCAGCTATCACTTCAGGCTCTGTAGATGCCGAAACATAGTTGCAGCGCCAATCTCGTTTCTCGGATCGCGCCGGAAGTAAGCGAGTAGATCTCCGGGTTTGAACTTGACCTGACCAACCTCAAACGCTGTCTTCACACAGAACACATCCCACTCCTCGAACTGTGCCGGCACGTCGGTGCGGTCGATACGGAATCGTTGGCCTGGCTCGAATCTCCAGCTTTGAACCTTTGGTAGCGACTCAAACTTGGATGCCGCCTCAGATCCACTCTCGGGGCACGGGCCATTTCCGGCGATCTGCATTACACGGTAGGTGTTGTCCGGTTCAATAAGGATAGCCTCGCACTTTATGGGCGGGAGGCCAGGGGAACGGCGCCACGCCGGTGATTTGGGGCCATGTCGTAGGTTCATGGACGACTGCGCGAAGATCCATCTTCCTACGACCTCATGCGATTTCGCTAGCTCAAGCTCCGGGCGCACCGGCGAAAAAGGGCAAGGAAATGTGTCGTAGATCACTGCCAAGATGAGGCGGAATGAATCCTCTTTGGAGGCATCGATCCCAGAAATAAGGGGATCAAGCCGTGCTCTTAATTCTCGGTGAGTAGCTCCCTGATCGAGACAGAGCAAGACGTTGTTGTCTCGGCCGAAAGCTGCGTCAATGGCATGATCGGCCACGTCGAGGTTATGAGACTGCGCGGTGGAAATGGTCGGCAACGCGGCGACAAGTATGGCAACGAGATACCTAAGACTCATCTAAAACTCCAATCTGGGCACACGCGAAGGTGAAAGCTAACGTAGAGGTCGCCGGCGCTGGGGCGGCTTTATCGCGCAGCGTCCGGTGGACCGCAGGGTTTTGCGGCATGCGTATTGGGCTGCGGTGCATAGGATTAAGGCACAAGACCGATCACCACAACCTGCTGGGTCACCTCATTATCTGAATGCCCTACGATGATGATTCGACCGTTGTCTTGTGCCGTCATATAGGCTGGTCTATCGGTTACCGCTCCAATCGAAACAACATGCATCCCGTCTCGACCAAATGAGCTATCGACATCTCCATTTGGCAGGAAACGCGCAATGCCAACACTGTAATAAAAGGGCGGCTGTGATTGGCGGAGCTTCGCCGGCCGAACTGACATCCCGCTTATGAGAATCCTTCCATCCGGCCGCGTTACTGGAATGAAATCGCTATAACGCCAAAACTTCGTCTTTGTAGTGATGGTGCCGGTTTCTCCGAAGGCCAAATCAGGAGAGCCATCGACGTGAAGCCGTGATAACAATAACCAGCTATCGTCTTGCAGCGAATAGCCACCGACAAGGAAGATTCGCCCATCGGGCAAGGTCGATATAGTTGGTGGACTGTACCTTCCTTTTTCCATCGTTCTATTCGCAAGTCCCTCAACTCCAAAATTCCTATCCAGAGACCCATTTACGTTGTAGCGCGCAAGAACGAGGGTTGAGTTCGGATTCTTTTGGCGTGTGCCTGCGGCAATAAGCTTGCCGTCTTGCTGAAGCGCTAGCCCCGTGATCCGTACATCGCCGCCACCAACATCTGTTACGACTACTCCATTCCTACCAAAGGACGCATCAAAAGACCCATTGCCATTCAGACGTGCCAACAAAACATAGTCGTCTGGAACTGACTGTACGAATGGCTGATCCCTATATTCCTTCCGAATTGTGATTTTTCCTCCGACCACAATCTTTCCATCCGCCAGAAGAGTCAAGGAGTAAACATAGGCGGCCGAATACTCCACCGGAAAGATCAATAGCCCCCGATCTCCGAAACGTGAATCAAGAGTGCCATCGACGTTGTACACGGCCAACGTGATGCCCTCTTTTCCTTTTTCGACGTGAGCCCAGCCAGCCACAACAATTCTTCCGTCCGGCATGAGTCCGACAGCAGTTGATCTGCTGTTGACACCTACCTTTGTAACAACAACTCCGTTATCGCCAAATCCATTGTCCGGTGTGCCATTCGGATTTGTACGAGCTAGCGCCATCGCTTCGAAGTAACCTTTGTAATAGACCGAGCCGGCAACGATGATCTTTCCATCGGGTTGGGTTACGCCTGTAGTTGCCCAGCTCTTGCCGGGACCAAACGCAATTTTCGCTACGCCGTCTCCAGCGAATGTTGGATCGAGGCGCACTTCACTTTCAGAAAACGCTGGACACGAAATGACCACTGCCAACAACGCAAGGGCTACTTGAATACGTTTAGCTAGAGCTGCCAAGAAGCTTCGCATAGGGGGAGTCCGTTCATGCCGCACGTCTGAATTCACCGGCGCTGCGCGGCGCTTTATCGCGCAGCGTCCAGCGACCGGAGGGAGCGGCCTTGACCGCAGTGTTCGGCATCATTTGCGTGCGCGTTGATCAACGTGCCGAAAAACCCAAGCCAAAGTTGCAGGATTGATCTTTCCCTGGCCCCAATGCCTGCTAGTTCTTGGAAAAACTTCTTCAAGAACAATCCGCACTTCTTGCATGAGTATATCGGTATGCGTGAGTCCGGAAAACGGCTTTTCACCAAACACAAACTCATACTCCCTAATTCCCCGCTCTTGCCAGTATGTGCCATAGAAGGGAACGGCATGTGCGCGCAGCCAGACCCACATGAATTCGGGGTCAGCAACATTTGGAGCTTCGGCATGGCACTGAGCACACAAGAGCACGAGATTACTAGGACTCTCATCTCCGCCAAGAGCGCGTGGAATGATGTGACATCGTTGGAGCAGACGCTCATGTGCACAACGCCAACACAGTTTTTCTGCTTCCGCCCAATCAACAGACAATCCGCACTCGCTCTGGTGGGTGCTCCAGTAATCAACAATTTCACGATGAGTTGTGTTCATGATGCCGAACGTTCAAGGTGACCGGCGCTGCGCGGCTCCATCGCGCAGCGTCCAGCGACCGAAGCAAGCGAGGTCGACCGGCATGTTAGGGTTCGGTTGGCAAGGCATAGGACACCTTGGTTCCCTCAACCTTGACGATGCCACGCTTACATAGCGCGGCAAACAACGCGGCAAGCTGCTGCTCGGATAGCTCCTTCTTGAAAAGTGCGTGAAGCGTGCTGAGCAAGGTCATCTGCGTTCGCGGCTTCGATGCTTTGCGACGAACAAGATCGGCAATCACGGCTTCTACCTGAGCTTCCGGTGCGACAGGAAGTGAAGGCTTGAAATAGGGAATGTCTGCAATGCAGGTTGAGCGTTGGGCAAAGATCTTCTTTCCCTTGAGATATTTCAGCAGTGGATCAAACCCGGAATCTTTCGAGATGACGTGGAAGAAGGCTGTGGGTTCGACGGCAGACAACGCTCCGATGTAATAGGCGATATGAAAATCAAGGGCATTGTTTCCGGCAGTTTCCAGGATGATGTATTCGGCGCTCCCGCCAAGCGATTGAAGTGCTGCCGCCAGCGCAACGGGAATCTTGGATTGATTGAGGCCGAGGAAAATCTTGACTTTGAACGGGCCGTCCCTGAGCAGGCCAATGTCTTTCGGTTGGACGTTTTCGAAATCGACGAGGACGAAGTTCGTGCGTGTTGTCACGACAGAATCCTAACGAGGCTGTAGGAAAAGTGGCTGAGGGGTAATGCTGAATAACTTTCGGGGGGCAGTCGACCATTCCCCGCGTGGAGATCGTCGAATACAGGGCGTTTTGAGAGGCCGATTTTTATTCGCTGACATGGCGTTTTTCAAAATTGAGTGCTTCTACAGCTTCAACGTGGAGGTGACTGGCGCTGCGCGGCTTCTTCGCGTAGCGTCCAGCGACCGAAGGGAGCGAGGTCGACCGCCATGTTAGAACTCACGGCGAAACTCATAGCCTTTGGCTGACGAAAAAAAGATCGCTACCTTCTTTCTTCTTTCGACAAGAAGGGTGGTCATAGTTAATACAAAAGAATAAATGGCCGCAGCAACTGAAAACTCCTGGAGTGCTGTGACGACAACCGTGAAGTCGGTATAGAGGAAATATGCCGTTACTATAAGTAGGACGATTACTGTCCATATGGACATGGCCCGATGCAAGGGAGACACGGCTGGTTCTTTGAGTTGAGCAATGTAGCCAGCCTGGATAATTGTCGGAACTAGCATCAACCCAAGCGGTAGGATGACCTTCGGCAAGGCAATTAATTGAAATTGCGAAACTGTTATTGCCGTGAAAAATGCGGTCTGGGCACCGAAGGGGAGTGTCAGGATTTTTGTGTGTGAGGCGCTCAGAGACTTTTCCACGGCGCCGCCGCTGGCCCCTCTGAGGCCAGAGGCGAGCGGCGCGGTGGGAAAGTCGGTGTTCATATTACGCGACTCC
>JBAYJH010000241.1:0-7679 GCA_041665185.1 Sterolibacterium sp.
AATGAGCAGCCCAACCACCCAGCGTCGGATTGTCTTTGGAGAACTCAACCGGAGCGTAAGACGAGCGAGCCCGGCGCCGATGGCGCTCGCCGGTTCATGGGGGATATGTGCGCTCACCTTGCAATGATGCAGGATGCGGCGGAATTCCGAAAGTACTGTCGGACGCCGATTGGATGACAACCGGATATCCGTTGTTCTCTCCCGCTTCGTTGGGGGCGCAACCCTCCCCATTTTTCCGGCGAGTTGCCCCGTTTCATGCGCCAGCCATGTAATATTCGTTCGCCATGACACGGGTATTCATCAGCTACAGCCACGACGACGACGACCACAAGGCGCGCATCGGCGCGCTGGCCCAGCGCCTGCGTGACCACGGCATTCCCACCACGCTCGACGCCGACATGCTGCCCGGCGGCCCGGACGTAGGCTGGCCGAAGTGGTCGGAGCAACAGGTGGTCATCCACGACAAGGTGCTGGTCGCCTGCACCCGCTGCTACTGCACCGCCTACGACGCGACGGAACTGCCGGAAACCGACGGCCAGGGCGGCCTCGGCGCTGCCTGCGAGGCGATGGCGATCCGCCAGACGATTTACGAGAACCGCAGCACCAACCCCAAGTTCCGCGTCGTCCTTGCCGCCGAGGCGGATGCCGACCATATCCCGATCAACTTGCGCGCCTATCATCGCTACGAACTCTGGCGCGAGGACTCCGTCGCCCAATTGCTCGCCTGGCTGAAACCGGCCGCAGTGCCGGCCGCCGCACCCGCCGCGGTTTCCTGGCCGGCGCGCCTGCCACCGCGGGCGCGCGGCATCGCCAACCGCGACGCCGAATTCGCCTGCTTCGAGCGCATGCTGCAAGGCCAGAGCCAGGAGCGCGCGATGTTGGTACGCGCCACCAGCAACAGCGGCAAGACCGCGCTGCTGCGCGAGTTCCATAACCTGCTGCATAAAGTCGATCCGCAAGTCGCTCATTGCTTCGTCGATTTGAAAGGCTGCGTCGGCATAGACGCCGTGCTCGACGAACTCGCCGCCGACTGCGGCGGCCTGCTGGGAGAATTCGCCTCGTCGCCTCCGGCGCACCGCCCGCTTGCTCTGCTGCGCGACCTGCAAAACCTGCCGGCGCCGTTGGTGCTCTCGTTCGATACCTTCGAGCAGGGCAGCGCGGATTTCGCCGACTGGCTTCAAGGCCGCATCCTCCAGCGCATCGACCGTTTTCCGGCCTTGCGCATCATCGTCGCCGGCCAGCGAGTGCCCGAGGCCGACAAGGCCGTCTGGGTACCGCATGCCGCCACTTTCGATCTCGCGCCTATCGTTGAGGAAAAGTACTGGCACGACTTCGGCCGCGACAACTATCCTCATGTGCCCGCGGACGAACTGAGCCGCTTCATCCCCGGCCTGGTGCGCGCCACCGGCGGCAATCCCGCGACCATCGGGACAATGCTCAAGAACCTCGCTGCGTCTTTCGCCGGCGCCGGAGGTCGCCCGTGAGCACGGCCGACTTCGACGCCATCCTCGCCCGTCTCGAGGCGGCGCGCGACGATCCGCGCGCCCTGGCGCTCGCCACGCTCGACATCTGCCTCGCCGGCCGCGAACCGCTGCTGCGCAGCGCCGTCGAGGCCGCTGCCATCCCGCATTGGTTCGATACCGACATCCTGCGCGCGCTGCTGCCCGATGCCGAAGCGCGGATCGATGACTTGCTGCAAGAGCTCGCCAAGCTGCCGATGGTCGAGACCTTCAAGGCGCGCGGGGGCTGGAACGTGCATGAACTCACGCGCCTGGCGCTGCGCGAGCGAATGGCGCGAGACGAGCCGGCGCGGCTGGCCGAACTCTCGGCCCTGGCCGCCGCCCAGTTCGCCGGCGACGCGTCGGAACGCCAGATTGAGTGCGTCTTCCACCGGCTGAACGCCAGCCCCGCCGAAGGCGCGGCGGAACTGTACGCGCTCTCCCGCGCCTGGGACGATGCCGGCCGCCACGAAACCCTGCAAGCCCTCGGCGTCGCTCTCGACGAGCTTGCCCGCGGCAGCCCGCTCGTCCCCATCGCCGAGGCCCAGGTCAAGCTAAGGTTGGGCGTGATCCGAAGCGACCGCCTCGCTGTCGCCGAACGCATGGTGCTGGCGCGGCGCGCGCTCGAACTGTTCCGCGCCTGCGGCGACGTTCAGGGCATCGTCGATGCGCTGGACTTCCGCGGCGACATCGAAGAGGACTCTGGCGAGATCGAGCATGCCCGTGCGAGCTACGTCGAAAGTTTCAAGAGCGCCAAGAGCGCTGCCGCGCTCGATCCTGACAGCACGCATTGGCGCCGCGAACTTGCCGTGGCCCACAGCAAGATCGGTCGCGTCTTCCAGGCACAGGGCAAACTCGACGCCGCGCTCGCCGAGTATCAGGAATACAAGCGCATCATGGCCGAGCTCGCGGTGCTCGACCCCGCCAATGACAACTGGCAGCGCGAGTTGTCCGTGTCGCACAACAATGTCGGCGGCATCTTCCAGGCACAGGGCAAACTCGACGCCGCCCTCGACGAGTATCAGGAATCCAAGCGCATCATGGCCGACCTCGCGGCGCTCGATCCCGCCAATGCCGGCTGGCAGCGCGACTTGTCCGTATCGCACAACAACGTCGGCGGCATCTTCCGGGCACGGGGCAAACTCGACGCCGCGCTTGCCGAGTATCAGGAATCCAAGCGCATCATGGCCGATCTCGCGGCGGTCGATCCCGCTAATACAGGCTGGCAGCGCGGGTTGTCCGTGTCGCACCACTGCGTCGGCGGCATCTTCCAGGCACAGGGCAAACTCGACGCCGCGCTCGCCGAGTATCAGGAATACAAGCGCTTCATGGCCGAGCTCGCGGTGCTCGACCCCGGCAATGCCAACTGGCAGCGCGAGTTGTCCGTGTCGCACAACAATGTCGGCGGCATCTTCCAGGCCCAGGGCAAGCTCGACGCCGCGCTCGCCGAGTATCAGGCAGGCATGCGCATCATGGCCGAGCTCACGGCGCTCGACCCCGCCAATACAGGCTGGCAGCGCGACTTGTCCGTGTCGCACAACCACGTCGGCGGCATCTTCGAGGTCCAGGGCAAACTCGACGCCGCGCTCGCCGAATTCCAGGCGGACCTGCGCATCGCAGAGACACTGGTGGCGCTCGACCCGAGCAATGCGGTCTGGCGGGAAGATTTGCGCATAACTCGCGACTGCGTGGAATCACTGCGACGGAAGTTGGATCAGGCGTAGCGCCCAGCTCATCAGAGTCCCATCCTTGGCTTCGCATCGAAGCGGCAGCCGCCTGTCGCGCCGCCCAGTCGCTGCGAAAGGAACTTGTACGCGCTACGGGAGTTTGACGGTTGACCTTCGCAACCAAACCTGGCGATACTCGCGAATGGGCGATTGAATTTCCTGTCATTAGGAGAAACCGATGGGCATCACCGTTGATGGGCTGATGGAGCAGGCGCGACAGTTGTCGTTGGAAGAGCAGGCGATTCTTTCGGAGCGCCTGTATGAAATGTTGAGTCCGCCCGATCCGGAGTGGGAAGCCGAATGGATCGCGGAATGTCGGGACCGTGTGGTCGCGATCGAGCGCGGAGAGATGGATCTGCTGGATTCGGACGAGGTCATGGAGCGCCTGCGGCGGAAGCACGGCCTCAAGTGAAAATCAAGGATGCCGCGGTTGCCGCGGAAGAACTCGACGATGCACTAACCTATTACCGCGATGTGCATCCCGATTTTGCCGAGGCACTGTTCCATGAAGTGAGTCGGGCCAAGAAGCTGATCGTCCAGTTTCCCTACGCATGGAAAAACTATGGTGGCGGCCTGTACGGTTTCGTCGTGCGTCGATATCCGTACACCATCGTTTATCGCGTATCGGACGATGCAATGTGGGTCCTGGCTTATGCGCACCACAAACGGCGTCGGGGGTATTGGCGCGGAAGATTACCCCAGAGGACTTCTTCGTGATCGGCCCCAGCTAGAGCAGTGCTTCAATTTGCCGCAGCTTCACTCTCCCGGGTAGCCGTTGATCCCTCCGCCTGTTTGGCGACTTTTTTTGGTTTGGGCTTGTTGGCGTCCGGCGGCTGGGCGGGATGGTGAATGATGTCGGTGGGGCAGACCGTGACGCAGATTTCTTCGCAACTCGGGCCATAGGCCATACAGGCCACGTGGTCGATGTTCAGGAAGCCGTCGACCAGGGTGATCGCCTTGGCCGGGCACTCCTTGACGCAGGCATTGCACTGGACGCAGCCTACGGTGCAGGTGTCCTTGACTGCCTTGCCCTTGCCTTTGGACTGACAGGTGAGGGCCACGCGGTAGGCGCGCGGGTAGCTGATCAGGCAGTCCTTCGGACAGACGTCGAGGCACATGCCGCAGCCGGTGCATTTGGCATAGTCGATCTCGACGATGCCCAGAGCGCCGATCGTCATGGCGTCGAAGGAGCATACCCGCACGCAGTCGCCGAGGCCCAGGCAGCCATACTTGCAGGCCTTGGCGCCGCCGAACGCCAGGTTGGCGCCGAGGCAGGTGTGGATGCCGTCGTACTCGGCCTGTTTGCGGGCCACCGCATCGCCGCCCGAGCAGCGCAGCATGGCCACGACCTCCTTGATTTCCCCCATCACCTTGTTGGTCAGGCGCGAGATATCGATGGCGACGACCTTGCCGCCGGGAGTGCACAGGGTCGGCGAAACATTCTCATCCTCGACCACTTTTTCCGCATAGGTCTGGCAGCCGGCGAAGCCGCAGGCGCCGCAGTTGGCGGACGGCAGGTTTTCGCGCACCTCCTCGACCAGCGGATTGACCGGCACATGGAACTTGCGCGCCGCGCTGGCCAGCGCGATGCCGAAAAACAGGCCGAGCGTCGTGAATACCAGGACGCCCCAGATGGCAACGTGTAGGAGGTCCATAAGCTTATGCTACCTTCAGTCCGGAGAAGCCGAGAAAGCTCAAGGCGAACAGGCCGGCGATGATGAAGGCCACCGGCAGTCCCTTGAACACCGGCGGCACCGGCGCCATGTTGACCTTCTCGATGGCGCAACTCATCAGGAACAGGGCCAGCGCGAAGCCGAGGCCGGCACCCAGCGACAGCCCGAAGGCCTGTAGCATGGTTGCATTGCTGGTCGCGTTGAGCAACGGTACTGCGAGGATGATGCAGTTGGTGGTGATCAGCACCAGGTAGATACCGAACTTCTTGTGCAGGATCGGGTTAACCTTCTTCAGGATGAGGTCGGTGGCCTGCACCAGGCAGGCGACGATGCCGATGAAGGCGATGATCTGCATGAACTCCAGCTTCAGCGGCACCAGGGCGACGGTGTTGAGCGCCCAGGCGATCATGCCGGAGAGCAGGCCGACGATGGTGAAGGTGACGCCCATGCCGATCGCCGTGTCCTTGTTGCGGCTGACGCCGAAGAACACGCAGAGCCCCAGGTAGCGGGTGAACACGAAGTTGTTGATCAAGGCCGAGCCGATGATCACCGAGAACACCAGGGCCAGTGGCGACGGTGCGATCTCCCAGGGCTGATCCACGCCCTTGGCCGTCAACTGGTAGTGGTCCTGGCTATTCAGCGTCTCGGCGGTGGTCAGCGTGAAGCTGTTGGGGGCATTCGCCGGCTTGACGGAAACCACGGCCAACGGAATGTCGGCGTCCGCGCTGCGCACCAGGCGTATCGCCGTCGCATCGACGGGCAGCGCGCCCTCGACCAGGATCTCGCGCGGCGAGACTATTTTTGCATCAGCCATGTGCTCCTCCGCCGGCGGGCAACTTGTGACCCCGCTTGAGGTCGACCCAATTGAACAAGGCCATGATCAGACCTATCGTGAAAAAGCCGCCGGCCGGCAGCACGACCAGCAACAGCGGTTTGAACGGCAGCACGGCGATGCCGAAGATGCTGCCGCTGCCCAGCAGTTCGCGGAATGCGCCGGCCAGCACCAGGCCGACCAGGAAGCCCAGGCCCATGCCGAGGCCATCCCAGAAGCAGGGCACGACGCTGTGCTTCATGGAGAAGAGTTCCATGCGCGAGATGATGATGGCGAAGGCCACGATCAGCTTCACGTAGAGCCCGACCTGCTGGTAGATGTCGGCGAAATAGGCGGCCAGAATCATGTCCATGGCACTCACCCAGATGGCGATGAGCAGGGTGAACACCGGAATGCGGATCTTCGGGTTGATGACGTGCTTGACCAGTGAGCCGGACATGCTCGACAGCACCTGCACCACGAGCACGGCAACCCCTAGCATCAGCCCATTCTTTACCGAGGTGGTCACCGCCACGGCCGGGCAGAGGCTCAAGGCCAGCCGGAAAATGGGGTTCTCCTCGAACAGGCCGCGCATCAGCATGGTCGAGACCGGCGGCGGCGTGCGATGCTCACTCATAGATAGCTCCCCACGATGTTCATCCGTTTGCGGAAGTTGCCGAGGGCGGTCTTGACGCCGACGGTAACTGCCGTGCTGCTGATGGTAGACCCGGTGATGGCGTAGATGTTCGGATTCTTCGGCAACATTTCGCGATGCTTCTCCAGCCACGGGCGGAAGGGCATGTCGCCGAGCTGCTCCAGCGCAAGCTGCCAGTCATTGGGCAGTGGATCCTTGGTGACCGAGATCTTCTCGATGTCCGCCAGGCTCCTGCCGGCGAACTGGTTCTTGAAATAGCGCTGCACGATCTCGGCGCCCAGGCCCGGGTCTTCCTCGTGTTCGATGATTTCCACGCCCTGTATGGTGTAGGCCGAATCGATGGCCATGAAGAAGCGCACCCAGGTCTTGAAGCCCAGCGTGACGCCCTCGACGACGTAACCGACGGGCTGCGACCCTTCGATGCCGACGAAGAAGCGGCCGGCGTACTTGATGTGTTTCGGGTCGGCGGCCTTGACCTGCTTCTTCACCCATTCGTCTTTTTGCTCGGCATTTGCGGCGGCCACATCGGTCGGCACGTCGACGGCGGCGACTTCCTTGCCTTCCAGCTCCAGTTGCGCGAGCTTCCTGCCGGTCAGGTAGATGACCTGTAGATCCTTGCCTTCGCTTTTCAGGTAGCGGCGCACTTCCTGGATCCTGGCCTGCGGGCTCAAGCCGAGCAGGCCGCGGATCATGGTTTCCTCGCGCATGTGCAGGTTGTGTTCCTTGGCCGGCTGGGTCACGAAATACAGACCGCCGAGAATCATCGCCGCCACCAGGCAGACCACCGTGAGGCCGGCAGCGATGATCCTCGGCGGCCTGTATTTCGTAACTCAGCCCGCCAAGGAACACAACCTGCACGTGCGCGAGGAAACCATGATCCGCGGCCTGCTCGGCTTGACTCCGCAGGCCAGGATACTGGAAGTACGCCGCTACCTGAAGAGCGAAGGCACGAACCTGCAGGTCATTTACCTGACCGGCAGGAAGCTCGCGCAACTGGAGCTGGAAGGCAAGGAGCTTGCCGCCCTTGACGTGCCGGGCGATATCGCCGCCGCCAGCGCCGGCGAGGTCAAGGACGAGTGGGTGAAGAAGCAGGCCAAGGCTGCCAACCCGGAGCACATCAAGTACGCCGGCCGCTTCTTCGTCGGCATTGAAGGTGCGCAGCCTGTCGGCTACGTCGTCGAGGGAGTCACTCTGGGCTTCAAGACCTGGGAGCGCTTCTTCATGGCCATCGACTCGACCTACGCCATCCAGGGCGTGGAGATCATCGAGCACGAGGAGGATCCCGGCCTGGGCGCCGAGATCGTGCAGCGCTAT
>JBAYJH010000242.1:0-7654 GCA_041665185.1 Sterolibacterium sp.
GACTCCCAACTGCCCTCCGAGAATCAGGTCGGCAAGTGAAAGAGAAACATACATTGAACCGATCAAGGCCAGCCGATAGCTGGGACGACGCATTCCCGTCCGGAGGCTTTCCCCCCAAATTTCTGATGCCAGAGCATCGGGAAGTCGCTTCAGCTCCTGCACCGACCCGTGGTTCCAAAATATGTTCGCCATTCCTTCCTCCGATTCGCATAAGGAGTTTGAGTCCGCTCGCCCCCACTTAACGTCGCTCATGAGCATCCCTCGCGACCCTGGCAAATGATACCGACAACATCGGCGGAGGCTGGTAATTTTTCTGGGTTGGCTGGGGTCGGCGGCTTTTCCGCAGCGTTTCCTGACGGGGAGGATGGCAACCCTTGCATCTCCGGCGCCTGCAACTCGCGCGGCACGTTTTCCACCGGCGCCAGTTCGCGGATTTCCTTGTCCTCCCGCGTGGCCTTGAGGTCGCGAAATTTGCGCGCCGAGACCAGGACGCGCGATTCGAGCGACACCACCGATTTGTTGTAGGCGCCGACGGCGTTGCCGAGATGCTTGCCGATGTCGCCCCAGTGATCGGCGAGGACGCACAGGCGTTCGTACAATTCCTTGCCGAGCGCGCTGATCTGCTGGGCGTTCTCGGTCAGCGCTTCCTGCTTCCAGCCATAGGCGACGGCGCGCAGCAGGGCGATCAGGGTGGTCGGCGTGGCGAGGATCACCTTCTGCTCGACGCCGGCCTCGATCAGGCTGGGATCGGCTTCGAGCGCGGCGGAGTAGAAAGTTTCGCCGGGCAGGAACAGCACCACGAAATCCGGCGAGGGCTGGAACTGTTCCCAGTAGGACTTGCGACCGAGCTTGGTGAGGTGGTCGCGCACCTGGCGCGCGTGGTCGGCGAGCTTGCGCTTGCGCGTCGCGTCGTCCTCGGCTTCAAGCGCTTCGAGGTAGGCGGCGAGCGGCGCCTTGGCGTCGACGACGATGTTCTTGCCGCCCGGCAGGCGCACCACCATGTCAGGGCGCAACTGGCCGTCCTCGGTGCCCACACTTTCCTGCTCGTAAAAGTCGCAGTGATCGAGCATGCCGGCCATCTCGACCACGCGCTTGAGTTGCAGTTCGCCCCAGCGGCCGCGCGTCTGCGGCGCGCGCAGTGCCTTGACCAGGTTCGCGGTCTCGTGCTTCAACTGTCCCTGCGATTCGGCCAAGGATTTGACCTGCTCGGTGAGCGTGGCATAGGCATCGACGCGCGACTTTTCCACCGTCTGGATCTGCTGCTCGAATTTCTCCAAGGTAAGTTTCACTGGCGCCACCAGTTCGCCGATGGCCTGCTGGCGTTTCTCCAGTTCTCCCTTGGCACCCTCCTGGTATTTCTCCAGCGTGGCTCGGGCGAGTTCGAGGAAGGACTGGTTGTTGCGGGTCAAGGCGTCGGCCGAGAGCGCCTTGAAGGCGTCGGAAAACGACAAGCGGGTTTCTTCCAGCGCGGCCAGTTTCTCGGCGAACTGCTCGCGCAACCGCATCATTTCGTCATCGCGCGCCGCCAATCTCTCCCTGAGAGTCGCCAGTTCCGGTTCGATTTCCAGGCGCCCTTGCGCGCGTGCCTCGCGTACCCGCGCTGTCAGCATCCAGGCGAGGAGGACGCCGGCAAGGGCGGCACCGGCGGCGAAAGACAAGAGGATATCCATGGCGCGATTCTAACCCGACGACTAGGTCGGGAGCAGGTCTAACGGGAGCAATTGCTGCTACTGGCGAAGGGAGCGCAGGAGGTCTGGGGACTTCGCCCGTCCTCCCGGTGCAAGGAGCGCACATATCGGCCGGTCAAAGTCCCCAGACCTCCTGTTTCGACGCTTGGTGTTGCCTTGTGTATCAAACTGACCCAGGCGGATTCCGGCGTTGGTGCGTGGTCTCGATTCGGCGATATGTGCGTTCCCCAGCACCGGGAGCCGGAGCGAGGCCACGCACCAACGCCCGCACCAGTATCCTGATCGATCTTTGCTTCAATTGCACCCAGATCTAAGCGTGGACGCGAGGCAGGCTCAGCAACGCTTCCAACCCACCGTCCGGGTGATTGCGCAGGCGCAGGTCGCCACCCATGGCCCGGGCGATGTTGCGGGCGATGCTGAGGCCCAGGCCGGTGCCGCCGGTGGCGCGATTGCGCGAGCTTTCCAGGCGATAGAAGGGCTCGAAGACTTTCTCCAGCTCCGCTTCCGGCAGGCCCGGCCCTTCGTCACGGATGCGAATCAACAGTTCGTCTGGGGTGTCCTCGATGCCGATCCGCGCCCGCTTGCCGTAGGTGAGCGCATTGTCGAGCAAATTGGTGAGGCAGCGCTTGAGCATTTGTGGCGCGCCGACGAAAGGTGCGGTGGCGCTCCCATCGATGTGCACGGCGCGGCCCATTTCCTCGTTGTCGGCTTGCAGGCTTTCGAGCATAGCCATCATGTCTATCGGTTGCGGCGGCTCGCGGCTGTCTAGTCCACGCATGAAATCCAGGGTCTCGCCGACCATGGCTTCCATTTCCATCAAATCCTTCTCGAAGCGCTGCCGCAGGTCCTCATCTTCCAGCATTTCGGCGCGCAAGCGCAGCCGTGTGATGGGCGTCTTCAAATCGTGGGACATGGCGGCGAGGATCCGCGTCCTATCCTCGATGTAACGCACGAGGCGGGTCTGCATGGTATTGAAGGCATGCGCGGCGCGGCGCACTTCGATGGGGCCGCCTTCGGGCAAAGGCGGACGGTGGATGTCCCGGCCCAGTTCATCGGCGGCGGACGCCAGTACGTGGAGCGGACGGGTGACCCAGCGCACCGCCAGCAGCGACAGCAGCGACACCGCCACCAGCAGCACCACCAGGTTCAGCAGCAATCGCCAGGGCAGGCTGGCTGCCTCCTGCGGGACGCGCGCATGGAACTGCACCCAACCGCCGTCGAGGAGGCGGACCTGGGTCTGGAAGAACAGCCCGCCCGGCGCCCGGCGCTGCATATCCGGCGGAAGCGGATGGCCGCCCGCCATCGCCCCCCGCCGCTCCCGGAAATATCCCGGCCGCCATGCCGCCACCGCCGCCTCGTTCTGGGTGATGCGCATTTCCCGGTCATTCCCCAACGCCGCCCGCAATACCGCCGTATACATCAACAGGTGGGCGCTGTCCGTGGATGCCGCGGTTGCGGCATCTTCCGACGGCGCCGGCATCAGGGTGACAACCAGGGGAGGCACGCTCAGTATGCCGGCGATCCGCTGCCGTTCCGGATCATTCAGCGAATCGAGCAGCCGGACGACGTCGGCGACGCGCTGCGCCGATTGCATGCCGCTGGCCCGCAGGATCATGCGGTCGCGCTCGGCGAAATTGATTGCGGCGCTGAGCAACTGGGCGATCAGCAGGCCGCCGAAGAGAATCAGCGCGAGTCGTCCGAACAGGGACTGCGGCAGCCAGCGCATCACCCCTCGTCCGCCAGCGCCACCGCCAGGACATAGCCCTCGCCGCGCACCGTCTTGATCAGGCGCGGGTCGCGCGAATCGTCGCCGAGACGCAGCCGCAAGCGACTGACCTGCACGTCGATGCTGCGATCGAGCGGATCGGCCTCCTTGCCCTGGGTAAGATCGACCAGTTGGTCGCGGTTCAACACCCGGTTGGGATGGCTCAGGAAAATCTTCAACAGGCGGTATTCGGCGCCGCTCAAGGCCGTCACCACGCCCTCGGCCGACACCAGGTGGCGTTGCGCGGTGTCCAGCGTCCACCCGGCAAAGGCGATGTGGCGCCTGCCGTCGGGTCGCAGGTTGTCGGGCAGGCTGCGTGCCCGGCGCAGGATCACCTTGATGCGCGCCAGCAGTTCGCGGGCGGAAAACGGCTTGGGCAGGTAATCGTCGGCCCCCATTTCCAGCCCGACGATGCGGTCGGTTTCGTCGCCGCGCGCCGTCAGCATGATCACCGGAACGTCGGACCTGACGCGCAGCTTGCGGCACAGCGTGAGTCCGTCCTCCCCCGGCAGCATCAGGTCGAGCACGATCAGGTCGACACGGGCCGCGTCCAAGGCCAGCCACATGGCCCTGCCGTCGGCCACGGCCGTGGCTTTCAGGCCGTTCTTGAGGAGATAGCTGCCGAGCAACTGACGTATCTCGGCGTCGTCATCGACAATCAGGATGTGATCTGGCGCTTCCATGGACGGCTTTATAACCGTATGCGGACGGTATGGGAAGGGGAAATGTAACCCAGTGTGTCAAGCAGGGTTTTCGTCGCAATACGCTACAAAATCATGCTCCGTTGACATTCCCTGCTTACATCCCGCTGCTTGAATAGCAACCGTTGCGAAGGCTTTCCTTCCTACTGGCCGAGCGGATTTCTGAATAGTACCGCCAGCCAACCACCAACCACTGACAGGAGAATCATCATGACCAGCACTCGAAACATCGTTGGAACCATTGCCGCCGTCGCCTCCCTGGGGTTCGCCGCGGCGGTCTATGCGGTTGACTGCCCGGCGCCGGGCTCCGGTCCCGGATGTGGCATGGGGCCGATGGGCGGTATGCATGGCCAGCATGGCATGCCGGGAGCGAGAGGCCCCGGCGGCAATTTCGACCCGGCAGCAATGCTGGATGCCCGGATGACTCGCCTCAAGTCCGCGCTGAAGATCACGGCGGCCCAGGAGCCTGCCTGGAACGAATACAGCGCCGCGGTGAAGGCCCAGGCCGAGGCGATGAAGGCAGCGCGCGCCGCCGCCGCCGCCCAGAGCGCCACACTCCCGGCGCCACAAAGGATGCTGCAACACCTGGATATGATGCAGCAGCATCTGGTCAGCATGAGAAGCTTTGTCACCCAGGATGTGCAAAAGCTTTACAGCGCCCTGACTCCGGAACAACAAGCCATTGCCGACAAGGTGCTCGGCAAGCCCCGCCGGGGCTTTGGCCGGCACGGGTCGTAATGCAAGACACGATCAACGCGGGTTGCCGCTGAATAAGGGAAGCGGCGCATACAGCGCCGCTTCCCGTTTAGCTACCGATGAGCACCCGCATCCCTTGATAGAACACGAAGCTGGCGCACCATGCCAGCACCAGCGGCCATAACACCGACAATGTAGCGAAGGCGACGCTGCGGGACTCGATCTTGATGGTGGCGATGGTGGACATGCAGGGCGTGTAGATGAGCGTGAACAGCATGAAGCTGACCGCCTGGAGCCAGTTCATGTTGCGCGCGAACTCATGCGTCAGGGCATCGCCCGACAGGCCGTAGATGACGGCGAAAGCACCGATCATGACTTCCTTGGCGACGAATCCGAACAGCAGCGCCACGGTCAGTTTCTCGTCGATGCCGATCGGCGCGAGTATGGGTACGAACAGCGTACCCAGTTGTCCGGCCAAAGTGGCCGCGCTGCCGGGCGCGGCGCCCAGCGGCAGGTTGGTCAGCAGCCAGATACTGATCACCCCGAGGACAATGAAGCGCGTCGCCCGGACCAGAAAATGCCGCACTTCCAGCCAGCCGCGCATCCACACCTGGCCCAGGGTCGGTACCCGCCACGGCGGCAATTCGACGACGAAGGGTTCGGTGTTCCGAAAATACCGGCGAAACACCAGCGCGGTGAGGATCATCGTCGCGAAGCTGGCGACGTAGAAACCGAAGATCACCCAGGGGGCCGCCGCCGGCCGGAAGATGGCCGAAACGATGAACAGGAACACCTGTAGCCGGGCCGAACACAGCGACAAGGGAATCACCAGCATCGACAGCAGCCGCAGCGGCCGCTCGCGCATCATGCGGGTGCCCATCACCGCCGGGACGTTGCAGCCGAAGCCCATCAGCACCATCACGAAACTTCGCCCGTCCAGGCCCAGCCTGGCCATCAGCGCATCGGTGAGGAAGGCGGCGCGCGCCAGGTAACCGCTGTCTTCGACCAGCGCCATGCACAGGAAGAACACCACGATCAGGGGAACGAACGCCGCCACCGTGACGAATCCCGCATACACGCCATCCAGCAGCAAGCCGCGCACAAAGTCGGGCAGCACCGCCGCGAGCGGCTCCAGGGCAGCCTGGCGCAACTGGTCGAAGAGCGCCGTCAAACCCTGTTGCAGCGGCCCGCCCAGCCAGAACACCGCCTGAAACATCGCCAGCATGGCAACAAAGAACAGCGGCAAGCCCAGCCATGGATGCAGCGCCAGGCGGTCGATGCGATCGGATACCTGCTCCGGCAACAGCACCGGCTGCGTGACCGCCTCCGCCATCATTTCGGCCGTTTCGCGCTCGATGCGGCCATCGTCGGACAGCACCGACTTGAGTGCCGCATGCCGGGCCGGCCCGATTTCCAGCGCGGCATCGAGCGCTTGGGCCAGCACCCGCAAAGCTTCGGGCTGACCGGTGCCATATTTTGCCGAGATCATCACCACCGGCATGCCCAGGCGCGCCGCCAGTCGCGCCGTATCCACCCGCATGCCGTGGCGCTTGGCCTCGTCCGCCATGTTCAGCAGCAATACCAGAGGCAGGCCCAGAGAGCGTGCTTGCAGGACCAGCGGCAACTGGCGCTCGATCTGGGTGGCATTCACGACGATGGCCAGCAGGTCGATGGCATGCGCTTCAAGAAAATGCCGGACCACTTTTTCGTCGTCGGAGAAGCCGTGCAGGTCATAAATACCGGGCAGATCGACCATTTCCGCCATGTGTCCGCCGAGCAGGATCCTGGCGCTGGCGAGATCGACCGTGACGCCCGCCCAGTTGGCGACACGTGCAGAAGAACCTGTCAGGCGGTTGAACAGCGTCGACTTGCCCGTGTTGGGCATGCCAAGCAGGGCAATCCGTTTCACAGTGCTTGAACGGTGATCAGTCCGGCTTCGGCCTGCCGCAGCATCACGTCGGTGGCGCCGAGGCGGACTTGTAACGGGCCAGCCCAACGGCCGCGGCGCATCAGCATGACACTGCGGCCGATGCGAAACCCCAGGGCGGCCAGCCGGTGATGCAATGCTTCATCTGCATGCACGGCGGAAATCACGGCCTGCTGGCCAGGGGCAAGATCACTTAGTAGGCGGGTATCGGGACTCATGGTTCAATTATAGCAAATGAGAACCATTCTCGATTGATATACATCAACTCCGTCGCGACCGGGCGTCTCCTAAATTTCCTGCAGATTCGGATAACGCACGTTTTCGACCAGGCGCTGCACCTCGTCCGGCGGCGACTTGGTCAACAGGCTGACGATGACGATCGCTGCAAAACCCACCGGCAGGCCGAAAATACCACTGGAGATCGGCTGGATATCGAGCCACGCGGCGGCCATGGAACCGCCGAAAAATGGATGAGTAATCACCACGTAGTACAAAGTGACGGAAAGCCCCCCGACCATGCCGACAACGGCGCCCCACTGGTTCGCGCGTTGCCAAAACACGCCACAGACCAAGGCCGGAAAGAATCCGGCGGCGGCGATGGAAAAGGCCAGGCCGACCATCAGCAGGATGCTTTCCGGCTTCAGCGAAGCGACCCACGCCGCCACCATCGCCACCCCCAGCAGCATGGCCTTGGAAATCAGCAGGCGGCGCTGGGTCGAGGCGCCGCGGTCGATCATCTTGTAGTAAATATCGTGCGACAAGGCGTTGGAGATCGTCAGCAGCAGACCGTCGGCGGTGGACAGCGCCGCCGCCAGCCCCCCCGCCGCCACCAGGCCGGAAATCACGTAGGGCAGGCCGGCGATCTCCGGCGTCGCCA
>JBAYJH010000243.1:0-7649 GCA_041665185.1 Sterolibacterium sp.
ATTCCTCAATGCCATAGAATCGCACGGCAACCTGCCGGTGCCGAGCGCCATCTTCCGCAAGGTCGAGCGTGCCATCGCCGAGGGGGATGCGCGCGTCGTCGCCAGGCTGCTCCAATCCGACCCGGTCATCGCCACAGCGCTGATCAATTATTCGAACGCCGCCAGGTTCTCCGGCGACAGCAAGACCTCGTCGCTGCTAAAAGCCGTGCAACGACTGGGAATGAACTTCGTCCTGCGGGTGGTCTTCGTCGCCTCGATGATGATGCGCTACCGCAAAGGACGCTGCGCGGCGTTCGACTACCGCGGCTACTGGATGAACGCCATCGCCACGGGCAGCGCGATGCGCGCGCTGATGCCGCAGTTCGGCATTCCGGAGGAAATGGCCGACGATGCCTTCGCCGCCGGCCTGGTCTCCAACATCGGCTGGCTGGCCGTTGCGGAGACCTATCCGGCGCTGATGGCGAAGTACCTCGACCGCTGCGGCCGCAGCGATCCGCTCACCAAGATACGCGCACAACGGGAGATATTTCCCTGCGTGATCCGCCTTGTCTCGGCGCGCTATGTCGAACTGTTCTCCTTTCCGGAGATCGTGCTGGCGGTCGTGGCCGGCAAGGCGACTGACCATCCCCACTGGGGCGAGTGCCTGGCCCATGCGATGCGCACCGCCCAGCGCCTGGCGCCGTTCAATTGCCTCGCCGTACTGCCTTTGGCGGAAGTGCCGGAGCCATGCCTGAAGGAATGGGAGAACTGGCAGGTGTTTCTCGCCGGCCGCTAAGATTGACAGTTGGCGGCCTCAATGCGTATGATCATACGCATTCGCAAGCCAATGGAGCCGTTCGATGCCCACCGTCTACGACACCACCGCCCAGAAAGGCCGCCTGTCGCTGTCGATCAATCAGGACTTGTTGGACCGCCTCGAACCCTATAAGCAACAGGTCAATCTCTCGGCGCAGGCGGAGCAGTTGTTCGCTCGCATGCTCGAAGAATTGGAGAATCGCGCGTGGGCGGAACGCAATGCGGAGTCGCTGACCGCGCACGGACAAGACATTGCCGCCACCGGGTTGGCGGGCGCCGAGTTTGATCGGATCTGAGGCTTGGCGCAGTTTCACATCTACTCCAATCCCAGTACCAAGAGGGTTGAGATTCCGTACCTCGTGGCTGTCCAGAACGACCACATCACCAGCCGAACCGGGGCGACGTTAGTGATCCCGTTGCGTGCCGAAGCTCAACCGGTCGAAATCATGGCACCGCTGGTCGAAGTCCCTGGCCAGGGGCTCTTTGTACTATCCACCGACGAAATCTTTGCCATCGACGCCGTCCGGCTCAAGCACCCCGTCGGTATGCTGAGCCTGTCCGACCGATCCAAGATTAAACCGGCTTTCGACAAAGTGATCGGCGAATACTGATCCGTGCGCGCCGACCACAAACCCATGTCCCAGTTCGAGAATCAGCTCGAACTCTTGTCGCCTGCGCGCGATGCCGATATCGGCATCGAGGCCATCAAGCATGGCGCCGACGCCGTCTATATAGGCGGCCCGGCTTTTGGCGCGCGTGCCGGCGCGGGCAACGACGTGGCGGATATTGCCCGGCTGGTGGCCTACGCGCATCGCTTTCACGCCAGGGTCTTCGTTGCCTGCAACACGATATTCGAAGACCGGGAAATCGAATCCGCGCGCACCCTGGCGTGGCAGCTGTTCGACGCCGGCGTCGACGCCCTCATCGTGCAGGACATGGGCCTGCTCGAAGTCGACCTGCCTCCCATCCAGTTGCATGCCAGCACCCAGACCGACATTCGAACTCCGGAGAAGGCGCGGTTTCTACAGGATGTCGGATTCTCGAAGCTGATCCTGGCGCGGGAACTGGGCATCGACGAGATAAAGGCAGTGCGCGCGGCAACGTCACCCGAGCGGTGCGCGCTCGAATTCTTTGTCCACGGAGCGTTATGCGTGGCATTCTCGGGCCAGTGCTATATCAGCCATGCGCACACCGGGCGCAGCGCCAATCGCGGCGAATGCTCCCAGGCTTGCCGGCTTCCCTACACCCTTGAGGACCGGCGCGGCCGCATCGTCGCCTTCGACAAGCATCTGCTGTCGATGAAGGACAATGACCAGAGCGCCAATCTCGGCGCGCTGATCGCTGCGGGGATTCGCTCATTCAAGATCGAAGGCCGCTACAAGGACATGGCCTATGTCAAGAACACCACCGCGCACTACCGCCAGCTGCTCGACGCCTTCATGGCCGGACAGCCGGAATACTCGGCCGCGTCGTCCGGCCGCTGTGTCCATCATTTCATCCCTCAGCCGGAAAAATCATTCAACCGCAGCGCCACCGACTACTTCGTGAGCGGACGCCAGCGGGACATCGGCGCCTTCGATACGCCCAAGTTCGCCGGAGAAATGGCCGGGGTCGTCACGGCTGTCGGCGGCGATTGGTTCGAACTCGACGGCGAAATCGAACTCCACAACGGCGACGGCGTGAGCTATCAGCCCCCGACCAACAAGGGCAGCGACAAGCTGGAGGGCATGCGCATCAATGTCGTCGATGGCAGGCGAGTCTTCCCCAACGAACTGCCGAAGACCCTGGTGAAAGGCACGACCATCTACCGCAACCGGGATCAGGCTTTCGAACGCATGCTCGAAAAGCCGTCATCCGACAGGCGCATCGACGTTTGCCTGGAGCTGGCCGCCGGCAATGGGGCGCTGGAGCTGACCGTTACCGACGCGGACGGGATTTCGATCACCGTGCGGCATGAGGCGCCGGTGGCGCCTGCCCACGATTCCGCAAAGGCTCTGGCCTCGTTGCGCAGCAGCCTTGCCAAGTTCGGCAACAGCGACTTCGCCGTCACTCAATGCAATATTGCGGCGCCGTACTTCGTCCCCGTCTCGGCGGTCAACGCGCTGCGGCGCAAGGCCATTGCCGCGCTCGAGGAGGCGCGCGAAGCCATGCGCCCCCGCCTGCGGCGCGCGACGCCGGCCATGCCGCCCGCCGCTTATCCGGAAAACGAGTTGACCTACCTCGGCAATGTCCTCAACCGCCATGCCCGGAGCTTCTACAAGAAGCACGGCGTGGAATTGATCGCCGATGCCTACGAAGCGAACCAGACGCCGGGCGAAGTGTCGCTGATGATCACCAAACATTGCCTGCGCTACAGCTTTCATCTCTGCCCCAAGGAATCGAAGGACTGGCAGCTCAAGGGAATCACCGCCGAACCGATGACCTTGGTCAATGGCAGCGAGCGCCTGAGCTTGCGTTTTGACTGCAAGGCGTGCGAGATGCATGTCATGGGAAAGCTGAAGAAAAGGCATACCGTCCAATAGAAGACCGTAGCGGCTGTCCAGGACATGTCCGGCTGCGCCAAAGCCAGAATTCGATCTGGCCAGTGATCGATTGAAAAAGTTGAAGCGGAGATGAACATGGGCAAGAAGAATATCGGCAGTAATTTCGATGCCTTCCTCAAAGAGGAGGCGATGCTCGACGACGCCACCGCGGTCGCCCTCAAGCGGGTAATAGCGTGGAAGATTACCGAAGAAATGAGAGCTCAAGATCTCACCAAGACAGAGTTGGCGAAACGCATGCACACCAGTCGGGCGGCTTGAATCGTCTGCTCGATGAGGAAGACACCAGCCTGACGCTGACCACCCTGGCAAGCGCTGCGGCAGCCCTCGGTAAGACCATCAATCTTCAGCTTGCCACGGCGGCATGACAAGGGTGGGCTTGCTGGCATCAATTGGCTGTGCCTGAGACCTGTTGCCTAGAGTGCCCGCTCGTCGGCCTTATGTAGCGCTCCACATAAGGCCGAGCAGTACTTACAGGATGTGGTCAGCCATATGTAGACCTCGGGACATGCTGCCCATAACCAGCAGGTCGTTGTTCTGAGCTTCCCCCGAAATTGCAGGGCTATTCTTGACTGGGGGTCAGGCTGCGGTTTTCTTTCGTATCCGCATGCGCCTAGTAACAGTCTTCTCGGACGTAGTGACAGCCGAAGGTGGTTTGGCATTTCGCTGCAATAGAGTAATCGGCAGCGTAAACGATCCCCAGGCCATACGGGAGGTCGTAGTCATCAGCATCTCGCGCGCAGCGGAATAAAGTACCTGATGGGCGATCTGTACTGACAAAGGTGGCTCGGTGTCGTCGGCGATTCCTGATTCATCGACGAAAAATCCGACGCATTCAATGTCAAAATCATAGGGTGACGACAGCTTGCCTTGCGTCAGCAGTTTTACAGTCAGGGTGCAGCTGAATTCCTTACCCCCCTTATTGAGGTGTACCACCATCGAAGATTCGACTACAGCATCATCAACGATTTGCTGTTTATCTGGTGGTTTGAAATCCGGATTGGCCGAGACCTTCAGACGCGTGAAGAAGTGCCGGTCAAGTCTCGGAATAAGTGTGGGGGTATTCATTGCTGTCGCGCGGGGGTGGGGTGGACCAGATTTCTTGCCTTGGCCCACGGCATAGAAGATGAGGGGGATAAGGGCTCAATGCGTGTATCGCTGGCGCCGATTCTTGTGACGAAGGTCTCGTCATAGTACTGGATGACCAAACCCGAACCAATAGATGTAATTCGCGGCGACAGCTTGATATCCGCAGGAGATGTTTTGGGTGTGTTGATCTTAACGCCGGCTTGATGCGCTAGTTTCTCCATGTATTTCTGGTTTTCCAACGCTTCTCTTAGTGCTAGGGATGCCGTTCCAGTGGGCGCCACCTCACCTCGTTCCCATTTTGAGAACTGAGTCTTCCCACAGCGAAATATCTTGGCCGCCTGCTGTTGCGAGATCAGATAGGTCTCGCGCAAGGCTAGAATCTCCCAGGGTGCAATGTGCTTTATCAGACTTGCGGAAAATCTTGCGAAACGTTGGTTATTGCGTTCGATTTGTCCCGGTTGATAGAAACCTGTTCCGCACGCCAGGCAGACAGTGTCTTCTTGCCCATTCAGCACATGCTGGCGCTTAAGATAGGAAAATTTAGCCGTGCGATCATCGCGGATCTTGATCTGCAAACTATCACACATAGGGCAGGATGGGATTTCAGCTCTTTTATTCACGTCAGTGTTTGGCTGGATGAATGCTGACGATGAGGCATTTAGGGTTGTTGTCTCGAAATCCGAACTTGATATAGGTTTTTTGACCCGCCTGCATGGATTCAATTTCACGAGTACGGTTCCAGTAAATGGTATAACCGTCCGCGTCAATTGTCATGCCTTTCGATGTACTACATATTTCGGAGTCATCGTAGTGGTTGCCACCTAGTGTCAAAATGATTTTCTTTAAATCCTCTGAAGTCAGACCGCGCCGAAATTCGGTAATCATGTCGTCGTCAGCACTTTCATTAACGACATGCAGTCCATGGATCTTTAGCAGTTGTTGGGCGGTTGCCAAGTCGTAGACGGGACCATTGATAATTTTCCGTCGTCTATCGATTATTCGAATCGAATAGTCGCCGGGGACCATCCTCCGTGGATTTGGATTATTGACCATTATGGTTAGCTTTGCAACCACATGCTAATTATGGATATGGTAACGGATTCCGCGCTAATTCCCAATTAGGTGATCCGAAGTCGCACGAAGCGTTTTCTCTTCTATGTTTCCGTAACGTCAATTAGTGTTCGAGTGCGTTTTTCCTGCTCGGTGGTGTCGTCGACATAAGTGGTTTCGACAAACACTATTCGGCAGTGCTTGCCGAAATGTTGCGTTACCTTATCTGCCAGTTCATGCGGAGCGGTTCCCGAGATGACGCCGTGACTTCCCTCGAACTCGAATTTACGGCGGCGCAAACTTGCGCCGATCAAAGTGCCGGAGTCTTCTATTGTCTTGGGAGCCAGATCGCGTATATGAGTCAGGCGATTTGCCAGCGTCAGTAGGTGGCCGGTATCGGTAATCCATTGACGGTCAGAGCCGTTTGGTGTGCGCCAGCGAACCTTGGGGGTGGCTTCAGCTTCGATCAAGGTTTTCACTAGCTGCCTATACTTGCTCATTCCCCAGTGCCCCACCTTTCCGGCGTGTTCCAGTGGATTGGGGGAGTTAACCAACTCGAACGTGGTTTCCAATGTAGTGGCAGCGAGACTGTAGCCACCATAATCGGCCCGCGTCGGTGCAGCAAAGCGGATGCCGAACGAGGAAGGGAAAAAGCCGGCGACTTCCAACTGACACAGCGAGGAAATTTCCAAAGGCACTCGTGGAGTAATGCGGGAGCTGCCGACCGCTTGACCGACGCGAAGGTAGAGCTGCTGCATGGCACTTAAGAATAGGCTCAATGCTTTGGCGCTGGCGCGATGAGCGGTATAACGCGGGCCATCGAGAGCAAAGTCAACTACTTCGGTATCCCGCTTCTCCATGATCGCGGCGAGCTGGCTGATCAGTTGCTTTTGACTGGCCTCCAGAGCGGCTAGCGAAAGTAGATGCGATTGCAGTGGACCGTCATGGACGATGATGCGGCGCTCGGCATTGATGGCATTGTCTGCATCGCCGATGAGATTCTCCAGCCGTCGTACCTCGCGCTCGGCAAGTTCAGGCTTTGTACCCGAGCCCCAGGCTCTCAGATCAGGAAGTTGGTCCATCGGTCGCGTTCCGGGGAATGACAGAAGTCTATGGTAACGCCGATCAATCCTTTAGGGGTGCCGCTTTCATGTCAGAGCAGCTTCCCCAGTAGGCAAACGTGATCAGGTAATCGCTACTGCGGGGATGGTTGGTCGGCCCTTTGGAAAAAAGATAGGATAGGAATCGCCATAGCAATGGACAGCGGCACTTCCACAATGGCCAGTCGAGCCATATTCCGACATGGCGAAAACCAAGTGCAGCCCGGCTTCTGCTCGTTGGCGCGCGCATTTTCTGAACGTCCGCTTCGCAATTGTTCGGTAGACCGCAACTGGTCGAGAACTCCTGTTCGAATTTTCTCAAATCAGACGTTGAATTTCCTTGCGACTATCGCTTTGTCATGATGGCGCGAATGACCGGTATGGCCGATTATGTAGATCGCGCGATTATGGAGAGCTGCAATTGGGAATTGCCGCGAAAGCCCAGCAGTAAGCTACTTCTCAGAAGAAAAGTTTGTGTGAGGTGCACATAATTTCTGACGCTGGGATACAGCAAGGATATGCAGAATCGGTCATAGTTTTCTTGCGCGACAGCATGACTGCTGGTAGTACAGGGCGATAAGAAGGATCCGAATGTCACATTGACTTTCCTGACCAACTTGAGACCCTAGCGTTTCTCTCACAGGATTGATTCCTGTCCAGGTCTTCTGTTCCGAACAAGCAAGAATGGATATTAACTATCTCGATCATCTCAAGACGTGACAGGCATCTATACGCTGGGTCGTTCCTTGAAGCCGTCGCAGGATTCTTCCGCCAGTTCCACCGCCACGTGAGTTACCTCGGCGGACGGCGGACCGTGGCGGGCCCAGGCGATGATGGCGGCGACGGCCGCAGCGTCGCCGCTGACCAGGGCTTCGACGCTGCCGTCGCTGCGGTTCCGCACCCAGCCGCAAACGCCCAGACGGCGCGCCTCGTGGCACATGTGGTAGCGGTAGGCGACGCCCTGGACAAGTCCCTGGATAATGAGTCGCCGCGCTTCCATACTGTCCGCCTATTTCCCGCCTTATTTTCCACTGATCGCGGTGAGGATGCCCTGCATCAGCGCCAGCGGCGTCGG
>JBAYJH010000244.1:0-7524 GCA_041665185.1 Sterolibacterium sp.
CGCCGGGCCGCATCCCTATCCGATGATGGTGCGCGACTTCCAGACCGTGATCGGCGAGGAATGCCAGATGCAGATGCCCGAACTGACCGGCCGCCAGCCGGACGCGGTGATCGCCTGCGTCGGCGGCGGCTCGAATGCGATGGGAATTTTCTACCCGTATATTCCTGTGCCCGGCGTCAGGCTGATCGGCGTCGAGGCGGCGGGTTACGGCTTGGCGACCGGTAAGCACGCCGCGCCGCTGACCGCCAACAGTCCGGTCGGCGTGCTGCACGGCAACCGCACTTACCTGATGCAGGACGAGAACGGCCAGATCATCGAGACCCATTCGATCTCCGCCGGCCTCGATTATCCCGGCGTCGGTCCCGAGCATGCCTGGCTCAAGGACAGCGGCCGCGCCGAATACGTCGCCGTGACCGACGACGAGGCGCTGGCGGCCTTCCATGCCCTGTGCCGCTATGAAGGCATCATCCCGGCGCTGGAGTCCAGCCATGCCCTGGCCTATGCCGCCAAGATCGCTCCGACCCTTGCCAGCGACCGACTGCTACTGGTCAACCTCTCCGGGCGCGGCGACAAGGACATGCATACCGTCGCCGAAAAATCCGGGATACAGTTCTGACATGTCACGCATACCCGTCGTATTCGCTGCATTGCAATCCCAGGGCCGCAAGGCGCTGATTCCCTTCATCACCGCCGGCGATCCCGATCCCGAGCTGACCCTGCCGCTGATGCGCGCCTTGGTCGGTGGCGGTGCCGACATCATCGAGCTGGGCGTGCCTTTCTCCGATCCGATGGCCGACGGCCCGACCATCCAACGCGCTTCGGAACGCGCCTTGAAGCATGGCATGAGCCTGCGCCGGGTGTTGGCCGTGGTGCGCGCTTTTCGCACGGAGAATGACTCAACGCCGGTGGTGCTGATGGGTTACGCCAATCCGATAGAGGCATATGGCGCGACGGCGTTCGTCAAGGATGCGCAAGCCGCGGGTGTCGACGGCGTGCTGGTGGTTGATTACCCGCCGGAGGAATGCGTAGACTTCACCGCCGCGCTGCGCGAGCACCTGATGGATCCGATCTTCCTCCTGGCGCCGACCTCGACCGAGCAGCGCTTCGACGAAGTGGCGGCGCTCGGCAGCGGCTACATCTATTATGTGTCGTTGAAGGGCGTGACCGGCGCAGGTGGTCTCGATTTCGACGACGTGGCGCGGCGGATACCGGCGATCCGCGCCAAGGTTGGGATGCCGGTCGGCGTCGGCTTCGGCATCCGCGATGCTGCCAGCGCGCGACGCATAGCCGCCGTTGCGGATGCGGTGGTCATCGGCAGCCGCATCATCGAGGAAATCGAGAATTCGCCGCGGGACCAAGCGGCAGAACGCGTCACCGCTTTCATGCAAGGCATACGTAAGGCGCTCGACCAAAAGGAGAATACGCCATGAGCTGGTTGCAGAAACTCCTGCCGCCCAAGATCAAACGTGCCGAGGGAACGCGCAAGTCGATACCCGAAGGACTGTGGTGCAAATGCCCGGCGTGCGAAGCCGTGTTGTACAGCACCGACCTGGAAAGCAACCAAGGCGTTTGTCCCAAGTGCAGCCATCATCATCGCCTGCGGGCGCGGGCGCGCCTCGACCTGTTGCTGGATGCCGGCGGCCGCTTCGAGATCGGCGCCGAGGTGCTCCCGGTCGATCCGCTCAAGTTCAAGGACGGCAAGCGCTATACCGACCGCCTCGCCGCCGCCCATGCCGAGACCGACGAAGCCGACGCCATGGTGGTGATGCAGGGCGCGATAAAGACCCTACCACTGGTGGTCGCCTGTTTCGAATTCGAGTTCATGGGCGGGTCGATGGGCTCGGTGGTCGGCGAGCGCTTCGTGCGCGGCGTCAAAGCCGCCATCGAAGGCCAGATGCCGTTCCTGTGCATTACCGCCAGCGGCGGCGCGCGCATGCAGGAAGGTTTGTTCTCGCTGATGCAGATGGCCAAGACTACCGCGGCAGTGAGCCAGCTGGCGCAGCATCGCCTGCCTTTTATTACCCTGCTCACCGATCCGACCATGGGCGGCGTGTCGGCCAGCTTCGCTTTTGTGGGCGATATCGTGATCGCCGAACCAGGCGCGCTGATCGGCTTTGCCGGTCCCCGCGTGATCGAACAGACGGTGCGCGAGAAGTTGCCGGAAGGCTTCCAGCGCGCCGAGTTCCTGATGGGCAAGGGTGCCATCGACATGATCGTCGATCGTCGCCAGCTGCGCGATAAACTTGCCACCCTGCTGGCGCTGTTGCAGCGCGTACCGGCGGTGGCGTGACGATGTGCGACGTGAACGCGGCGACCTCTGCTCTTGCCTGATACGCTGGATGATTGGCTGATCCATCTCGAAGCGCTGCATCCTAGGGGCGCGGCGGGCATAGAACTGGGTCTGGAGCGGGTGGCGGCAGTCAGCCGGACGTTGGGGCAGCAGCTCGATGTTCCGGTGATCACGGTGGCCGGCACCAACGGCAAGGGTTCGACCTGCGCCATGCTCGAACGCATACTCGACTGCGCCGGCTATCGCGTCGGACTGTATACCTCGCCGCATCTATTGGCCCACAACGAGCGCATCAGGATAGCCGGGCAGCCTGTCGATTCAATGGCTCTGTGCCGCAGCTTCGCCCGGGTCGAGGCGGCGCGCGGCGCGACGGCGTTGACCTACTTCGAGTTCGGCACCCTGGCAGCCTGGGAATGTTTTGGGCAAGCCGCTGTCGATGCAATCATTCTCGAGGTCGGACTGGGTGGCCGACTGGATGCGGTGAATATCTACGCCAGCGACTGCGCCATCGTCACTGCGATCGATCTCGACCACACCGAATATCTCGGCAGCACCCGCGAGGCCATCGGTTTCGAGAAGGCCGGTATCTTCCGCACCGGCAAGGCGGCGGTCTGCGCGGATCCCGATCCACCGCACAGCCTGGTCGAGCATGCCAGGACGATAGGCGCCGACCTGCGCCTGATCGGGCGCGACTTCGGCTATCAGGGCCAGGATGGGCAATGGCAGTTCTGGTCCGGCCAGGGTGCAGCTATCCTGCGCCGCAGTGCCTTGGCTCATCCCGCCCTGCGCGGCGCGACGCAGTTGCAGAATGCCAGTGCGGCGCTGGCGGCGCTGGTGGCGCTACAGGATCGCTTGCCGGTGGCCATGCAGGACATTCGTCGCGGCCTGCTGGAAGTCGAGCTGCCCGGCCGCTTCCAGGTGATTCCGGGGAGACCGTCGGTCATACTGGATGTTGCCCATAATCCCCAGGCGGCGCGAGTGCTTGCGGAAAATCTCGGCTCTCAACGGGGAGACGGCGCCTCTCATCTGCGAACCTGGGCGGTGTTCGGCATGCTGCGCGACAAGGATGTCGCCGCGGTGGTCCGCGTGTTGGCGGACCGGGTCAGCGACTGGTTGCCGTGCTCCCTGTCCGGCATGCGCGCGGCGACTGCCGAGGAACTGGCGCTGGCTCTGGCAGGCGAGGGAATCGTTGCGCCGTTGCGGTTCGCCTCGCCGCTCGCGGCCTTCCGTCATGCCCAAGCGAATGCCAGCGATGATGATAGAATCCTGGTCTTCGGATCCTTCCAGACGGTCGCGGATGTTCTTCGCGAAGTGGCGTAATCGACGAGCGGGCCATGGCGGAAAAAGACCAACGAATCAATGCGGCGGACCCGGGCGGGGAACGCGAGACGCTCCCCGGCGAACAGCTGCAGTTCAAGAAGCGGGCGCGCCGGCGCCTGGTCGGTGCGATCGCGCTGGCGCTTGCCGCGGTGATCGTATTGCCGATGGTCATGGACCAGGAACCCAAGCCGCTCACCCAGGATATCCAGATTCGCATCCCGAGCCAGGACACCAGCGCCGTTTCCACCCTCGCCCGGACAGTCACCGGCAAGCCGGCGCCGACCCCCTTGCCAACACCTCCCAAGCCAGCCGAACCCGCACCGACAGCCGCTCCAGCGGCGGCGCCCATCGCCGCCGCGCAGCCCGCGGCCAAGCCGGCCGCGACACCTGAGACCGTGCCCGCGCCGGCCGAGTTGCCCAACGCGGTACCGGTCGCGGCGGCGCCCAAGGTTAGCGAGACCAAGCCCGAGAAGCCGGAGAAATCGATCACCCCGCCGCCGAACAAGGAGCAATGGGTGGTCCAGTTGGGGGCTTACCAGGACCTGGCGAATGTGAAGGCCATGCAGAACCGGCTCAAGGCGCTGGGCCTGGCGTCCTTCACCGAAAAGATCGAGACGCCTCAGGGCCCCCGGACACGGGTGCGGGGCGGGCCGTTCGCCAGTCGTGGCGCCGCTGAGAAGGCTCAGGCGCAGTTGAAAAAACTAGCCATAGGCGCACCGGCGGGTGGTGTCGTTGCACAGAAGCAGTAGCGTGGCATGAGTGTCGCCGGACTTGCGGCATTTGACTGGATAGTCGTGGCGGTGATTGTGTTTTCGTCGTTGCTCGGCATATGGCGCGGCTTGGTGAGCGAAGTGCTGGCGCTACTGGCGTGGATCGCCGCATTTTTCGCGGCGCGGGCCTGGGGCGGGACGGCGGCGGAACTCCTGGCCGGCTGGTTGCATGATCCGGCCTGGCGGCAGATGGCCGGATTTGTCGGCGTATTCGTCGCGACGATGCTGCTGTTTGCGGTCTCGCGTTTTGTGTTGTCGCGCTTGCTGCGGGCGGTCGGACTGGGGCTGGTGGACCGTTTTCTCGGCGCCATGTTTGGTATTTTGCGCGGCTTGGTGATAGTGTTGCTAGGGGTGATGCTTGGCGGCATGACGGAACAGCCGCGCCAGGGGTGGTGGCGCGAGGCATTCCTGGCGCCGCCGCTGGAAACGGCGGTGGTGGCGCTCAAACCCTGGCTGCCGTCGCAGTTGGCACAGCGGATTCGATACAGATAGGTGGTGAGGCGATGTGCGGAATCATTGGAGTGGTCGCTACGACACCCGTCAATCAGTTGCTCTATGACGGGCTGCAAGTGCTTCAGCATCGCGGCCAGGATGCCGCCGGCATAGCCACGGCCGAGTCCGGGCGCTTCCACATGCACAAGGGCTCGGGGCTGGTGCGGGATGTCTTCCGTACCCGCAACATGCGCAGCCTGAGTGGCAACTGGGGCATCGGCCATTGCCGCTATCCGACCGCCGGTTCCGCCGACAATGCCGCCGAGGCGCAGCCGTTCTACGTCAACTCGCCCTTCGGCCTGATGCTGGCGCATAACGGCAACCTGACCAACGCCCGGCAACTGAAGCA
Source organism: Sterolibacterium sp. (assembly GCA_041665185.1). Taxonomy (GTDB): domain Bacteria; phylum Pseudomonadota; class Gammaproteobacteria; order Burkholderiales; family Rhodocyclaceae; genus JACRAR01. The sequence continues at coordinate 5,222 of JBAYJH010000244.1, forward strand.
GGACATGTTCCTCCAGGACCTGCGCCACATGAACACCAACTCCGACACGGAGGTGCTGTTGAACGTGCTGGCGCACGAACTACAGGCCGCATCGACCAAGTACCAGGTCGATGCGGAAATCATTTTCAAGGCGGTCGCCGGCGTGCATCGGCGGGTGCATGGCGCCTATGCGGTGGTGGCGATGATCGCCGGTTACGGCCTGCTGGCTTTCCGCGACCCATACGGCATCCGGCCCCTGATCATCGGCCGCAACGAAACCGAAGAAGGCGCCGAATACATGGTTGCCTCCGAGAGCGTCGCTCTCGACACGCTCGGTTTCAAGGTGCTGCGCGACGTGGCGCCGGGCGAAGCGGTGCTGATCGATACCCGCGGCAACTTCGTCAGCCGCCAGTGCGCCGAACGCACCTTGCATGCGCCATGCATATTCGAATTCGTCTACCTGGCCCGGCCCGATTCGCTCATCGACGGCATCTCGGTGTATGCGACGCGCCTCAAGATGGGTGAGTTCCTCGCCGAAAAAATCAAGCACACCATGCCGCATCTGGAGATCGACACCGTGGTGCCGATCCCCGACTCGAGCCGGCCGTCGGCGATGGAACTGGCCAAGCGGCTCAACCTGCCTTACCGCGAGGGCTTCGTCAAGAATCGCTACATCGGCCGCACCTTCATCATGCCGGGGCAGATGCAGCGGCGCAAGTCGGTGCGCCAGAAGCTCAACGCCATCGCCATGGAATTCAAGGGCAAGAACGTGCTGCTGGTCGACGATTCGATCGTCCGCGGCACCACCAGCCGGGAAATCGTCATGATGGCGCGGGAGGCGGGCGCACGCCATGTGTATTTCGCTTCGGCGGCGCCGCCGGTGCGTTACGCCAATGTCTATGGCATCGACATGCCGACGCGCGGCGAACTGATCGCCAGCGATCGTAGCGACGAGGAAATTCGCCGCGAGATCGGCGCCGACGCGCTGATCTACCAGGATCTCCACGACCTCAAGGCGGCGTTGCGCGCCGTCAACCCGGCCATCAGCAACTTCGAGGCCTCGTGTTTCGATGGCAACTACATCACCGGCGATGTCACCACGGAGTACCTTTCCAGTGTCGAATCCACGCGCGGAAGCCCTGGCAAGCCTGTCGACGAGGAAGGCGACGGCACCCAACTCGATCTCAATCTGGTGACCGCCGAATGAGGATGGCTTCGGCGTGAGAACATGAACGACGAATACGCATTCGATACCCTGGCGGTTCGCGCCGGCCAGCAGCGCAGCCAGTTCAACGAACATTCGGAGGCGCTCTATCTGACCTCCAGCTTCGTCTTCGACAGCGCCGCGCAAGCCGCAGCGCGCTTTTCCGGAGCGGAACCCGGCAACGTGTATGCCCGCTTTACCAACCCGACGGTGACCATGTTCCAGGAACGCCTGGCGGCACTGGAAGGCGCCCAGGGCTGCATCGCCACCGCCTCCGGCATGGCGGCGATACTCGCCATGATCATGGCCTTGCTCAAAGGCGGCGACCATATCGTGGCTTCGCAGAGCATTTTCGGCGCGACCCAGCAACTGCTGGGCAATATCCTGCCCAAGTTCGGCATCGATACCAGCTTCGTTGCCGGCGGCGATCCGGCGGCCTTCCGTGCCGCAAGCAAGCCGAATACCCGGCTGGTATTCATCGAGACGCCGTCCAACCCGCTCACCGAAGTGCTGGACATTTCCGCCTTGGCGCAGGTGGCGCATGCCGCGGGCGCCTTGCTGGCGGTGGACAATTGTTTCTGCACGCCGGCCTTGCAGCGCCCGCTGGAACTTGGCGCCGATCTGGTGATCCATTCCGCCACCAAATATCTCGACGGCCAGGGCCGCGTGCTCGGCGGAGCGGTGTGCGCCAACTCGGCGCTGACCGACGAAGTGTTCAAGTTCCTGCGTACCGCCGGACCGACGCTGTCGCCCTTCAACGCCTGGGTGATTCTCAAGGGTCTGGAAACGCTCAGCATCCGCATGCAGGCGCAGTCGGCCAACGCGTTGGCACTGGCGAACTGGCTGGAGGCCCAGCCGCGCGTGGCGCGGGTGTTCTATCCGGGCTTGGCATCGCATCCGCAGCATGCGCTGGCCTTGCGCCAACAGGCCGGCGGCGGCGCTATCCTGTCGTTCGAGGTGGCCGGTGGGCGCGAGGCGGCGTGGCGCGTCGTCGACCACTGCAAGCTACTTTCCATCACCGCCAACCTGGGCGACACCAAGACCACCATCACCCATCCGGCCAGCACCACTCATGGCCGCATCAGCGCCGAAGCGCGTGCGGCGTCGGGGATCAGCGAAG
>JBAYJH010000245.1:0-7406 GCA_041665185.1 Sterolibacterium sp.
CTACGCGGCCCGATCGAGTTTCTTCGATGGCGAGATCCACAACTACGCGCCGAGCCTGGTGGAGACGCTGCTGGGCCTCGGCGGCTTCGCCATCGCCGCGCTGATCGTGATCGTTGCGTTGAAAGTGTTGCGCCTGTTGCCGGAAAAGCTCGACAACGTAACGCTCGACCCGCACCACAGCAAGTAGGCGATGCACCGCTTCCTGATTTCGGCGGCGCACAAGTCGTCCGGCAAAACCACTATCAGCCTCGGCCTGGCTGCCGCGTTGAAGGCGCGCGGCCTCGGCGTGCAGTCGTTCAAGAAAGGCCCCGACTATATCGACCCGCTGTGGCTCGGCCTGGCGTCGGGGCGGCCCTGCCGCAATCTGGATTTCTATATCTCGTCGCATGAGGAAATCAAGGCGCAGTTCGCCCGGCATGCGCATGCCGCGGAGGTGTGCCTGGTCGAAGGCAACAAGGGCCTCTACGACGGGCTGGATCTGCAAGGCAGCAACAGCAACGCCGCCCTGGCCCGCCTGCTGGGCCTGCCGGTGATCCTGGTGCTCGACGCACGCGGCATGACGCGCGGCATCGCGCCGCTGATACTCGGCTACCAGGCCTTCGACCGCGATCTCGATATCGCCGGGGTGATCCTCAACCGGCTCGGCGGCTCGCGCCACGAGGCCAAGCTGCGCGCGGTGATCGAACACTACACCGAGGTGCCGGTCATCGGCGCGGTACACGACGACCCCAGCCTGCAACTGACCGAACGCCACCTTGGCCTGATGCCCGCCAACGAGGCCAGTGGCGCCGCACAACGCATCGCCGCAATCGCCGACCGGGTGGCGGCCCAGGTCGACCTCGGCCGGCTGCTCGATCTCACCGCGACCCAGGCGGCTTGGCCTCAGCCGCTGCCGGTGCGCGGCAAGAGTTCGGGCGCGGGCTCGGCTCCGCTGCGCATCGCCATCGCCCGCGATGCCGCCTTCGGCTTCTACTATGCCGACGACCTCGATGCGTTTGCCGCGGCGGGCGCCCAATTGATCCCCTTCGACACGCTGAGGGATCCGCACCTGCCCCAAGCGGACGGCCTGTTCATCGGCGGCGGTTTTCCCGAATGCTTTGCCGATGCCCTCGCCGCCAATTCCACGCTGCGCGAGGATATCCGCGCCGCCATCGAAGCCGGCCTGCCGGCCTATGCCGAATGCGGCGGCCTGATGTACCTGGCGCGCAGCCTCACCTGGCAGGGACAAACGCGGCCGATGGTCGGCGTGCTCGATGCCGATGTGGTGATGCACGACAAGCCCGTCGGGCGCGGCTACGTGAAGTTGCTGCCGAGCGCAGAACATCCGTGGTTGAATCATGGCTGCGCCAGACAGCCGGGCGCTACGGCGATTGCGGCGCATGAATTTCACTATTCCAGCGTCGAAAACCTTTCGCCGCAAACCGCCTACGCCTATCGCATGCAGCGCGGCTTTGGCACCGACGGCCAGCACGACGGCATCATTCACAGGAACCTGCTGGCCTCTTACGCCCATCTGCGCAGCACTCCGGCGTGCGACTGGGTCGCGCGCTTCGTGCAGTTCGTCGGCGGCGTGCGGACCGGCACGATGGCACCTGTCGACAACACGGCCAGTCTTTGAGGCCGCAAGCGACTAACTCGCATCGTCGTCAGACCACCACCGTGCCATGAAATCGTTCATACACAGGATTTACGCCCCGAAGGAAGTGGCCTTGGGCCACGTCCCCACCCCCAACCCCCGCCCAGGCGGGGGCTACAAATGGCTCGCTGCGCTCGCGGGTAAGGGGGCACTTCGCAACCGTATTTCACGCTAAGAGTACGCGATGGACCGCACCTCGATGTTTGCCGATACCTCCCTGCGCCGCCGCCCGGCCCAGGCGGGCACGGTGTACCTGGTCGGCGCGGGTCCGGGCGACCCTGAACTGCTGACCCTGCGCGCCGCGGACCTGCTGTCACAGGCCGAGGTGGTCGTCTATGACCACTTGGTCGCCACCGCCATTCTCGACCTCGCGCCGGCCGACGCGGAGCGCATCTATGCCGGCAAGGAGCGCGGCAACCACGCGTTGCCACAGGAACATCTCAACCTGCTGCTGGTGGAGCTGGCCCAGCGCGGCAAGGTGGTGGTGCGGCTCAAGGGCGGCGATCCGTTCATCTTCGGCCGCGGCGGCGAGGAAGTCGAAATCCTGGCGCAGCATGGCGTGCCGTTCGAGATCGTGCCCGGCGTCACGGCCGCCGCCGGTGTGGCGGCCTACGGCGGCATTCCGCTGACGCACCGCAACTATTCCCAGGCCTGCGTTTTCGTCACCGGCCACCTCAAGGACGGCAGCATGGCGCTGGATTGGGCCGGATTGGCGCGACCGCGCCAGACCGTGGTGATCTACATGGGGCTGCATGGGCTGCCGATACTCTGCCGCGAGTTGATCGCCCACGGCTTGCCCGAGGACTGGCCAGCCGCCATCGTCCAGCACGGCACCACCGCCAACCAGCGCACCGTCAGCGGCACGCTGGCGACGCTGCCGGATCTCGCCGCAGCGGCGCGCCTGAAGGCGCCGACGCTAATCATCGTCGGCGAAGTGGTAAAGCTGCGCGCCAAGCTGGCGTGGTTTGAGAAACTTGCCAGTGCGGTGGAGTAGGTATAGTCGGTAGTCGGAACGACACCTTACTGCCAGGATTCGGTCAGCAGATAGGCTCCGGTGAGACCCTGGCGCGCCAGGGTTTGGTGATCGCCGCAATTCAAAGCGTGCGCAGGACGTGAATTGTGGTTCGGTCATCCGCATCGCGCTGCGAATGGAATCCCATTTGCCGTGCGAACTTGAGCATCTTGTGATTGGCCGACATGATAAAGCCCTCCATCTCAGTCAGTCCACATGTCTTCGCATGGCGGATCAGGGATGCCATCAGAATGCCGGACAGCCCCGAGCCCTGCCAGGCATCGTCCACCGCTATGGCAAACTCGCATCGTGCGCTGTCCGCGCCAACGACGTAGCGCGCGACGCCTACCTCGACCTCTTGCTCTCCGCGCATTTCCGTTGCGACCAGCGCCACGTGATGATCCTGATCCACCTCGGTCAGATATTTCAACTTGGCTTGCGGAAGTTCATTCACCGTGACCATGAACCGGTAATAGCGCGACTCGCTTGACAAGTGCTGAACAAAGTCCGCTTCGAGTGGGGCATCTTCTGCGCGGATCGGGCGCACAGTGACTTGCCTGCCGTCTGCCAGACGGTAGTTATGCGTCGATTCGTCTGGACCCGCGGACACCGCCTGTGGCGAAGGGCTGCCATGCTCGCGGCGTGTTGCGGAAATACGGGCCACCAACTCATCCAGCGTTACGAATCGATCAACGTCACTTTCCGCAAGATCGGCTTGCAATGCATCACGAAGTCCCATGATCAGGTTGAGCCAGTCCATGGAGTCGAGATCGACCTGACGGGTCAACGGTTGATCGGATCTCAACCGGCCGATATCAATCTCCGGCGCGATCGACCTCATCGTGTCCAACACTGCCGACCTGATTTTGCTCGTGTCCATGCCCGACCTCTCTCCCGTTTGCTATTCGGACTGCTGGTAAATCGAGCCGACTTGGTGACGACGGCGAAGAAGTCGGGATTCGCCGCGAGCTAAGCCAGGCCCGTCGGTACGCTCGGGGAATTGCTGCCCCCGGTTCTGAGGATTCGCCGCGAATCATGACGCCGTAGTCCGCGGATTGCAAGCTGCAATCGCCTGCGATTCACTGCCCAAGCCCTTGCCCCCGTTTCGGCATCCGCCTATACTTTGTTGAAATCTTCAACAAACGAGGTGTTGCCATGTCCACGGTCAATTTCAGCGTGCCCGACGATGTCAAGGAAAGCTTCAATGCCGCGTTCGCGGGCCAGAACAAGAGTGCCATCATCGCCGATCTGATGCTGGAGGCGGTGGAACGAGCCAAGAGGAAGAAGCGCAGCCATATCGCGATCGGCCGCATTCTGGCGCGGCGCGAAACGGCGCCCACGGTTACCGCGGCGGCATTCCGCAAGGCCCGGGAGCATGGCCGGCCGTGATCTTGGTACCCCAGAAGCAAAGGCGGGCACTAGTGGTGGACGCCAGCGTCGCCGCCAAGTGGTTTCTTCAATTCCGTCGCGAGGAGCAACATACGCAGCGTGCGCTGGAAATACTCGCGGGGATAGACGACGGCCGCGTGCGAATGTTACAGCCGCCTCATTTCGTCGCCGAGATGGGTGCCGTGCTGGCGCGCGAGAAACCACGGGATGCATTGGCCGACCTCGCCGACCTGATGGCGGTGGAATTCGAACAGGCCGACGATCCTGCGCTGTACAAGACAGCGTGCCAACTGGCGATTGACCTGGGGCATCACCTTTTCGACACGTTGTATCACGCGCTTGCCCTGCATACTCCGGGAGCCCTGCTGGTGACGGCCGACCGAAAGTATTTCGAGAAGGCAAAGATGCTCGGACGCATCGTCTACCTTCCCAATCTGGAGCTTTGAGCAAAAACCGGAGGCTCGAAGCCATCCATACGATCGCGGAGCGATGTGTGGATCGCCAGCGGCCTGAGTGGGGGTTGCGACGGTACCCGCACGGTCATTTGGGTGGTCAGATGAGGCGACTCGCCGTGTCCTACGGCAAGGCGATGCGCTTCACGTATTCCTCGAATTCGCTCACCGGGAGCGGGCGACTGAACAAGTAGCCCTGGTAGGAATGGCAGCCGTTGCGGGCGAGAAAGTCCCGCTGCGCCTCGTTTTCGACCCCTTCGGCGATGACCGCCAGGCCCAGGCTTTCGGCCAGGGCAACGACCATCATGGCGATGGCGGCATCGTTGGGATCGGTGAGGATGTCCCGGACGAAACCCTGGTCGATCTTCAATTGATCCAGCGGCAGCCGCTTCAGGTAGGAGAGCGACGAATAGCCGGTGCCGAAATCGTCGAGTGAAAAGCCGACACCCTTGACTTTCAACGCCGCCATCTTGGCGATGACGTCCTCCACATCGTGGACCAGCAGGCTCTCGGTCAGTTCCAGTTTGAGACGTTGCGGATTGGCGCCGCTCTGGTCAAGTACCGCCGTCACCTGGTCGACGAAATCCTTGCGGCGAAACTGCCTGGCGCTGATATTCACGGCGATCGTCAGGTGGGCCATCTCCGGCCGCGTCGCCCATAGCGCCAACTGGTCGCAAGCGGTTTGCAGCACCCATTGACCCAGCGGCAGGATCAGGCCGGTATCCTCGGCCAGGGGAATGAATTCCGCAGGCGACACCATGCCGCGTTGCGGATGCAGCCATCGCACCAGCGCCTCGGCACCCGTTTTGCATCCCTCGCCGACCACCTGGGCCTGGTAGTACAGAACGAACTGGGATTTCAAGACCGCCTCGCGCAGGTCGGCCTCGAGTGCGGCGCGCGCCGTGACGATGGACTGCATTCCCGGATCGAAGAAGCGCAGGGTGTTGCGGCCGGCAGCCTTGGCCTGGTACATCGCTAGGTCGGCGCGCTTCAGGAGCTCGTCGAGGCTTTCCTGATGGTCGGCGAACAAGGTCACCCCGATACTGGGCGTGCTGTGATGCAGGTAACTGGCAAGTTGATAAGGATTGTTGAGGGTGGCGAGGATCTTTTCTCCGACGGTTTCTGTCTGGGTGGCGGATTCCTGGATATTCTCGCTCAGGTCCTCCAGCATCACCACGAATTCGTCGCCGCCGAGCCGGGCCACGGTGTCGCCCTCCCGGACGCAGGTGGTCAGGCGCTCGCCGACCTGTTGCAGCAGCAGATCGCCGATGTCGTGGCCCAGTGTGTCGTTGAGGGTCTTGAAGTTGTCCAGGTCGATGAACAGCAGCGAACCATAGCGCTTGTTGCGGGTGCTGGACGCCAGTGCCTGTTTCAGCCGGTCGAGCAGCAAGCGGCGATTGGGCAGCCGCGTCAGGGGATCATAGAAGGCCAGATGCATGATCTCGTCTTGCGCCAGCTTGCGCGAGGTGATGTCGGTAAAGCTGCCGACGTAGTGAGTCACCGCTCCCGCGCCGTCTTTCACGGCGGTGATCGACAGCCATTCCGGATACACCTCGCCGTTCTTGCGCCGATTCCAGATTTCGCCCTGCCACGCGCCGCTTTGCTTGAGGCTGTTCCACATTGCCGTGTAGAAAGCCGGATCCTGGCGATTGGACTTGAGCAGGCGCGGGTTCTTGCCCAGGACCTCATCTTCGGCGTAGCCGGTAATCTCGGTGAAGGCCTTATTGATCCGGAGAATCACCCCCTCGGCGTTGGTGATGGACATGCCTTCCTGGGATTCAAAGGCCGCCGCGGCGATGCGCAGCGCTTCTTCCGTCCGCTTGCGCTCGCTGACGTCCCGGCCGGTACTGGCAAATCCGGTCAGCGTGCCGGCGTCATCGCGCTCGGCACGAATCACCCAAGCCAGGGTATGCACCCGGCCATCGACGCCGACCTGGCGATTCTCGAACTTGGAGATTTCCTCGCCGCTTGCCAGCCAGCGATCAAAGGCGGCGACGGTCGCCGCGTGATCCTCGGGGGCAACAAAATCGAATGCCGGACGGCCGATACACTGGTCTGGCGGCAGGCCGAAGAATTCCATGGAGGAGGAGTTTACAAAGACGAAGCGCCCTTTCATATCCACTTTGGTCACCAGATCCGGTGTTCCTTCCACCAGATTCAGGTACTGTTTGCGGCTCTCCCGCAACGCCGCTTCGATACGGTATTTCTCGGTGATATCGCTGAATACCAGCACCGCACCGACGATCTCGCCGGCCGGATTGCGGATCGGCGCCGCGCTTTCGGAGATCTGGTATTCCCGACCGTCGCGCGACAGCAGCAGTGTGTGATTGGCGAGGCCGACCTCCTGACCGCGGGTGATGACCAGGTGAACCGGGTCGGCTATCGCCTCGCGAGTGTCGGCATTGACGATGTGGAAAATCTCGGCGAGCGGACGGTTGCGCGCCTCGGCCAGGGACCACCCGGATAGGCGCTCGGCCGCCGAATTCATCCGCGTTACCCGGCCCTCCGGGTCGGTGGCGATGACCGCGTCGCCGATGGAGTGCAGGGTGATGGCGAGGCTTTGCTCGCTTTCGCGCAGCGAACTCGTCATGGCACCGGCCAAACGCAACGCGCGGGCGCGCGTGGTGGCGAGAGACCATACCATGCCGAACAGCAGCAGGCTGGCAAGCAGGCCGCCGGCCAATACCGGCGTCGATCGTCCGGTGGCGCCGCGTGCTTCGAGATCCGGAAGGCTGGCATAGGTCAGCGTCCAGGTTCGCCCCCCGACGACCTTGGCTTCGCGGTGTACGAATTTCGCCGACACCTCGCCGGTTTCGTCGCCGCTCTGGTAGAAGAGGTTCTCGGCGCTCGGCTCGGTGCCGTCATGGATGCTCAGCGAAACAGCGCGTGGTGTTTTCCTGAGCAGGTCCTCCATCAG
>JBAYJH010000246.1:0-7378 GCA_041665185.1 Sterolibacterium sp.
CCGCCGGCCATGTCGCCGTAGAGCGTGGCATAACCGACCGCCATCTCGCTCTTGTTGCCGGTGGTCAGGACGATGGCGCCAGTCCTGTTGGAAAGCGCCATCAGGATCATGCCGCGGATACGTGCCTGGAGATTTTCCTCGGTGGTGTCGCCGGCGCCGCCGGACGTGCCGGCGAACGCCGGTGCCAGCATTTCAGCGAAACGCTCCATCGCCGGTGCAATCGAAATCTCCTCATAGCGCACCTCGAGATTCCTGGCGATTTCGCGCGAGTCGTCGAGGCTCATCTGCGCCGTGTAGGGCGACGGCAGCATCACTGCTCGAACCTTGTCGGCACCCAGGGCATCCACTGCAATCGCCAGGGTCAGGGCCGAATCGACGCCGCCCGACAGGCCGATAATCGCCCCGGGAAAGCCGTTCTTGCCGAGGTAGTCACGCACCCCCAGCTTCAACGCGGCATAGGCTTCCGCCTCGATCGGCAGGCTTGCCTCAATGTGCCCGGGCAACAAACGGCCATCGGCATAGTCGGCAATCTCCAGCGCTTCCTCGAACCACGGCAGTTGGTGGGTCAGGCGGCCCATGCCGTCGATGGCGAAAGAGGCTCCGTCAAACACCAGTTCATCCTGGCCGCCAACCAGGTTGACGTAGATTGCCGGCATGCCGGTGGCGGCAGTGCGCGCACGCAGCACCTCGTAGCGTTGCGCCTGCTTGTTGAGATGGTAAGGCGAGGCGTTGAGCGCCAGCAGCAACTCGGCGCCGGCATGACGGGCAGCCTCCGGGGCGCCGGCCTCCCAGACATCTTCACAGATATTCACACCGCAGCGCACGCCCTTTATGGTGATCACGCACGGCAAGGTGCCGGCATCGAAATAGCGCTCCTCGTCGAAAACCTCGCTGTTGGGCAGCAGACACTTGCGATAGGTCGTCTCGATGCGTCCATCGCGCAACAGCGAAGCCGCATTGAAGCGCCCCTCGACGTTCTCCTCGGGATGGCCGACTAACAGGGCCATTCCCGGCGCGCGAGACGCCGCCGCGTCGGCGAGCCGAGCCAGTTCGCGGGCAACCGCTCGATGGAAATCCGGGCGCAGCAGCAGATCCTCGGGAGGATAACCGCACAGCGCCAGTTCCGGCGTCACCAGGACATCCGCGCCCAAACCGTGGGCGCGTACCGCCGCGTCGAGGATGCGGCGCGCGTTGCCGGCGAGGTCACCGACCAGGCAGTTAATCTGCGCGATTGCGATGCGTAGCGAGCTCATGTTCTTGTCAAACTCCATGCCGCCTAGAACGCCGGCTTCTCCCCGGCGTCGTTATATGCCTTGACTCCAGCCATGATCTCCTGCTTGGCCTCCTCGATGCCGACCCAGCCCGCCACCTTGACGAACTTTCCCGGTTCCAGATCCTTGTAATGCTGAAAGAAATGGGCGATCTGATCGAGGACGATCTGCGGCAGGTCGCGCGGGCTGACGATGCTTCGATACATCGTCGTCAGCTTGTCCACCGGCACCGCCAACAGCTTGGCGTCGTCACCCGCCTCGTCGATCATCTTCAACATGCCGATTGGTCGGCAGCGCACCACCACGCCGGGTGGCAGCGCGAACTGCGACATCACCAGGACATCGACCGGATCGCCGTCACCGGCAATGGTGTGCGGGATATAGCCGTAGTTGCAAGGGTAGTGCATGGCGGTCGACATGAAGCGATCGACGAAGATGGCGCCCGATTCCTTGTCGACCTCGTACTTGATCGGTTCGGCATGCATGGGGATTTCGATGACGACGTTGAAATCGTTCGGCAAATCCTTGCCAGGAGGTACACGGTCGAGACCCATGGTTTAAAGGCGTTCGAAGATGCCGGCGATGCCCTGGCCGCCGCCGATGCACATGGTCACCAGGCCGTAACGCTTGCCGATACGCTCCAGTTCATAGAGGCACTTGACTGTAAGAATGGCCCCGGTGGCGCCCAGCGGATGGCCCAGCGCGACCGCACCGCCATTGACGTTGACCTTGGCCGGATCGAAACCGAGTTCCCTGGATACGCACAGCGACTGGACTGCGAACGCTTCGTTCGATTCGATCACATCGATATCTTTCAACGACAGGCCGGCACGCTTGAGCGCCAGGCGCACGGCCGGGATCGGGCCAGTGCCCATGATGCTGGGATCGACACCCGCCACCGCATAGGAGACGAGACGCGCCAGCGGTTTGAGGCCGGCCCTGGCGGCGGCCCCGGCTTCCATCAGCACCACCGCGGCGGCGCCGTCGTTGATGCCGGAGGCATTGCCGGCGGTCACCGTGCCGTCCTTTTTGAAGGCCGGCTTGAGTTTGCCAAGACTTTCCAGCGAGGCATCGGCTTTCGGGTACTCGTCGGTATCGAACAGCACCGTGCCCTTGCGGCTCTGAATTTCGATCGGCACGATCTGCGACTTGAAATGCCCTGCGGCAATCGCCGCCACGGCGCGTTTCTGGCTTTCCAGCGAAAAGGCGTCCTGATCCTCCCGGCTGATCTTGAATTGCTCGGCGATATTCTCGGCGGTGATGCCCATGTGGTTTGGACTGAAGGGGTCGGTCAACGCGCCGACCATCATGTCGATCACTTTGGTATCGCCCATGCGTGCGCCAAAGCGGGCCGCCGGCATCATGTAGCCGGCGCGGCTCATGGTTTCCACGCCGCAACCAATCGCGGCGTCTGTGTCGCCGAGCTGGATGGCGTTGACCGCGCTGACGATGGCTTGTAGGCCGGAACCGCACAGGCGGTTCAGGGTCAGCGCACACGACTCCTTGGCCATCCCGGCATCGATGGCGATCGCGCGCGACACATACATATCGCGGGCTTCGCCATGGATGACGTTGCCGCACACCAATTGCCCGATCTGCGCCGGGTCCAGCCTGGATCGGGAAATCGCTTCCTTGACCACGCGGGCGCCGAGCGCCGATGAGGAAAAGTCCTTGAGCGTGCCGCCGAAGCTGCCGATGGGCGCGCGTACGCCGCTCACGATCACTACGTCGCGTTTGTCCGTCATTTACGTTTCTCCAATCCTAGTAAGAGGTTCAACCTACCCAACTCGCCACCCAGAACAGTGCCAACAGCAGCAGGCACAGCACCAGGGTGCGCCATACGAGTCCTATCGTGCTTTGCATCAAATCGACATCAGCTTCCTCGCCGAGACCCAGCTCCGGACGATCGGTGATCCCGCTCGCGTCATTCACCGGCAGACCGAGACGCACGCCCAGGGCACCGGCCCCACTGGCCAGTAGAACGCCGGTGGCGGCGGGCCACAGCGCGGCCTGGGTCCGCCAGCAGTACACGGCGTCCTCGAAATCCCCGACGACGGCAAAGGACGCGGCAGAAACGCGCAAGGGCAGCCAGTCGAGAGCGGCCAACGCGCGTCTGGAAAATTCACCAAACGCGCCGAACTCTGGCTGGCCCCAGCGCGTCCCAAGAAACAGCGCCAACCGATAAAGCAGCGCGCCGGCGGGGCCGAATAGGACGAAACCGAACAGCGGGGCGAACACGTGTCGATGCGAGGCCACCAACGCCTGTTCGATCGCCAGTCGTGCCACCTCCTGCGACGACAGGCGCTCGCCCGAGCGGCCGCGCCATTCGCCGAGCAGGGTCCGTGCTCGCTCCAATTCCCCCATGCGCAGCGCCAGGTGAATGTCGGTGAAATGGTGGCTGAACTGGCGAAACCCCATCGTCATGTAGAGCACGGCAACGCCGAGGACCAGCGCCAGCAGCGGTTGCAGCCACGCCAGCAGGATCTGTAGCAGCAATACCAGCACCACGGGAGGCACTATCGCCACCAGCCAGGCGATCTTGCCGTGTCCGGGCTGCCCGTCGTTGAAACGCTCCTCCAGCAGCTGCGCGTAGCGCGCCAGCGGCGCCAGCACAAAGCGCTGTTGCGCAAGCGGCTGGACCTGCTCAAGTATCAAGGCGATAACAATACAAAACAGGGTCATGCGGCAGGAAGGGAGGACATCGGGAATGGCGACTATTGTACGTTCATCAAGATGCCATAGCCATGGCCTTCAGTCTTCGGCCGTCAGGAATCGCTGCAAGCTCACCAACATGCCCGCCGTGGCGCCCCAGATGTAATATCCCTCCCATGGCATGGCGTAATACTCGCGCTGGCTCCCTTCATACTCGATACTGTGTCGCTGGTGATTGACGGGATCGAGCAGAAAGTCGAGCGGCGTCTCAAAAGCTTCGGCAACTTCGAAATCATCGAGTTTGAGATTCAGCGGCGGATGCACCAGCCCGACCACCGGAATGATGGAAAAACCCGTGCCGGTGCGGTATTCAGGCAGCAGGCCGAGCACCTCGACCTGGCTCCGCTCCAGGCCGACTTCTTCCCGCGCCTCGCGCAAGGCCGTTTCCACCGGGGAGGCGTCCTGTTCCTCGCAGCGCCCGCCGGGGAAGGCGATCTGGCCGGCGTGGTCGCGCAAATGGGCGGTTCGTTGCGTCAGCAGAACGGTCAGGCCGGTCTCGCGGACAATCAGCGGCACCAGCACGGCTGCCGGGGTCAATGCCTGAGTCGCCAGGCCCGGCAACACCGGTTCGGTCACGATCGAGCTCCGCGACGCGGTACTCGCACTTGAGGCGAAGCATAGCCTTAACCAGGGTGCTGTTGGAGGCATCGACACTCCCTCACCCCTCCGGCTGAATCAGTCGCGGAAATTGTTGAACTGCAACGGCACCTCGGTGATCGTCTTCTTGACCAGCGCTATCGTCTCCTGAAGAGAATCGCGCTTGGCGCCGGAAACGCGCACCGTGTCGCCCTGGATGCTGGCCTGGACCTTGAGCTTGCTGTCCTTGATGTGCCGGACGATCTTCTTCGCCAGTTCCCCCTCGACTCCGACCTTGAGCTTGATTTCCTGCTTGACCTTGTTGCCGCCGACTTTCTGGGATTCCTGCCGGTCCAAACAGCGCACATCGACGCCGCGCTTGGCGAACTTGGCCGTGAGAATATCGAAGACCTGGTCGAGTTTGAAATCGTCGTCGGCGAAGAGCGTCAACAACTTTTCCGCCACTTCGACGCGGGCGTCCGAGCCCTTGAAGTCGAAGCGATTGGCGACTTCCTTGTTGGTCTGGTCGACGGCATTGCGCAATTCGACCTGATTCACTTCGGAAACAATATCGAAAGATGGCATAAATCCCTCCACTCGTTTACGCTGGCACAAAATGGCAGACGTAATCCAGCATTTCCAGGGTTTCGATATCGAAACTGGAATTGCCCGGCACGCTGAAGGATTCGCCGCCGCCATAGGTCTTCCATTCACCCGCCACGCCACTGACACCGTTGAGGCGGACGCGGCACCTGCCCGCGTTCAGTTCCATCACTTCGGGCGCCCCGGTATTGAAGGTGAGCGTTGACGGGAAAATCACTCCCAGGGTCTTCTTGCTGCCGTCGGCAAACTGCACGCTGTGGCTCACACACTTGCCATCGAAGTAAATATTGGCCTTCTTGCAGACGGAAACGTTATCGAACTGCGACATAGTCAAATTCCCCATAACTTCTGGATGATGGATTTGGCGACGAAGCCGAACATGCCAAAAGCCAGAACAAAAAACAGTATCAGAGTTCCAGTCTTGCCGGCCTTGGACTTATAGGCAAGTTCGCCGACAATGAACAACATGAAGAGGATGAACGCGGCAACGCCATAGGTGACGAAAAATTCGGAAACCTGCTCTTCGCTAAATCCGAACATTGCCGCTATCCTTGCTCCGCTTGCCGAAACCGCTGGATGTCGCTCATGCAATTTCATGCCACCAGGAAATCAAGGATTCACACGACCCAGCACCAGGAATTCCAGCAGCGCCTTCTGCGCATGCAACCTGTTCTCGGCTTCATCCCAGACCACGCTGTGCGGACCGTCGATGACTTCGGCGGCGACTTCCTCGCCGCGATGCGCAGGCAGGCAGTGCATGAACAACGCGTCGTGGCTGGCCGCCCGCATCATTTCGCCGTCAACCTGCCAGTCTTCGAAGTCGCGCAAGCGCTCTTCGTTCTCGGCCTCGAAACCCATGCTGGTCCATACGTCGGTGGTCACGAGATCGGCGCCCTTCACGGCCTCCATCGGATCAGCGAATTCCTCGTAGTGGTCGGTGCCGTAAAGGCCAGCGCGTTCAGGCTCGACCTCGTAGCCGGGCGGGGTGGAGACATGCACGTTGAAACCGAAGATTTCAGCGGCCTGTAGCCACGTATTGCAGACATTGTTCGAGTCGCCGATCCAGGCCACGGTCTTGCCCGCGATCGAACCGCGCTGTTCGATGAACGTGTAGATATCCGCCAGTATCTGGCAGGGATGGTATTCGTTGGTCAAGCCATTGATCACCGGCACGCGCGAGTTGCGGGCAAAACGCTCGATGATTTCCTGATCGAAAGTACGGATCATGACGATGTCGCTCATGCGCGAAATCACCTGGGCCGCATCCTCCACCGGTTCGCCGCGGCCGAGTTGCGAATCCCGTGTATTCAGGTAGATCGCCGAGCCGCCGAGCTGCTGCATGCCGGCCTCGAAGCTCAGACGGGTCCGCGTGCTGGCTTTCTCGAAGATCATCACCAAGGTCCGATCAGTGAGCGGCCAGTACTGCTGATAGGACTTGAACTGCTTCTTGATCTGGCGGGTACGTTCGAACAGGTAGTCGAACTCGTCGCGGCTAAAATCGTTGAACTGAAGGAAATGCCTGGGTGCACCCATCTTCAGCCTCCCAGGAACTCGCGTATCAGCTGCGCGAGTTTGGTCACCAGTTCGTCCGCCTCGGCCTGGTTGAGAATCATCGGCGGCAGCAAACGCACTACCTTGTCCACGGTTACATTGATGAGCAGGCCGGCATCGAGCGCGAGCTGAACCAGTTCGCCGCATGGACGATCGAGTTCGATTCCTATCAACAGGCCGTCGCCGCGGATCTCGACGACGGCGTCAATTCCCGCCAGCGCGACGCTGAGCCGGCTGCGGATCCTGTCACCGAGCCGCAGGGCGTTTTCCATCAGACCATCCTGCTCAATCACGGCCAGCGTCGTCAGCGCCGCGACGCAGGCAAAGGGATTGCCGCCGAAGGTCGATCCATGACTGCCCAGCTTGAATACACCGGCGGCTTTCCCCGCGGCCAGACAGGCGCCGATCGGCACGCCCGATGCCAGGCCCTTGGCCAGAGTCATCACGTCCGGAATGACGCCGGCATGCTGGTGCGCAAACCAGCGGCCGGTTCGCCCGGTACCGCATTGCACCTCGTCCACCATCAATAGCCAGCCCTTGGCATCGCAAATCCGGCGCAGACCTTTGATATATTCGTCATGAGCCAGGCGGATGCCGCCCTCGCCCTGTATTGGCTCGAAGAGCACCGCGACCACGCTGGAATTATGCTGGGCGACGGCCTCGAC
>JBAYJH010000247.1:0-7355 GCA_041665185.1 Sterolibacterium sp.
CCGGGCGCAGCTTTTCGAAGCTGCGGTTCCCGCCCGAATAATCCGTTTCAGGAACTCCCGTGCTCGACACCGACACCAAACGCCGCATCGACATCGCCCGCGACATCCTCGTCGGCAACGTCTATGTCAATCGCAACATGATCGGCGCCATGGTCGGCGTACAGCCTTTCGGCGGCGAAGGCGGCTCCGGCACCGGGCCCAAGGCCGCCGGCCCCCACTATCTGCTGCGTTTCGTCACCGAGCGCTGCTTTACCGCTAACACGGCGGCGGCGGGCGGCAATGCCTCGCTGCTGGCGGGCTGAGCGGCCATCGGTAGAAAGGAGCCACATCCGCCGCCACCTTGTCGCCGTGGCGACGGGCGCATTCGACGGCTCCGACTGGTCGATCGCGACCCGGTTATTTCGGGTATCCGTAATCCGTAATTGATCTCCTGCGGTGCAATGCAGCATGTCGGCGCAGTATTGCCGATCAGTATCAGTTCGGCCATGGGCGGCCATCCAGTAGTCAACATTGGCCGCTCGCCCCGAAGCACGCGCAGCACTTTCGAACGTTCGGCATTTTGGCGGTATATACTGACAGTCCGGATGCCAAGTGACTGATAAGTATGTACATAGAGTGCCACTCTTTGTGTCATCAATATCAATTGTTATACGGACCCCTGCGCCGGAGTAAACACTGTTGGGCATCAGAGGAGAGTATTCATGCTTGTGAAGCTCAATAACGCTTCTAGCGGCGGCGGATTGGCTGTCTCTGTGCGTTGCCCAGGTTGCGGCAATGTCGGCACGTTCATTCCAGCGCTACAAAATGTTGGCGACATTCATGTTCCACCCAACATATTTCTTGGACAAAGACGTTGTCCCAACCCTTTGTGCCAAGTACATGTCTTCTGCATCTACGACAATAAGGGCGAAGTGCAACGAACTTATCCACCTGAACGCATTGACTTCGACCCTAAAGGAATTCCAGCGCCAATCGTTGAGACATTCACTGAAGCGCTTACTTGCCGCGCTGAGGGACTGCATGTAGCCGCCGCGATAATGATTCGGCGAACCCTTGAGGAGCTATGCGAGGAGAAGAGCGCAACCGGTAACACGCTCAAGGACAGAATTTCCTCTCTGCAATCATCGGTCGTCTTGCCCAAAGAACTATTCATTGCGCTCGACGACCTCCGTCTGCTGGGAAACGACGCAGCGCACATTGAGGCCAAGACATATAACTCCATTGGCCCCGCCGAAGTAGACATAGGCATCGAGCTAACGAAAGAAGTTCTTAAGGCGGTCTATCAACTCGATGATCTGTTGGCTCGCCTGCGTGCCTTGAAGAAGCCATGATGCCCAACCTATCAATCCACTGGACGCTGCGCGATAAAGCAGCGCACCGCCCGTGATTTCAATCTTTAAACAGAATCTATGGAATTTCACATCGCTGACCATCATCCTAAAGAAAGGCTAAGTAGCATCACGCCGTTATCTGCTCGCGCTCGCTCTTGGCTGGCGCGGGTGACCTATCGCATTCCAAAAGACGAGTCGATCAAGACAGTTGGCGCTGTCACGATGCTTGAAGGACTTGACTACCACTACGCCCGATTCATGGAGCTGGTGAACTGCCTCGACACATACTACTCACGCATCTCTGGACGACCAGCGCAAGGCTTGGCTGATCAATCATGTGAGTCTGCACAAAGATTGTTTCCGACCGCAGCTGAGGCGGAGTATCTGAATGCTCTTGATCACGAGGCGGTTGCGTACCTAAATCGCTTGGGCCAGTTCCATACATATGCAAAGGCACGAGGGGTAGCTCCTCGTTTAGTGAAAACACGCGATCTTATGGTATTTAGGCAGAAGCACACTGCGCACCGATCCATCGACGCGCCGAAAGACGAAAGTCAGCAAGAGAGAGAGCACCAGGCGATGACCTTTGGATTCTATCGACTCACACGCGCCGGTTTCCCGGTATACCAAATCATCTCCAACAAGAAACATCAGGAATTTGAAATGCGCCGCGATCATCCCATAGTCATGCAGGAAGCAATTGGTGCCCTCTTTACTGTATTTCCGCCAGAGATTGACGCCTAACCCATTCAGCGACACGGGTGGGCACGACACTGCCAGGTGGTTATGTCAGATATTAAGCGTCAGCTTTTCAGGAGTTCGAAGGGCAGCTTAGGGCACGTCTGAGAAGTCCGTCCCCCCACCGTGATGGCACGCATCACCGTAGGCATTGTGCCGCGCGTATATCAATCCCGGATTAGGCATGCCCGTCATTTCCCCCTGCTATCGAGCCTCACCGTCTCGCCGACTTGCGCGGCGGCGATATCCGCATCGTAAAACGCGATGTCGGCCAGCGATTCGCGCGAGTACAGTTCCGTCATATCCGCATAGTGCGGCGACTGCGGATTGGTGGATTGCGAGAAGGTGACCAGGAAGCGACCACGCACGCGCCCCGGCTGCAACCACACGATATGCATGTAGCCGTCGCCGTTGCGCAACTCCGTCACGCCCTTGCCCGGCGTGAAGTCCGACGGGCGGGTCAGGTGGTAGCCAAAATACGATCCCGAGATCGGTAGGCGGCGTCCGGCGCGTGTCACGCTGCGCACCTCGCCCAACGGTGCATCGATAGGCACATTGGCCGACTGGAAACGCCACAGCGCGCGCGCCAGGGCTTGCCGCGTCTCTTCCGTCGGCAGGAAGCCGCGCGGCGTGCCGATCGGATCGTCTGCCGAAAACGGCACGCGCCAGTAGCGCGGCAACAGCACCAGGTCCACCGTCGGCACAACCTCAAGCTCGGCGATGAACTCGGCGAACAGGGCGGAACCGCGCGACACCAGCGTGTCCGTCCGATCCCATGCCGCCAATGCCTTGCCTGCCGGCGACAGATCCATAACGTCCGGCATGCCCACGGCGGGCGGGGCATGGTGTGCCGCGGGGCGATGAACGCCGCCTTCTCCGACGGGTTTAGTCATCTGGATTTTCGGATTGGCCCTGCAATCCGCCAGCAAATCGTCGAGGATCAGTTCCGCGGTCAGGTTGCGCGAACTGAAAAACAGCCGCTCCCATTTCGCCGGCGTCGCGCCGGGCGAGCCGGTCAAGGCGCTTCCCGACTTGATCTGTTGCATATACAACGCCGCGACGCGGGTACGCTCGCCGCGCGGCGCGCGTTCGGCGCCGATGACCCGGGCGTAGCCTTCCAGACGGCTGTCCGGCGAAACCGAAGTGAACCAGTGGCTGTCGTTGGAGTTGAACGTCATGTCGGTGCGTATCATCCACGGCTTGTCCGCCGGTGGCATGATGCCGGGCTGAACCTCGCGTGGGTCGCGAGTCCAGGCTGAGGCGGGGTCCGATCCGTTGAGCACGGTGGCATCGGTCAGCTCCAGATATGCCCGCGCCGGGCTGGTGACCAGGCATCGGTCCAACTGGGCATCGGTGATGTTGGCCACCACGGAAAGGTTCGAAAAGTAGACCTCGCCGGCGGTGTCGGCCGCCGTGACGTGGGACCACGGAGAGCCCTGGTACTTGAGCTGGGAGTCGCGTATCTCGCGCACGCTGCGTGCCCGCGCGATATCCAGAAACTGATCGGCAAAGCGGTTGTTGCCGAGATTCGGATCGGCGAAGGCATAGGCATGCTGCTTATCCCAGGGCAGGTGCTGACCCGTGACGACGGGGCCATAACGGGTTTCCCAAAACACGCGGCGAACCGGACCGGCCAGTGTTTCGACGTCCACTGCCACCTGGCGCATGGCTTCGCTGCGGTCGCCGATCAGGTAACGCATGGGGTCGGCCGGGTCCAGTTTCAATTCATACAAGGTGGAACGTTTGTCGTTGGCGTGCGTGATGCTCCAACCCGCATGCTCGTTGAAGCCCATCAGTGGGAACGGCAAGCCATAGGCGGTCGACCCGAAGACATTGAGCTGGCCATCCACGATCATGTGAAAGGCATGCAGCCGCTCGGTGCCGTGCCAGAAATAGTGAGGATTGGAAAAACTGATACCGCCGACGCCGCCCTCGACCATATCGCGGCCGAATGCCGCCGAGTTCGAGCCGCCGCGGAAGGTTTGAAATTCGGCCAGGCGCGCGGCCGTGTCGTCGGGAGCCGCTGTTGCCAAGGCGCCCATTGCTCCTTCGGGCGGTTGGGCGGCGAGAATCTCGAGCAGCCATAACGACGAGGTCTCCAGGATCGGGAAATGCGCGATCCGGCGCCACACGTCTTCCTCCGAAATCTCACGGAACCAGGCGCTCTGGCGACAGGTTTCTCCCGGCAAAGGCTGGCTATTTACATGATGATTGAAGCCGCGTACATAGCCGCTTACCAGCGCCCGGACTTCCGCGGAGGCGCCCTCCTTGGTGCGTTGCGCGACCGACGCCGGCAGCAAATAGCGGTACACCGCGTCGCTATCGACATTGCTGATATCGCTGCCGGCAAAGACATCATAGTAGGTGTAGGCTGCGGGCATGGTCCGGGAGCGCTCGCCGGCTATCGTCACCATGCGCTCGACCACCGCGCACAGATTGTCGCGTGCCAGAGCCCAGCCGTAACCATAGCCCGCGCCGTGATAGTCCTTGGCGCGGATGTGCGCGACGCCGAACGGCGTGTAACGTACTTCGACGTCGCCGCCCAGATCGGCTGCCAGCGGGTTTGGGTTCATTCGCGTATCTCCTGATGTGATTTATATGACCGTCCGACGCCAGCAACCGCGGTGATGGCATGGGGCATAAATTTAACCTGTTGACAAACTTTTATCAACCAGTAGAATTTCTGTAGGCGGTTAAAATCCGTGCAAGCCTGCACACTCGACGAATTCTATCCAGAGGAGGTTCGTACTTATGAAGTCAAGTCACGGTTTCACCCCTATCGGACTTCGCTTAGCACTCACGGGCCTGTCGGCGGCCGCCGTGACATGCGGCGCTTATGCCCAGACGGCGGAGCAGGCGGCCGGTTCCGCCAGCGCCGACAGCATTCAAACCATCACGGTCACCGCGCAGCGCCGCAGTCAGAAGATCAGCGACGTGCCCATCTCGGTCTCCAGCATCACCGGCGACGCACTCGCTGAACGCGGCGTGACCGAGTTGCACGAAGTGGCCGAGCAGATGGCCGGCGTGCAGATATTCCGCCTGAACCAGGGGCAGCCGACCTGGATGATCCGCGGCGTCGGCCTCGCCGATTTCAGCCCCAACAACAACCCCGCCGCCGCGGTGTTCCAGGACGACGTGTACCAGGTGAGCAGCGCCCTGGGCCAGGTCAGCCTCTTCGACGTGTCGCGCGTCGAAGTGCTGAAGGGACCGCAGAGCGGCCTTTACGGCCGCAACACCAGCGCCGGCGCGGTGCGCGTCGTCAGCAATCTGGCCGAGTTCGGCCAATTGAACGGCGAGGCCAAGGGATCCGTGGGCACCTGGAATACCACCCATGCCAGCGGCGTTCTCGCCGGCACCATGGTTCCGGGCAAGCTGGCCGGGCGGCTGGCTGTCGACTTCAGCGGGGGCGGGGAGAGCCGCATGCACCTCCTGCCCTCGAACACCGACTGGGGCAAGCAGGACAAGCAGGCCGCACGCGGCAGCCTGCTCTGGCAGATTACGCCTGGCGCCCGCTTCACCTTCATCGGCGAACTGGCCCAGGACAAGTCCCAGGTGTTGCCTATCAACGCCACCGGCTACAGAAAACTGCCCAGCGGGCTTTGCAGCGCGGTATTGAGCGGTTACCAGGACAACAATTCCTGCCTGACCTGGGGCGGCTATGTCAACACGGTGCTGAGGAATCAGCCGGGAACCAACAATCCCGGCACGCAGGATCCCGGCCGTACCGCCCTGGCCGATCCTTTCGGCGCCTTCGACATCAGCAGCAAGGCCCTGACGGTGAACGGCGATTTCGACCTGGGCGGCATGAAGCTGGTTTCCGTCACGCATGCACGCGGCTTCGATTACGGCCGGAGCTCCGAGAACGATGGCGTGGCCGGCGAATTCGCTCGCTCCGTCTTGATGACCAAGTTCAAGATCGGCTCGCAGGAGTTCCGTCTGCAATCGACGCGGCCGGGCCCGCTGCAATGGATAGTGGGCGCTTCGGTGATGCGCGACGAATTGTCCGAGGACCGGGTCTTCTACTTCCGGGATGCTCCCTCCTTCGTGGCCGGCTTTGCGGCCTACGGCGTCAAGTCGGCGGCCGAACTGGCGGCGCGCGTGGCCTACAAACAAGTCACCAACTCCGCGTCGGTGTTCGGACAGGCCGACTACGCCCTGACGGACAAGGTCAACCTCGGCGCAGCGCTGCGCTGGACCGATGAAAGCAAGACCTACCGCGACGGCGGCTTCGGCTTCCCGATGGCTACCGGCACGGTGGCGGCGGCCGTTGCGCCCAACGCCAATTACCAGCTGGCGGCGGACTACAAGATCCAGGCGCCTTGGTCCGGCAAGCTCTCGGTCGATTGGAAGCCGCTGCCGGGCTTGATGACCTACGCCACCCTCTCCCACGGCTTCAAGGCCGGCGGCTTCTTCGGCGGCTTCCCCTTGAGCGGCCTGAGCTCGATCCTGCCCTACAAGGAGGAAACCGTCACGGCCTATGAGCTGGGCGCCAAGACCGACGCGGCCAATCGCAAACTGGGCGGCGCCGTGGCCCTGTACCACTATGACTACAAGGACGCGCAGAACTTCACGAATGTCTTCAGCACTCTGCTGAATACCACCATTGTGCGTCTCGACAACGTCGGGCGGGCCACGCACGACGGCGTCGATCTCGAAGGCTGGTGGCGTCCGGTCCAGAAGCTGCGCCTCTCCGCCACCGTCAACTTCCTGAATGCCCGCTTCCTGGACGACAAGAAGTACGGCACCCTGGGCGGCATCGTCGGCAGCTATCAGGGACAGAAGCGGCCTTTCGCGCCGAGCCGCAGCTGGACGCTGGGAGCCGAGTATGACTTTTCCCTGGCTAACGGGTCCTTGCGCCTGGGCGCCGACGTGAACGGCCGCAGCGACCTGATGCAGAGCTTCGGCACCCCGGTCGACCGTGCTATCGCCTCGCTGCCGGGTTATACGCTGGCCAATCTGCACGCGAATTACACCAGCGCCAACGGTGCCTGGCAGTATGCCTTGATCGTGCGCAATGCCACGGACAAGACGTATGCCGTCACGTATACCAACGACGGGCTGAACAACTTCGGCCGCTTTTATGGCGAGCCGCGCAGCGTGCGCGCCGAAGTGTCCTATCGCTTCTATTGAGATGACAGGAGGGCCCGGGGCTTTCCCGACCGGGTCCACGCCTCGTTCCCCACACTTGAAGAGACTACGATGAACAAAGATCCGCAAGATCGGCGCGAATTTCTGCGTCAAGTGCCGCGCCTGGGGGCCACCATGCTGGCGGCCCAATGGGCGACG
>JBAYJH010000248.1:0-7300 GCA_041665185.1 Sterolibacterium sp.
CGGGAGTTCCTGAAACGGATTATTCGGGCGGGAACCGCAGCTTCGAAAAGCTGCGCCCGGCCTGGATGGCTCGCCGCTCGATATCCGCCGCGGACTCAAGCCAGCCTTGCTGCTCCAGAAACATCAGGTAGGCGCGCGTGCTGATCTTGCGGCAGTTGTCCGGCAGCAAAAAGCTGGTGCGGGCGATTTTGTGATCCTCGAACAGGAACACGCCGGTTTGTGGCGGCTGGTCCAGCGCGAAGTCGTTCATGGTCTCCTGGATCGCCAGTTCGCCGAGATTGGCGGTGCGTGCAGCGGCGGGGTTTGCCGCCAGCGTTTGCCGGTGTTGCTGAAAGCTGCGGGTTGCGCGCACCGATACCTGGCCGGAGGCGGCCCACTGCGCCAGTTTCTCGCTGGTCGGCGTCTGGTTGCGCGTCACTTCGTGCAGCACCATATCGACCAGCACAATCGGCCAGCCGGGTTTGAACAGCAGGTCGAGTGCATCGGCATAGGCCAGCGTTATGAGCGGCCCGGCGTCGGGCAGCAGCGCAATGTTCGCAGCCATCGCGAGCGGCTCAACCAGCCAGCGATTTCAACTGATCGACCATGTCGCGCGTGTCGGCCTCCGGCAATCGCGGCATCGGCAAGTGGGCTTGCGCCATCAACAGGAAGAGGTCTTCTTCGCTGTCGATTCCCAGCGCGCGCATAGCTTGGTCGCCCGCGAGTCGCCCAAGCGAAAAGTCGAGCAGCCGCCGGTAATTCTGGTTGCCTGTCGCTTCGGCCGCCTCGAAAGTTTCGACCAGATGGCGAAGCTCGGCGTTGAAGAGCGCATTGACCGAGGTGTCGGTCTTGGCGGCAATGATTTTGGCGCGCTTGAGCAGATCGCGATCAACCGCGCCGGTGAAATTGACGGTGCTTGCCATTTCTTGACCCCATGGGATTAACACATAAATAAGTGTATCACGTTAATATGTGTGCCCGGAAGGGTGTAATTGAAGGTGGTGGACGAGCAATCAAAACCCCGGTGCGCGCGATGTCTGCGCGCGCCAAGGGTGGCGGGCGGCCGCCGCCGCTCATGTCCCCCGAGACGGGCTATGCCCGTCCCTCCTCCTTTACTTCGCCGCAGCGGCCACCCGCCACCCTTGGCGGAACAGGCTGGTGCCTTGGGGTCGAGGAACAAGCACGGCGCTTCCGCACCCATGCCGATCAACCCAAATTCCTCACCACAGAAACACAGAGGCACAGAGAAAGTCTTGGAATTTTGGTCTTGGAACTGCCGGCTGTCGATGATGTCGCGCACCCGGTTGCTGGTGAAGTAGGCCTTGAAGTAAGTCTTGATGGCCGGAATGGCTGAGGGTGGCTCGGGCACACGGTCGGCGACGAACTTGGAGAACTCCTCTTCCAGTAGTTCGTCCCTGGACTTGAAGCGCGGGATGAGGCCGAAGACCTTCTCCAGGATTTCGCGCAGGGTCAAGCGGACTGCCCTCAATCGCCGCTTCGGCCGAGTTGTGTGAGTCGACCATCCGGCAGGTTTCGAAGTGCAGCAGTCGATCCAGTGGCGGCTTTGTCGAAACTACCAACGGCAGCAGTTGGCCGAACCGAGACTGATCGGCAATTACTGCGCCGGCATGCTGCCTTGCACCGTAGGAAAACAATTACGGATTACGGATACCCGAAATAACCAGGTCGCGATCGACCAGCCGGAGCCGTTGAATGCGACCGTCGCCACCCCGACGCCACGGCGACAAGGTGGCGGCGGATGCGGCTCGTTTCTACTGATTTCCGCTCAGCCCGCCAGCAGCGAGGCGTTGCCTCCCGCCGCCGCCGTGTTGACGGTGAAGCAGCGCTCGGTGACGAAGCGCAGCAGATAGTGGGGACCGCCTGCCTTGGGCCCGGTGCCCGAGCCGCCTTCGCCGCCGAAGGGTTGTACGCCGACCACGGCGCCGATCATGTTGCGATTGACATAGACGTTGCCGACGCGGACGCGGCGCCGGATGTCCTCGGCGCGGGCGTCGATGCGGGTCTGGATGCCCAGGGTGAGGCCGAAGCCGCTGGCGTTGATTTCGTCGATCACCCGGTCCAGGTCGCTGGCGGCAAAGCGCACGACATGCAGCACCGGGCCGAACACCTCTTCCGGCAGCAGTTTCATGGAGGGAATCTCGTAGGCGCGGGGCGCGAAGAAGTAGCCTTCGCCAGCGAGGCTGGGCGGAAGCGTTCTTTCGAACAGGCACCGGGCCTCGTTCGTCATGCGCCGGCAATGGGCTTCGAGTCTCGCCCGAGCCGGCTCGTCGATCACCGGCCCGACATCGGTATCCACTCGCGCCGGATCGCCGACGATGAGCGCGTCCACCGCGCCGGCGAGCATTTCGATGACGCGGTCGGCGATCTCCTCTTGCAGATAGAGCACGCGAAGGGCACTACAGCGCTGGCCGGCGGAACGAAAGCTGCTGGCCACCACCGCATCCACCACCTGCTCCGGCAGGGCCGTGGAGTCGACGATCATGGCGTTCTGGCCGCCGGTTTCGGCGATCAGGGTGGCGATGGGCGCATCGCGGGCCGCCAATGTCCGGTTGATGCGCCGGGCCGTGGCGGTTGATCCGGTAAAGGCCACGCCGGTCGTCAGCGCATGGCCGACCAGGGCGGAGCCCACTTCGCCGCCGCGGCCGAGCAGCAGTTGCAGCGCCTCCGGCGGAATTCCGCTGGCATGCAGCAGGCGGCAGGCGCGATGGGCGATCAACGGCGTCTGTTCGGCGGGCTTGGCGACCACGGCGTTGCCGGCGGCGAGGGCCGCGGCCACCTGGCCGAGGAAGATCGCCAGGGGGAAGTTCCAGGGACTGATGCAGACGAAGACGCCGCGCCCGTGCAGGCTCAGGGCATTGGCTTCGCCCGTCGGTCCCGGCAGGGCCGTGGGCGCCGCCAGGAGCCGGCGTGCCTCGGCGGCATAGTAGCGGCAGAAGTCCACGGCTTCGCGCACCTCGGCGATGGCGTCGGGCAGCGTCTTGCCCGCCTCGCGCAGGCAAAGATCGATGAAGGCCGGAGCGTCCGCCTCCAGCGCGTCGGCTGTCCGCTCCAGGCAGGCGGCCCGCGTCTCCACCGGGGTCAAGGACCATTGCTCGTAGCCGGCCCGCGCCACTGTCATAACCTCATCGGCGACCGTGGCTGGGGCAAATACGGCGCTGCCGACCAGCTCCGCCAGACGGGCGGGATTGCGCACCGCGACGGGTTCGCCGCTGGCCGCAGCCGCGACGGGCGTGATGGAGGCGACAGTCGCCGGCGTTCGGGTTCCCGCCAATGCCTGTTCGAGGATCAGCAGTTCGCGGCGTTCGGCCGGGTCTATGCCGGCGGCATTGCGGCGATGGGGGGCAAGCAAGTTCATGGGCGACGGAATCCTCGGGTTGGGGGTGCAATCGGCTGCGCTGGCCAGTTGCGCGGGATCGGCGACCAACTCCTCCAGGGGCGTGGCCGCGTCGGCCACCTGATTGACGAAGGAGGAGTTGGCGCCGTTCTCCAGCAGCCGGCGCACCAAGTAGGCCAGCAGGTCGCGGTGGCGGCCCACCGGCGCGTAGATGCGGCAATGGATCTGTCGCTGTGGCCTGTCGCCGGCCACGGCGAACAGATGCCGGTACAGGCTTTCGCCCATGCCGTGCAGACGCTGGAATTCGAATTCCGCACCGGCTGGGGCCAGCTCCAGGATGGAGGCGACGGTGAGGGCATTGTGGGTGGCGAACTGGGGATAGACGGCGTCGGGGGCCGCGAGCAGCTTGCCGGCGCAATGCAGGTAGGCGAGGTCCGTGTGGCTCTTGCGGGTGAACACCGGATAGCCGGGGACACCCAGCTCCTGGGCGCGCTTGATTTCGCCGTCCCAGTAGGCGCCCTTGACCAGACGGATCATCAGCCGGCGGCCGTGGCGGCGACCCAGGGCGACGAGTTGGTCCACCACCGCGACGGCGCGGCGGTTGTAGGCCTGCACGGCGCAGCCGAGGCCGTTCCAGCCGGAGAGGGCGGGGTCCGCGGAGAGGATTTCGATCAGGTCCAATGACAACTCCAGCCGCTCGGATTCCTCGGCGTCGATGGTCAAGCCGATGTCATGATCGCGGGCCATACTCGCCAGGCGGCGCAGCCGCGGCAGCAATTCCGCCAGCACCCGCTGGCGCTGGGCTTCCTCGTAGCGCGGATGCAGGGCCGATAGCTTGATGGAGATGCCCGGCGCGGCGATCGGGCCGCGCCCCGCCGCTATCTTGCCGATGGCCGCCAGGGCGTCCAGGTAGACGGCATAGTAGCGCTCGGCGTCGGCCGCCGAGCGGGCGCCCTCGCCCAGCATGTCGAATGAATGGCGATAACGCCCGTCCGGTTCGGCCGCCGCCCGCGCCAGGGCGTCGGCGATGGTTTCGCCGAGGACGAACTGGTCGCCCAGCAGCGTCATGGCGCGCAGCGTCGCCTGGCGCACGATGGCTTCGCCGAAACGGGCGATGAGATTGCCGGACGCTTCGGCCACCGGCGTGCCGGCCAGGCGCTGGGCCAGCCACAGGCCGAGGCCGCTGGCATTGCCCAGGGTGCCTGCGCCCAGGCCGGAATGGGCGATCCAGTCGCCATGGGCGAGCTTGTCGGCGATCAGCCGGCCCATGGTCTCGGCATCGGGCACCCGCACCAGGGCTTCGGCCAGGCGGATCAGCGCCAGGCCTTCGGCGGTCGACAACGGATATTCGCGCAGCAGGGCGTCGAGGGCGAACATGCTCGGCGTCTCGTTGCGCAGGCGCGTCACCAGTTGCAGTGCCAGGGCCGTGGCGTTGTCGCGTTGCTCGGGGGACATCGCGTTCAAGGCGGCGCGGACGCACTCCGCCTCGTCCGGATAGGGCTCGCCCAGGCGCAGGATACGCGGCGTCATGGCTCGATCCAGATCATTTCACGCCGGAACGGCACCGCATCCGGGTCGCCAGCCACGGCATCGAACTCGCGCGCCGCCTTGTGGCCGGCGTAGACCGCCGCCGCAACGGTGCCGGGCGCGCAGGCGTCGCCGACGCACTCGACCGAGCGCACGGCCGACTCGCGCCAGCGATCCTGCCTGGCCAGCAGCTCGCGCCAGATCTCGTCGCATGGGTCGCGCATGGTCACCGGCACGAGGCTGGCGCAGCTCAGCACCGACGGCCGCGCCGTCGTGTAGATGCTTTCGAGCTGGATGCTGAGGCCGGCGCCGGTGACGGCTACGCCAGCGAGCTCCACCGCGGTGTGAAGATGGACGCCCAGCTCCAGCAAGCGGCCCTGGATGCGCGCCTGCTCCATCGTCATCTCGGTCCATTCCGAGACCTTGTTGGCGGGCGTGACGAGGTGCACCTCGAGTCCGGCGCGGGCGAGCTTCTCGGCCAGCGCCCCGCCCATGACGTAGTGATCGTCGTCGTAGATCGCCACGGGCGATGGCGGCACGGCGCCGCCGAATATGTCGTCGGGGCTGAAGACCTGCGCCAGCGCGGGATCGACGATCGGCTGGCGATGCTGGCGGCCCAGGCCGTCCTTGCGCCAGCGCGAGCCGGTGGCGACGAAGACGCGGTTGAAACCGAAGTCGAGCACATCGTCGGCGCGCATCGGACTATCCAGCGCAATGGTCACGTTGGGCATGCGCTTGAGCTGATGCACGCGATGGTCGACGACGCGCATCCAAGACGCCAGCCCGGGCAGCGCCGCCTCGTGGATCAAGCGCCCGCCGAGCCGCCGACCGGCCTCCGCCAGGGTGACCTCGACGCCGCGCTGACCCAGCGCCCGCGCCAGCTCAAGGCCGGCCGGCCCGGCGCCGATCACCAGCGCGGTGTCACTAGCGTGGCGGCCATGGACCGGCGCGATGCGCTCCGGATGCCAGCCGCGGCGCCACTCCTCACCCATCGTCGGATTCTGCGTACAGCGGATCGGCACGCACAGGTTGTCGCCCGTCACGCAGATGTTGCAGCCGATGCATTCGCGGATCTCGTCGACCCGGCCTTCGTCGATCTTGCGCGGCAGGAAGGGATCGGCGATCGAGGGCCGGGCGGCGCCGATCAGGTCCATCATGCCGCGCCGGATCGCCGCGACCATCGCGTCGGGCGAGGTGTAGCGGCCGACGCCGACGACCGGCCGGGTGGTGACGGATTTCACGAAGCCGGTGTAGCGCTCCTGGTAGCCCTCGTCGGCAAAGCGCGCGGTGACGCTGTCGTTGGACCAGTCGGCGATATTCACGTCCCACAGGTCGGGCAGCTCGGCCAGCATTGCGATCACGTCGCGCCCCTCGGACTCGGCGGTGATGCCGCCCGGCCCGAGCAACTGGTCAACCGCCAGGCGCACGACGACGCCGCAGCGGTCGCCGACCGCGTCCTTGGTGTCCTCGATCAGCTCGCGCAGGAAACGGACGCGGTTGTCGAGACTGCCGCCGTACTCGTCGCTGCGGCGATTGGTGCGCCGCGAAAGGAAGTGCATCGGCAGGCCCAGGTCGTGCCCGGCGTACACGTAGACGAGGTCGAAACCGGCTTCGCGGGCACGCAGGGCCGCGTTGCGATGCCAGCGCCTGACGTTGCCGATGTCGCGCTTGTCCATGGCGCGCGCCTGGACAGGGTCGAGGTGACGCACCGGCAGGTGCGACGGCGCCAGCGGGATCTCGCGGCTGTAGCGATTGGGCGTCGCATAGCCGTTGAACATCAGCTCGATGCCGGCGAGCGCGCCGTGTTCGTGGCAGGCGTCGGTCATCAGCCGCAGCGCCGGCAGATCGCGGTCGTCCCACAGACGGCCTTCGAAGTTGGGCGCGATCTCCGAGCGCGGGCTGATCTCGACCTCTTCGGTGCAGACTACGCCCCAGCCACCCTCGGCCTTCACGCCGCGCATCGCCGCCAGCGCCAAAGGCCTGCCGTGGCCCATGCCGTTGCAATGAGGGACCTGGTAGAAGCGGTTCTTGGCGATCACCGGGCCGATGCGGATCGGCTCGAACAGGATGTCGAAGCGCGGGTCCCGCGTGGTGCCCGCTGCCGGCGCAGGGGCATGAAGTGGCGTCGGGTCTGTGTTCATTTTCGCTGTCCCCTGCCTCAGAAAGGCGTCGGTTTCCTGGTTTCTCTAGCGGCGCCGGAAATTTTACTGGGTGATAAAAGTTTGTCAACGTGTTAAATTTCTGTTGCGGGCCGGCGCGACCCTTGATACGATCATACGGCCACGGCGAGTTCACGATTCACGTACGTACCGCCCGCATTGGTCCGACCGTACTAGTACTGAGTCATTCATGAATTGATGGGTAAATGGTTGTGTTTTTCGCTGAAGGCAGAACCGGCGCTGATCGTAGGCTGAAGCCTTTCGTAACGGGAGGCGGGCA
>JBAYJH010000249.1:0-7283 GCA_041665185.1 Sterolibacterium sp.
GCGACGGCTTCCCCTGCCGCAACTTTTTCGTAGCGCCGCGTCAGGGCCTGGCGCATCGCGGCATAGTCGTCCCCAGGCTGGATGCCCGTGATGTTGAAACGGCGATACTCGCTTTTCTTCATCGTCCCGCCGACGCATACGACGCATGAGGCCACCGTCCCTTCGCCTTGAGTGTGGCTGATGTCGAAACACTCGATGCGCGTCGGCGAGTCGGACAGGTCCAGGGCGTCACGCAGTGCTTCGAGCCGCTGACGTGCGCCCGCGGCGGCATGGCGCCGTGCTTCGATCGCCAGCCGCGCATTGTTCTCGGCCATTTCCAGCCAGGCGCGTTCCCTTTCGGAACGCGGCGGTCCCAACAGGGTTTTCTTGCCGGCCCCCTCGAATAGCGGGGCGCTAGCCTGGGTGACGTCATGGTTGACGATCAGCCGCGCGGGCGCCGGGTGGTCCAGATAGTGCTGACCGATGAATGCCAGCAGTCCTTCGGCGGCATCGCAGTCATCGCCGCCCTGGGGAAAATGCGCCCGGTCGCCAAGATGCAGACCGCCGCGCACCATGGCGAGATTGACGCAGAACCCTTCAGGCATCGCCACCGCCGCGACGATGTCGGCGTTTTCCCCGCCGGTGCTGCTGACGTATTGGCGGTGCAATACCGCCTGAAGGGCGCGTACCTGGTCGCGAAGTGCCGCTGCTTCCTCGAATTGGAGACTCTCGGCCGCCTGTTGCATGGCCGAGGACAGGCGCTCGATCACCTCGCTGTGCCGGCCGGACAGGAACAATTCGGCCAGGCGCACGTCGGTGGCATAGTCGTCGTTCGATATCAGTCCCACGCAGGGCGCCTTGCAGCGCTTTATCTGGTGCAGCAGGCAGGGGCGCGAACGATGGTTGAAAACGGCGTTTTCACAGGTACGCAGGAGGAAGGTTTTCTGGAGCAGTTGCAGGCTCTCGCGCACCGCGCCGCTGCTTGGGTACGGGCCAAAGTAGCGGGACTTCTTGTCGAAACCGCCGCGATGGAAGGCCAGCCGGGGAAAAGCGTCGCCCGTCAGCTTGATGTAGGGATAGGATTTGTCGTCGCGGAAGAGGATGTTGTATTTCGGCGCCAGGCGCTTGATCAGAGTGTTCTCGAGAATCAAGGCCTCGGCCTCGGAGCGCGTCGCCGTGATATCCACGCGCGCCACCTGTTTCAGCATCAGGGCAATCCGTGGACTCTGCCCGGTTTTTTGGAAGTAGGAACTGACGCGTTTCTTGAGGTCCTTGGCCTTGCCGACATAGAGAACTTCGCCAGCGGCATCATGCATGCGGTAGACGCCCGGTTCGTCCGGCAGCGTCGCCAGCAGGGCCTTGGCGTCGAAAGCAGCGGTCTTATGCGAGTCGTTCAAGTTCGGAGCGGACCGCAGCAAAAATCCCGGAGAAGCTCTCGGCGGTCAGCCGGCGCGTCTGGGTGTTGTAACGACTACAGTGATAACTGTCGATCAAGGTCCGCCCACCCCGGCCGGCATCCGGAAGTTCGTGATGGGCACCGTGGGCAAAGGCGTAATCACCTGGTTTCAGCTTCTGCGCCAGCAGCACGGATTTGTGGGCGATGGCGCCCAGCGCCAGGATCACCCGGATCTCCGGCGCATGATCCAGCTCGTCGGCGAGAAACCGGTTGCAGGTACGAATCTCGATCGGCTCTGGCTTGTTCTGCGGCGGCAGGCATTTGACCGCATTGGTGATGCGGCAGTCGCTTAGTTCGAGACCGTCGTCGGCACTCACCGATACGGCGCGGCTGGCAAAACCGAATTGATGCAGCGTCTGATACAAGAGAATTCCGGCGTGGTCGCCGGTGAACGGCCGGCCGCTGCGGTTGGCGCCATGCATTCCGGGAGCGAGGCCGACGATCAGGAGGCGTGCACGGGAGTCGCCGAACGCCGGCACGGGCCGGGCATGATAGGTCGGATATTGCTGGCGTATATCCGTCAGGAACCCTGCCAGTCGTGGGCAAGCCGTGCAGGCGGCTAGGGATTCGGAACTTGAGCAAGAACGCATCGAAAATTATCCGTTAGGTGGCGAGAAAACGGCCGTGTATTGTGAGTCGCATGGAACTGGTGAGCATATTGTGATTCAGGGTAGGATTCTGGCTTTATCCAATCGTCCTTGTCCAGCGATGCGCGGCAAAAACTGGGATATTTTCTGTACAGTCGTCGATAATTTCGGCGACATTGGCGTCTGCTGGCGGCTGGCGCGGCAGCTTGCCGCGGAGCATGGCTTGCGGGTGCGACTGTGGGTCGACGACCTATACAGCTTGCAGCGGCTTTGTCCGGAGATCAAGGTGTCGGCCGCGGAGCAGGCGCAATGCGGAGTCGTGATCCGCCATTGGGTGACGCCATTGCCGCCTGCTGAAATTGCCGATGTGGTGATCGAAACCTTTGCTTGCGACTTGCCCGACGCTTACCTTGCCGCCATGGCGGCTAGCCCACGGAAACCGGTCTGGATCAACCTCGAATATCTCAGCGCCCAGGATTGGGTCAGCAGTTGTCATGGACTTACCTCGCCGCACCCCAGGCTCGCATTGACCAAGTATTTCTTTTTCCCCGGTTTCGCGGGACGAAACGGCGGCTTGCTGCGTGAAGCCGGACTCGTGCAACGGCGCGATGCCTGCCAGGCCGAGCCGGCGGCCAGCTGGAATAGCCTTGGATTGCTGCCCCCCCGGCCGGGAGTAGGCAGCATATCGATGTTTTGTTATGACAACCCTGCCTTGCCTGAATTGCTGCATGCCTGGATCGGCGGCCGGGAGGCATTGCGCTGCCTGATTCCGGAAGGCGTGGCGTTGGCCCAGGCCAGCGCATGTCTTGGACTTTCGCCGTTGCATGCGGGCGACCAGATCCAGCGCGGAAATTTGACCTTGCACGCCCTGCCCTTCCTTGCGCAAGACGATTACGATCGGCTGTTGTGGCTGTGTGACCTGAATTTCGTCCGTGGAGAGGATTCTTTCGTGCGCGCTCAGTGGGCGGCCCAGCCACTGGTATGGCAGATCTATCCTCAAGAAGATTCCGCCCACATCGCCAAGCTCGAAGCATTCCTCGCTCTGTACTGCCAAGCACTGCCGGCCCCGGCTTCGCGGGCCTGCCGCGACTTCTGGAAGTCCTGGAATCGTAGCGGGGAAGCCAAGGTGGCCGAGGCATGGCCGGCTTTTTGGCGGCTACAGGTCGATCTGAGGGCCCACGCAGTGGACTGGTCGAGGCGACTGTGCGAACGCGCCGATCTCGCTCGGCAATTGGTGGATTTCTGCGAAAATTTGCTATAATTGCGGATTAATTTTTCAGCGCAGGACGCAACATGAAAACAGCACAAGAACTCCGGGTCGGCAATGTCATCATGATCGGCAGCGAGCCGATGGTGATGTTGAAGGCCGAGTACAACAAATCCGGCCGCAATTCGGCCGTGGTCAAGATGAAGATGAAAAACCTGCTCACCGGCTCCGGCACGGAATCGGTGTACAAAGCCGATGACAAGTTCGAGTTGGTCATGCTTGACCGCAAGGAAGTGACCTATTCGTACTTTGCCGACCCGGCTTACGTTTTCATGGACTCCGAATATAACCAGTACGAGATAGATAGTGAGAACATGGGCGACGCCCTCAATTATCTCGAAGACGGCATGGCCTGCGAGGTGGTGTTCTACAACGGCAAGGCAATCTCGACTGAACTGCCGAACTCAGTGGTACGCGAAGTGATCTACACCGAACCCGCCGTCAAGGGCGACACCTCAGGCAAGGTCATGAAACCGGCCAAGATCAGTACCGGCTTCGAGCTGCCGGTGCCGCTCTTCGTCAGCATCGGCGACAAGATCGAGATCGATACCCGCACCGCCGAATACCGCAATCGCGTAAAGTAGTCGGCCGTTTTTTCGACTCAAGGGCGGGCCAGCGACGGACGGCCTTCGCTGCCCCGTATATTTCAGGCAGTTAAAGCGGCAAGGCCAAGTTGTCCGGCTCGATAGTCTGAATTGGTCTGAAGTTGTTCCCAGTCCAATGCTGCAATTGAAGGCAACAGCCGCTCCAAGCGACACGCCTTCGCCGGGTCGGACGCCGGATGCCAGTGTTCGAGCAAGTCCCCTACATATTTCGGCGAGTTGCATACCAGCAGCATGTCGCAACCGGCTTGCCAGGCTGCATCGGTGCGTTCGATGATGCCGCCGGCCACGCTCGCGCCTTGCATCGACAGGTCGTCGCTGAAGATCACCCCATCGAATTTGAATTCATCGCGTAGCATCTTCAGCCACAGCTTTGAGAAGCCGGCGGGCCGGCTGTCGGTCCGCGGGTAGATGACGTGAGCCGGCATGACGCCATCGAGCTCGAGCTGGCGATACGGTGCCATATCTTCGGCCATATCGGCGAGACTACGTTCGTCGACCGGGATAGCCACATGCGAATCGGCCGCAACATACCCGTGGCCGGGGAAATGCTTGCCGCAAGCCGCCATGCCGGCCGCGTGCAGTCCGGCGATCAAGGCGCCGGCCAGATCTGTGACGGCAGCGGGATTGCGGTGAAACGCCCGGTCACCGATGACGCAGCTGCTACCGTAATCGAGATCGAGTACCGGCGCGAAGGACAGGTCGACGCCCCGTGCACGCAGCTCCGCCGCCAGCACGTAGCCAATGCCGCGGGCTGCTTCCCGCGCGGCAGGCTGATCCCTGTCCCATAGATCGCCCAAGCGGCGCATCGCTGGCAGCTGGGTGAAGCCCTCGCGGAAACGTTGCACCCTGCCACCTTCGTGATCCACAGCAATGGGCAGGCGCGGCGCGCGCAACGAATGGATCTCCGTGCATAGGCTCGCCAACTGATCCGGCGACGCGTAATTGCGGGAAAACAGGATCACGCCGCCGACCAACGGATGACACAGGCGCTCACGGTCCAAGGCACTCAATTCGATGCCGGCAATGTCGATCATCAACGGACCGAGCGGAACTTCGGGAAGGCGGGTCATGTCTGCTCCAAAATGACAAAAGCGATGGCGTGATCCTGTTCGTCGCTCATCGATAAGTGGGCGATCAGGCTTCGTTCGCTCAGATAGTCGGCCAAGCTTGGGGCAAACTCGAAATCCGGTTTGCCCAGCCCGTCATGCACCACGGCAATCGCCGGCAATAGCGCCGGCGCACGCACGCCGGTGCCGAGAGCCTTGCCCAGGGCTTCCTTGGCGGCAAAGCGCTTGGCCAGGAAACGTGCCGGCACGGGGGAGTTTCGGCAGGCATTGCGTTCCGGCGGCGCCAGAATCTTCTCCAGCGTCCTTTCGCCGTGTCGCCGATACAGCTCGGCCATGCGCGCCACCGCGACGATGTCGGTGCCGATGCCATAGATCATGATGCGCGAGCCAGCAGCATCCGCCGCTTCATCTCGCGGACGGCGTTCTCCCAACCCATGAAGACCGCCTCGGCGACCAAGGCGTGGCCGATATTCAGTTCGGCGATTCCGGGAATGGCGGCAATGGCGTCCACGTTGCCGAAATGCAGTCCATGCCCGGCATTCACCTTCAGGCCGATCCGTCGTCCGTGAGCGGCCGCCGTGCGGACGCGGATCAGTTCCTGCTCCTGCGCCACCCCCTCGGTTGCATCCGCATACCGGCCGGTGTGCAATTCGACCACGGGAGCACCGGCGCTCAAGGCAGCGTCGAGTTGAGCCGGTTCCGGATCGATGAACAACGAAGTGCGGATGCCGGCGGCGGCAAGGCGCTGGCACGCCGCGGCTACCTCGGCGGGATGACCGGCGACATCCAGACCGCCTTCCGTCGTCAGCTCCTGGCGACGCTCGGGCACCAGGCAGACGTCTTGTGGTCGAATTCGGCAAGCGAAGGCAAGCATTTCCTCGGTGATCGCCGATTCGAGATTCATACGGGTGGTGATGCGCTCACGGAGGATCTCGACGTCGCGATCCTGAATATGTCGCCGGTCTTCGCGCAAGTGCAAGGTGATGGCATCGGCCCCGCATTTCTCCGCCAGCAAAGCTGCCCGCACTGGATCGGGATAGCTGGTGCCGCGCGCCTGGCGCAGGGTGGCTATATGATCGATATTGACACCAAGTTCTATCGCGGCCATTACAACTCCTGCAATTCCATGAATACCCGCCGCGACTGCAAAGGCTGTCCGGCCAAGTGATGATTGATCAGCGTGCGCATCAATGTCTTGCTCTCTGCAAGGGTACGCGGGTCGGCGTAGTCATTGCGTGCCAGATCCAGCAATGTCTTGCCGCGGATGGTCTGGTTGGGCGTTGAATCATGGTCCGAATTGGTATCCGCTTTGACGGGACCGCTTTCGACCAGGTAGCGGTAATTCACGTCGGGCACGATTGCCTCATCGGTCAAAGCTTCCCTTTCCAGCACCAGACCATAACCGAGTTCGCGCAGCAGCGTCTTCTCGAACAGGCGCAGGTGCGCCGCATCGGACCCGGATCCTTCGCCCTTTGATAATGCTTGCAGTGTCGCGGCATAGGCTTCAAACAACAGATTGTGGGCATCCTCGCGCACCAGCAACTTTAGCAGCAATTCATTCAAATAATAGCCAAGCATCAGGGCGGTGCCGCCAAGCATGGGCATGCCACCAAGCCATTCCGCCTTGGCCAGGGTGCGCACTTCGCCTGCGCCGAACCAGCCCAGTTCCAGCGGCTGGAATGCCTGTAGCACGCCGCGCAAGGCCGAGCGCGGGCGGCGAGCGCCGCGCGCCAGTAGCGGCAGACGGCCGTGGTCGCGCGAAAATACATCAAGGATGAGGCTCGATTCGCTATACGGGTAGGCATGCAGGATATAGGCAATCTGCCCGTCGATACGCTGCCTGCCGCTCATGACCGTGCCCCCGCCCGCCCTATTCGTAGCCGAGGCTCTTCAAGGCGCGTTCGTCGTCGGCCCAACCGCTTTTTACCTTGACCCAGGTCTCAAGATAGACCTTGCCGCCAAACAGCCCTTCCATGTCGCGTCTCGCATCCGAGGACATGGTTTTCAGCTTCTCGCCTCCCTTGCCGATCACCATCGCCTTGTGCGCGGCCTTGTCGACTATGATCGCGGCGAAAATCCGGCGCAGATTGCCCTCCTGCTCGAAGCGCTCGATCTCCACAGCGATGCCGTAGGGCAATTCCTCACCGAGATTGCGGAACAGTTTCTCGCGCAATAGCTCGGCGGCAAGAAATCTCTCGCTACGATCGGTAATTTCGTCCTCGCCATACATCGGCGCGGCCACCGGCAGATACGCGGTCGCGGCCTTCAGCAATTGTTCTGCTCCGCCGCCGCCGAGGGCCGAGATCGGCACGATTTCGGCGA
>JBAYJH010000250.1:0-7261 GCA_041665185.1 Sterolibacterium sp.
CCGCGCTGGATTTCGCCCTTGGCATCCGACAGCACCTTGCCATGCTCCTGGGAAATCAGCGCCGACAGTTCGTCGGCGTGGCGCTCGATCAGTTCCTTGAACTTGAACATGATGCGGGCGCGGCGCAGCGGCGGCGTGCCTGCCCATTTGGGGAAGGCGGCGGCTGCTGCTGCGATGGCTCGCTCGGTTTCGGCGCGGCTGGCCAAGGGGACGCGCGCCGTCACGGCGCCACTGGCCGGATCGAAAACCTCGCCCCAACGCTGGCTGGCGCCTTCGATCCTGGCGCCGTCGACGAAGTGAGGCAGGTCGCCGACGGGCGGTGTTGCGTCTTGAGAGGTATTCATGGTCTCCGTCCTGGACTTCAATGGCCATCGCCATATCGGCCGGTTTTGTCCGATCGTTCATAATCCTGAACGTCGTGCTATTATCTGAACGCAGGATACGACACAGTTTGTTGAGTCGTCAACTATGGAAAACGCATCGAACGGTCCGGCTTCGCAACGGCTGAGTCGCGGACGAAAGCCTAAGGAGCAAGTCAACAGTGGAAAATGCGCGGAATTTGCCAAAAGGCGTGGTGCCTTCGATCCTCAAGGCGGTCCAGATTCTCGACACCCTGGCCATGGCAAAAGGACCCATGACTCTGGCGGAACTCACCCAGCGCCTGGAACTCCCCAAGAGCAGCATGCTGGCGCTATGCACCAGCCTGACCCTGACCGGCATGCTGAGCCGCCTGGACAGCGGCGCGTATCACCTGGGTACCCATCTCCTCGATCTGTCGCATGCCTATCTGGGCAGTATCGATCTCACCAAGGAGTTCGTCAGCACCTGGGACTCGCTGGCCATGCCGCCCGGGGAAGGCATCGTGCTGGGGGTGCTGGATGCCACCGACGTCGTGTACGTCGCCTGCCGCAACAGCGATTCGCCGCTCGGCGTCACCTACCGCATCGGCATGCGGCTGCCCGCCAACTGCACAGCAACCGGCAAGGCGCTGCTGAGCACGTTGCCGGACGAACGGGTGCGCACGCTCTACCGCAACAAGACCCTGGACCAGTTGACGCCGCACAGCCATGTCACGCTGAAGGCCTTGCTCAAGGACCTCCACGCCACGCGGCTGCGCGGCTATGCCATCGACGATGAGGAGACGCGGGAAGGCATGTGCTGCTTCGGCGCGCCGGTGTTCGATTCGTCGGGCAGTTATGCGATTGCCGCCGTGGCGGTCAGCACCCTCAAGCGTCCCGGCGAGAGCGGCGGCAAGCCGCCGGTGACCGAGGCG
Source organism: Sterolibacterium sp. (assembly GCA_041665185.1). GTDB lineage: Bacteria > Pseudomonadota > Gammaproteobacteria > Burkholderiales > Rhodocyclaceae > JACRAR01. The sequence goes on from JBAYJH010000250.1 coordinate 1,274, forward strand.
GTGCTTGACTTCGCCCGTATCCTGTCGAAACGCCTGGGGGCCAAGGGAAAACTGCTCTGATTGCTCCGTGACGAACCTCCGGTCGACAGTCCGCTCAATTGACGTCGGCAGCTGCCGCTGTTTCGTTGCGCCGATCCGGGTCCATCGGATGGACGCTCATCCACCACAGTCGCGCTTGCTCGCGGTTCCAGCGTAGCGGTGGTTCGATCGCGGCAAGCGCCAGGGAGAATTCCTCGGCGTTCGCCGGACGTCGGTTCATGTCCTTGGCGAGCGCGCTGGCTATGAGTCGATCGAGGGATTCCGGGATCTTGAAGACGGCCAGGGATGAGACCAGCGGGGCTTCGACATGCAACACTTGCTGTGCCAGGTCGGCGTCCCGGGTCGCTTCAAAAGGTTTGCGCCCGGTCAACAGGAAGAATCCGATGCAGCCGATGCCGTAGAGGTCGGTCCGCGGGTCGACGGAGCGCGGATCCAGTAACCTCTCGGGCGCCATGAAGGCCGGCGTTCCAAGCATGCGCACATCGCGTGTCAAATCCCGCGATTCGGCATTTTCCAGATCCTTGATCAAGCCGAAATCGAGCAGTTTGATCAGGTCGAAGTCGTCGTTTGAACAATAGGCGATGACGTTATCCGGTTTGATGTCCCGGTGCAGTAACTTGCGTCCGTGCATCGCGCCGACCCCGGCGCAGATCTGCATGAGGATCCTTACTGCGCGCGCCGGCGGCAGCGGCCCGTGTTGCTCCACCCATTGGGTCAAGGTGAGTCCATGGATGAACTCCATGGTGTAAAAGAATCCACCCCCGGCGACCTGCCCGAAATCGAGAATGGTGATGATGTTCGGGTGCGCCAACTGGCTCGCCAAGCGGGCTTCGCGATCGAACCGCTCCGCCAGTTCATCGCGTTGGGCGTGAATCTTGAGTCGCTTCAGGGCAACGATGCGCTTCAAGTGACGGTGCCGGGCCAGATAGACGTTGGACATGGTCCCTTCGCCAATTTGACGCAGAATTTCATATGGGCCACAGGTTTTGATGTCCGGCCGGCGGAAAGTCGCCCGTAGCGCCCGGATATCGATCCCCGCGAGGAACAGGTAGGCAGCGGCCCCCAGCAGCAGAATGCCGCCGAAGATTCCATCGATCCAGCGGATCGGCTGAACGAAACGGTCATAGGGTCGTTCCGCGACCACCCCGATTTCAAGATCCGGGAGCCAGCGCCAGACGCCGACCACTTGCTGCCCTTCCCGGTCATCGTATGGCTCAAACATGGCGCCGTGTCCCGCGGAATTCGCCACCATGGCGAATTGCAGGGCCCGACGGACAATATCCGGTGCCTGATCCGGGTCGGCGGCGGCCAGCGTGAGGTCTTTGCTGACCAGCATGGTCCGGCCGGTGATGTCGAAGTAGTAAATGCTGCGATAGTTGAAGTCGCCTGCGCGCAGCATCGTTCTGAATAAGTCCTGGTTGGAATCCGCCGCCCTCAGCAGCAGTGCCGTATCCTTGAGCCCCGGGTATTCGCGGACGGAACGCCCCAGATCGGCCGAGACCAGATCCGCGATGGTCTGCATGTCGCGTTGCGCGGCCACTGCCAGCCTGTCATGAATCGCGGTGCGTAGCGAGAACCAAATTACGCCATACAGGGTAATCGCCAGGGCGGCAATAATGATGAAACGCGGTCGAACCATTTCAGTAAAGGGTGAGTGCGCAAATGGCGCCGATAGCCACTTTACCTCATGACCGGGAGTTCGATGCAGCGCCCTGGGCCGGGGCTGCACTATACTTGGGTCACGAGCGAGCCGGGACCCGGCGGAGATGCCGGGCCCCGGCGGTTGCCGTTGGCCGGATGGCCCAAATCATGGCATTCCGCATTGAACGAAGGGAGAAGATGATGCGCAAGGTGTTGCTGGCGGTAGACGGATCGGAGCATTCGGATCAGGCGGCTCGCTACCTCGTCGGATTCGTCAAAGAACACGGTCCCGTCGATATCCATGTGGCCAACGTGGAACCCGAACCCATTGCCTGGCAGACTCATGGCATGGAGGAGCAGGCGATCGAAGCTCATTTGGCAGCCCGTGCCAGGCATTCGATGAAGTCGGCAAAGGAAATCCTGAATGCCAGCGGGTCGCCACATCACTGCCATGTCGGACGAGGGGAAGTGGCACAGACGTTATTGACGCTGGCGGACAAACTGGGCTGCGACACCATCGTCATGGGCAGCCGCGGACTGGGCGCGGTGTCGGGTATCGCCATGGGCTCGGTGACCCGGAAGGTGCTGCATCTGACGCGCCTGCCGGTGGTCTGCGTAAAGTAAAAACTGGGCGGTTCTTAAGGACTTCGTCCTCCCGTTTGAACCTGGTTTCAACCTGATGTTGCTTGCCCGCACTTGGGAGAACCCCATCTGCTCAGGCGAGACCACTTTGCTGCCCGGCCCAATTAGTTTGCCGCCGCGGCTTTTACGCAGTTGCCGGCATCTGCTCGACCAGCCCCAGCTCCCGCACCACGGCACCGACATTCTGTGTTCGCCTTTACCCGCTCCACCGCCAGTTCCGTGAATTCCGGCGCGTATTCCCGCTTCGGTACCTTCTTCAACTTCTTTTTACCTTCCAATTTACCGGGGCGTTATACCCCATTCTTGGGGCACGAAATTGTGGGGGAAGCTCACACGCAATGCCGAGTATCGGCGAATCCATCCGTGGTGGTGTATCGAACCGGCATCGCGCGCATTCTTACCGAAATGTAACTTTTCGGTCATCTTGTCGTCGGTGTCGCCAACGCATACTGGGCACATTCATAGAACAGGAGTGTGTGATGAAGCTTCAAATTCGACTAGTTGTGTTTCTGTCGTTGTTCGCGCCAGGGGCGTGGGCTGCCGCTCCGCTGCCCACGGTACAGGTCTACAAGAGCCCGACGTGCGGCTGCTGCGGCAAGTGGATCGGGCACTTGAAGGCAAGCGGGTTTGATGTGGTCACTCACGACACCAACAATGTAACTGACCATAAGACACGCCTCGGCGTGCCGACGACGCTCGAGTCATGCCACACCGCGGAGGTCGGCGGATACGTGATTGAAGGACACGTTCCGGCTGGCGACGTAAGGAGGCTGCTTGCCGAGAGACCTCGCGCCCGCGGCCTCGTATCCCCGGGCATGCCGCCAAGCGCGCCGGGTATGGACGGTAAGAGCCCGACCCCCTACGACATTCTTTTGGTGAAGAACGACGGGACCACCAATATCTATGCCCATCATTAACAAAGGGTTGCCAATGTTCGTTGGCGCACGGAGTGTCGAGCCGGTTCTGAATCATCCTTTCGACAATGGTCGGACTGTACTGCCTGAAGTCAGGCTTTTGTACCAGGTATGACTTAAGGAAATCCCGATCAAGCGAGATCCACGATATATCGATGTTCGATATTCATTCACCCACAACCGTTGCATCCACTTACTTAAGGAACCAATTCATGAAAGAGACTCTGAGCATCCTTGCCGCATCCATGTTGCTGGCGTTTTCCGCCCACGCCGATGAAGCACATCACCCGGAGAAGAAAGGCGAATCAGTCGAGGCCAAGGCACCCGCCCAACCCATCATCGAGGGAACCCGGAAGCTACAGTACAACGTGAAGAAGATGCAGGCCCAACTGGATCGCCTTGCCAAGAGCAAAGCCCCGGATGAGCAGCAAAAGGCCCTTGCTGAGAACATGCAGACCATGCACGAGAGCATGATGCTGGGCAAAGGCATGGCCGGAGGCGGCGTGAAATGTCCGATGATGGAAGGCGGCATGGAAATGATGGGCAAGAATGGAATGGCCATGATGGGCCCCGGCGGTGAAGGCGCCGGGCCAGAGGCCATGATGGGTCGCATGCAGCAAATGGAGAAGCGCATGGACATGATGCAGATGATGATGGAGCAGATGAGCAAGCCTCAGTCCCTGCCCGCGAAGTAAGACCATGGAGGCGAACCGCGATCCCGTCTGCGGTATGGCGGTCGTCCCCGGCAAAGCCATCGCCTCGGAATTCCAAGGCAAGCATTACGTCTTCTGTAGTACCAAATGCAAGAGCAAATTCGATCTGGAGCCGGATCGCTACCTGCAACCAGCGCGAATCGAAGCGCAGGGCCAGACGGGAACCATCTATACCTGTCCAATGCATCCGGAAATTCAGCAACCGACCCCTGGCAACTGCCCGAAGTGCGGCATGACGCTGGAGCCGACGCTGCCTGCGCTGGATGCGGAAGGGGACCCAGAGCTAGCTGACTTCCGTCGCCGCTTCTGGTGGACCCTGCCCCTGACAGTGGTTGTGACCACGCTTGCCATGGCCGCTCATCGCGTCGATCCGATCGCATCCCAGACGCAAAACTGGGTGGAGTTGCTGCTGGCGACACCGGTCGTCCTGTGGGCCGGCTGGCCCTTCTTTCAGCGCGGGGCTCGCTCGATTACAGCACGCAGCCCGAATATGTGGACCCTGATTGGTTCTGGCACCGGTGCGGCTTACATCTATAGTGTGGTAGCGACTTTGGCGCCGGACGTATTTCCAGCGGCCTTCGTCGTGCACGGTCGCGTTGGTGTCTATTTCGAGGCAGCGGCTGCCATCATCTCGCTGACCTTGCTCGGTCAGATCTTCGAGTTGCGCGCGCGCTCGCAGACGTCGGCGGCAATCAAGTCCCTGCTTGGCCTAGCGCCGAAGACCGCGCGGCGGATCCTCCCCAATGGCAGCGAGGAGGATGTCGCGCTTACTCACTTGCATGTCGGAGATCGCCTGCGGGTTCGGCCGGGTGAAAAAGTCCCGGTTGATGGCGTCGTGGTCGAAGGCGAGAGCGCGGTCGATGAATCCATGCTCACTGGCGAACCCTTGCCGGTCGCCAAGCAGTCCGGTGACAAGCTGATCGGTGGGACAGTAAATGCCAGCGGCAGCCTGGTGATGCAAGCCGAAAAGATCGGTACCGCCACGGTGCTCGCACAGATCGTCCAAATGGTCGCTCAGGCGCAGCGGTCGCGCGCGCCCATGCAACGCATGGCCGACGTCGTGGCCGGTTATTTTGTGGTCGTGGTGATGACCATCGCACTGGCGACCTTCTTCGTATGGGGCCTACTCGGCCCCGAGCCAAGCTGGCTATATGGCCTGATCAATGCCGTCTCGGTGCTGATCATTGCTTGCCCGTGTGCGCTGGGTCTGGCCACACCGATGTCGATCATGGTGGCGACGGGCAGGGCGGCGACCATGGGCGTGTTGTTCCGTGACGCCGCGGCGATCGAACAGCTATGTACAGTGGATACCCTGATCGTGGACAAGACCGGTACGCTCACGGAAGGCAAGCCGGCTTTCCAGTTGGTGGTGCCAGCCAAGGGTTGGAGCGAAGACGAAGTCCTGCGCCTTGCGGCCAGCCTCGACCTGGGCAGCGAGCATCCTCTGGCCCACGCCATCGTTGCCGAGGCCAAGCGCCGGCAACTCAAACTTGACAAACCGGACGCCTTTGAATCGGGGTCAGGCATCGGTGTGCGCGGCACTGTTTCCGGAAAACAACTGATACTCGGCAACCCCCAACTGATGGCCGACGCAGGCATCGCGACCCAAGCATTGACCAAACAGGCCGATGCTTTGAGCGGTGAAGGTGCCAGCGTGATGCTGTTGAGCGTCGACAAGGTACTCGCCGGTCTGATTGCAGTCGCCGATCCGATTAAGGTGACGACAGCGGAGGCGCTGGCGGGTCTCAGGGCCGCGGGCATCGGCGTCATCATGGCCACGGGCGATGGGCTCGCCACGGCGCGAACGGTCGCCGGCAAACTGGGTATCGAAGAATTTCGCGGCGAGGTGAAACCCCAGGACAAGGTGGCAATGGTGGACAGCCTGCGTGCTCAGGGACGCAAGGTGGCCATGGCCGGTGACGGCATCAACGACGCACCGGCGCTGGCCAAGGCGGATGTGGGCATCGCCATGGGCACCGGCACCGACGTGGCGATGAACAGCGCCCAACTCACCTTGGTCAAGGGCGATTTGCGCGGCA
>JBAYJH010000251.1:0-7242 GCA_041665185.1 Sterolibacterium sp.
CGCCGATGATGGTGACGTACATCTGCGCCAGGCCGCCGATGACGATGGCGACACTGGCGGTCAGGATGCGGCCGAGGGTCATGCCTGGCGCCAGCAGCAGCAACAGCGGCAGCACGCCGCCGATGAGGATCTGGCCGATCCAGAACACGCCGGTAATGATGCCGCCGTCCAACAGCACGAACTGCTCCACGCCGTGATTGCGGGTGAAGTAAAGGTTGGTCAGGTGGAACACCACGACCAGGTACAAACCGCCGGCGACGAAGGTCGCCAGCAGGTTCTTCAGCCGGCGCAGCACCGCCTCACCGATCGGCCGGTTACTCATTGCACTGGCGGCGGCCAGCGTCAACAGGAACAGCGCCGTGCCGTAGGCGAACGACAGGACGATGAACAACGGCGCCAGCAGGGCCGACTGGTAGGCCTCGCGCGCCACCAGGAAGCCGAAGACCGAGCCGGTACCGGTGGTCAGGGTGAGCCGCCAGATGAAGGCGGCGACGCCGGCGGTGGTGGTCCAGCGATTCATGCGCCGCTCCAGCATGAACCACAGATAGACGCCGACGATGGTGAAGAAACCGGTGTACAGGAACACGTTCAGGGCGAACACCGACTTGAAGTTGAAGTGGGTGGCGGCGATGATCATGCGGTCGGAGCGTCCCAGGTCGAGCATCAGCACGGTCAGTCCGCCGGCCATCAGGGCCAGCGCCAGCAGGGCCGAAAGCGGCGCCAGCGGCTTGTAAATGGTCTTGCCGAACACCGAGGCGGTGGACGCCACGTTCAGCGCACCCGAAGCGGCGACGATCAGGAACAACGCCATGACGTGCGGCATGCCCCAGACCATCTGGTTGTCCATGCCGGTGATGACGTGGCCGTGGTGTTCCATCTGGAAGTAGGCATAGGCGCCCAGCAGCAGGATGGCGCCGCAGGCGGCGAGGAGCGCGTAAAAGCCTCCCTTGGCGTCGACTTCGCGGAAGGTAATGGTCGCCATGTCAGATTCCTTGGTAACGGACGCCCGGATCGAGGCGCAGGTCGGCGCGCACCTGGGAGGTCGGCGTGGCGGCAATGCGCTTGGCGATTTCGCTGTTCGGGTCGTTGAGATCGCCGAACAGCATCGCTTCGTGCTCGCTCTTGGCGCAGGCTTCGACGCAAGCCGGTTGCTCCCCCTTATCGACGCGATGCACACAGAGCGTGCAACTCTCGACGCAGCCCTTGCCGCGCGGCACCTGCGGATTCTGCTCGGTCAGCGGTTCATGCACGAACGAGCGTGCCTTGTAGGGGCAGGCCATCATGCAATAGCGGCAGCCGATGCAGATATGCCGGTCGACCAGGACGATGCCGTCGGCGCGCTTGAAGGAAGCGCCGGTCGGGCAGACATCGACACAGGGCGGTTCGGCGCAGTGCTGGCACATCATCGGCAGGGAAACCTCGCGGCCGCTTTTCTGCTCCTTCAGCTCGATCTTGCGGATCCATTGCGAAGACTGGCCGGGACGGCCGCTGCCCGGGGTGATGGCATTTTCCGTGGCACAGGCCGAGACGCAGGCGGTGCAGCCAGTGGCGCAACGCGTGGTATCGATCAACATGCCCCAGCGAACCTTGCCGGAGACGCCTTCCGGGCCGGCCTTGGCGGCCGCAAACTTGATCAGTTGCACACCCGGCGCCAGGGCGACGAAGCCCAGCCCAGCCGCTGTGGCGGCGGCCGTGGCGCCGAGGAAGGCACGGCGGCCCGTTTCCGGCTTCTGCAAGTCGCTCATGGCTTGGCTCCCGCCGCCTTGATCAGCCCGGTCCTGGCTTGATGGCATTCGAAACAGTCGAGCTTGACCGCGACATAAGCGTGGCAGCCCTGGCAGAAGTTTTCGTTGCTGCCCAGCACCGAGCCGGTCTTCTTGCTGGCATGGCACTCGATGCAGGCGTTGAGACTCGCGCTCTTGTCGCCTTTGGCGCCACGCTGTCCCTCGTGCATGGTCTTGTCGCGCTGATGCTTGAGCAGGTCCATGTGGGTACGGCGGATCACTTCCGGCGCCGCGACGCACTGGCCCGGATTCTCGATGGTGAGCACCGGCTTGGGCACGCCCGCTCCGGCATGCGCCGGCATCGCCAGGGCGGCGAGCACGAGCAGAACCAGATTGAGAATGCGGCGCAACATGCCGATTATTCCCCCAGACCCATCTGGATGTAGCCGGTCGGACAGACATCGGCGCAGATGTGGCAGCCGATGCACTTGTTGTAGTCGGTGGCAACGTAGCGGCCGGTGGTGGATTCGGTTTTCTTGACCTTATACACGGCAGTCTGCGGGCAGTAGACCACGCAGTTGTCGCACTCGAAGCACATGCCGCAACTCATGCAGCGCTTGGCTTCGGCGATGGCGCCGGCTTCGTCGAGCGCCTCCAGGCGCTCCTCGAAGTTGCCCAGCGCGGTGCGCGCGTCGAGCGTGATGATCTTGCGCTTGACGCGCGGCACGTACTGGAAATGTCCGAGAAACAATTGCTCGTGCGCAATCACGTAGCGATCGGAGCGGTTCTCGAAGTTGTGCACGCCGACCTTGCTGCTGTCGGTGCCGCGCATCGGCTGGTGATTCTCCTTAATTTCGAGACCTTTCTCGACCACCATCTTGCGCATCATGTCGAAGACATGGACGTCGATCTTGGGACGGCGCTCCTGTTCCTCGCCCCTGAGGAACCGGTCGATGCCCTCGGCGGCGATGGCGCCGTGGCCGATGGCGGTGGTCAGCAGATGCGGGCGGATCACGTCGCCGCCGGCGAAGGTGCCGGGCTGGCCTGTCACCACATAGTTCTTGTCGGCCGTAACGCCGCCCTTGCCGTTGTTGAATTCCTCCAGGCCGGTGAAATCAACGGCCTGGCCGATGGCGGAGACGATCAGGTCGGCCTCGATGTCGCGCTCGGTGCCTTCAATGTTCTTGATCTCCAGCTTGGGCCCGACGAACTTGGCTTCACATTGAATGACGCGCAGCGCCGTGGCGCGGCCGTCGGCGCCGCGCACGATGCCGAGCGGTGCCCAGCCGCCGAGGATCTCGATGCCTTCGGCCTTGGCCTGCTCGATCTCGTGCTTGTTGGCTTGCATCTTGTCGATGCCGAACACCGAGGTCAGAGTGACTTCGGCGCCCTGCTTGACGGAGATATCCGCTACGTCCTGGGCCATCTGCCCGGCGATGGCGGCTTCCATGTCGGTCGGCTTGGCATGTTCGATATGGCCGAGCCGGCGTGCCACGGTGGCAACGTCGATCGAGGTGTCGCCGCCGCCGACCACCACCACGCGTTTGCCGACATGCTGCAGGCGGCCGTCGTTGAAGGCTTTCAGGAAAGCCGTGGCGGTGACGATATTGGGTGCCGCGCAATCGGGAATGGGCAGGGCGCGGCCGGCCTGGGCACCGAGGCCGAGGAATACCGCGGAATATTCTGCGCGAATTTCCTCCAGCGTGACATCGGTACCGATGCGGCAATTCAGCTTGGCCTTGACGCCCAGGTCGAGGATGCGCTGGATCTCGGCATCGAGGATCTCCCGCGGGGTGCGGAAGCCCGGAATGCCATAGCGCATCATCCCGCCGAGATATTCGTGTTCGTCGAAGATCGTGACCTCATGTCCCTTAAGCGCCAGTTGATAGGCGACCGAGAGGCCGGCAGGGCCGCCGCCGATCACGGCGACTCTCTTGCCACTGGCGTAATCGGGTTTCTTGTAAGCCAGCTTGTTGGCGATGGCATATTCGCCGAGATAATGTTCGACCGAATTGATGCCGACATGGTCCTCGACTTCGTTGCGATTGCAGCCGGTCTCGCAGGGTGCCGGGCAGACGCGACCCATCACCGAGGGAAACGGGTTGGCCTCGGTCAGGCGGCGCCAGGCGTATTCCTGCCAGGGCATGCCGACGGGCGGCTTCTCGGTGCCGCGAGCGATGGCCAGATAGCCGCGGATGTCCTCGCCGGCCGGGCAACTGCCCTGGCAGGGCGGCGTGGACTGGACATAGGTCGGGCACTTGTGGGAAAAGCTGGCCTGGAATATCTGCTCCTGCCAGCGCTTGACCTTGGTGTCGCCTTCCTTGTAGCGGCGAAAATTCAGCTTGGTGTTGAGTGATTCCATGGGGGTGGGAGCGTTGGATAGGGCCGACATGATGGTCTCCGAGATTCGTTATTTACTTGTCGCCGAGGCGGATGGCGGTGCTGACCAGTTGATGCACGCCGCCGATCATGCTCATCTTGAATCCGTAATAAGGCACGACCTTGGTGAATTGCGCCTTGCAGATGGCACAGATGGTCGCCATGAAATTCACGCCGTGGCTGTCGACCACCTGCTGTAGCACCTCCATGCGCGGCAGCGCGCCCTTGACGCGCAAGTCCAGCAGGTCGTCGGTCAACAGGCCGCCGCCGCCGCCGCAGCAGAAAGTCTGTTCGTGGGTGGTGCCGGGCGCCATCTCGACGTAGTGGTTGGCCACCGCCCGGATGATGTTGCGCGGGATCTCGAACTGGCCGCCGGGGCTGTCGCCCATGCGCGAACCGCGCGCGACGTTGCATGAATCGTGGAAGGTGATGATACGGTGGTCGTTGGCTGCCTTGTCGAAGGAGATCGCGCCTTGCTGGATCAGGTCCCAGGTCAGCTCGCAGATGTGCATCGGCTGCTTGTAGCGATGGTCGAGCTGGCTTTGCAACTGGATGGCGAAGGGATCGTCGGCGCCGGCGCCGATGCCGGTCAGGGTGTTCCAGAAACTGTAGGCGACGCGCCAGGCGTGGCCGCACTCTCCCACCACGATGCGCTTGACGCCGAGCTCCAGTGCTGCTTCACGCACCCGCAGGGCGATCTTGCGCAGCTGCTCGTAGTTGCCGATGAACATGCCGAAGTTGCCAGCCTCGGAAGCCTTGGTGGACAGCGTCCAGGAGATCCCGGCGGCATGGAAGACCTTGCCGTAGCCGATCAGGCTCTCGATGTGCGGCTCGGCGAAGAAGTCGGCGGAAGGCGTCACCAGCAGTACTTCGGCGCCCTGCACATCGAGTGGGTAGCGCACGTCCAGGCCGGTGTCTTCCTTGACGTCCTCTTCCAGCCCTTCCAGGGTATTGGTCAGCGCCGGGCCGGGCAGGCCGAGGTTGTTGCCGATCTTGTGCACCTTGGCGATGATTTCGTTCGAGTACTTTTGCCCGTAGCCGACCGAGTCGAGGATCTCGCGACCGGCCATGGTAATCTCGGCGGTGTCGATGCCATAAGGGCAGAACACCGAGCAGCGGCGGCATTCCGAGCACTGGTTGTAATAGGTGTACCACTCGTCGAGCACGTCGCGGGTCAGGTCGCGGGCGCCGACGAGTTTCGGGAACAGTTTGCCGGGCAGGGTGAAGTAGCGCCGATAGACGCTGCGCATCAGGTCCTGGCGTGCCACCGGCATATTCTTCGGGTCGTTGGTGCCAATGAAGTAGTGGCACTTGTCGGTGCAGGCGCCGCAATGCACGCAGGCATCCATGTACACCTTGAGGGCGCGCTGCTTGGACAGCAGGTCGCCCATCTTGGCGATCACCGCGTCGTGGGTGTCCTGCCAGTTTTCCGCGAGTTGCCCGGGGAACCCGAGGGACTCCTGGATTTTGTCATTGGCGACATAAGACTTGGTCTCAGCCATCGCACCGGGCACCAGCGCCGGTATGGCGGGGAAGATCTCGCGCAGAGCGGGTGCCGCGGGTGCCTTAGCGTCAGCCATGCTATTTGGCTTCCAGCTTGGCGGCCCAAGGCGACAAATGGCGCTTTTCGCGCGGATTGTCGGCCTGGTTGCGGCTCGGGCTGAAGAACACCCCCGGTGCATGCAACAGCTTGCTGAAAGGGAAGACCAGCATCAGCAGCGCCACCAGGGAAAGATGCACATACAGCGGGCCGTCGCCGGGCAGCGGCTGTATGTCGAAGCGCAACAAGCCGAGGAAGAACGTCTTGACTGCAACGATGTCGGTATGCGCGACGAATTTCATCATCAGGCCGGAGGCGGCGATGCCCAGCAGCAGCAGCAGCATCAGGTGATCCGAAAAGGTCGAGATGTAGCGAATGCGCTCTACGAAGAAGCGTCGTGCCCACAACCCGGCCAGGCAGGCCGCCATGGCGAAGCCGCCGTACATGCCGAAAGGCTGGATAAACGCCACCCACTCCCACACCGGCTCGGTGAAGTAGCGCAGGTGGCGCAACAACACCAACGCCAGGCTCAGGTGAAAAATCCAGCCGAGCGCCCAGATCCACAGGTTGGACTTGAACAGGCTTTCGAAGAAAGCCAGTTCGCGGAACATGCGCAACACCACCCCGCCCTGCGTCGTCGGCGCCGGCGTGGTGGGAATCAGCAACGGCGCCGGCGTGCGCCAGTAATCGACGATCTTGCGCGCCACGCCAATCAGCAGCACGGCGGCGGCGAAATAGAACAGCGCGGCGAAGAGCAGACTCATATGCGGACTGGCAACAGTGATTCCGTAGCGGAATTACACGCAGCCGGTGGGCTTGGGCAACCCGGCGATCTTGCAGGCCTGCTTGGCCGGACCGTAAGGGAACAGTTCGTAGAGATACTGGCTGTTGCCCTTGTCGGCGCCGAGCTTCTTGCCGATGGCTTTGGTCAGGACCCGTACCGCCGGAGCGATCTGGAATTCGTTGTAATAGTCACGCAGGAAGTTGATCACCTCCCAGTGCTGCGGGGTCATTTCGACATTCTCGGCCTTGGCCATGTAGTTGCCGACGTCCTCGTTCCATGATGCGAGGTCGATCATATAGCCTTCCTCGTCGGTTTCGTAACTCTTGCCATTGACTTCGATGCTTGCCATGATGCGATTCTCCTAATGAATGTGTGTTGCGTGTAGTACGATTAGTACCCTAAAAACAACTTCGGGCATTAATACCCTGGAAGCAAATCCGGGCACTAGAGCCAGGACTGGCAATTCTTGTGTTCCGCGGCAAGGTCGACAAAACCACCGTAGTCGACTGCCGATACCCCTTCGATCAGACGATCCGCCATACCGCGCGCATCGAGGTCCGGCTGCAGGACGCAAATCTTCAGGCGCGCAAGCGCATCCTGGATCTTTGCCGCGGCGGCGTTGCCGAGGGTGGCGGCATACACCGCGTCCTCGATCAGCAGCACCGTGCCGCCGTCTTGTGCGACGCGCAGACAGGTGTCGAGCGAATTGCGTTCCTGCGGCGATTTATTGACGATATGCAGCATGCTTGTCGCTCCGTTGCTCTGTTGGCTCCGCACTAAAAGCTCAGTACCACGTCCATCTCGTCCATCAGCGC
>JBAYJH010000252.1:0-7230 GCA_041665185.1 Sterolibacterium sp.
CTGGTGTTCATGGGTATCGGCGTCATCACCGATATCGGCTACATGATGATTTCACCGCTGCGCAGCATGTTCATTGCCCTGTGCGCCGAACTGGGCACCCTGCTGACCTTTCCGATCGCCGTGGCGATGGGCCTGACCTACAAGGAAGCGGCGGCGATCGCCATGGTCGGCGGCGCCGACGGTCCGATGGTGCTGTATACCTCGCTGATGTTGGCCAAGGACTTGTTCGTGCCGATCACCATCGTCGCCTACCTGTACCTGAGCCTGACCTATGCGGGCTATCCCTACCTGATCCGGCTGCTGATTCCCAAGCACCTGCGCGGGATCGTCATGGACTCGAAACACATTCCGAGTTTCACCAAGGCGGAAAAGATGACTTTCGCCGTGGTCATGTGCACCTTGCTGTGTCTGCTGTTGCCGGTGGCGGCGCCGTTGTTCATGTCGTTCTTTCTGGGGATCGTGATCCGCGAGTCGGGCGTCACGCCCTTTGTCGACTTCATCAGCGGGCCGGTCCTCTACGGTTCCACTTTCTTTCTCGGGCTGATGCTGGGCGTGCTGTGCGAAGCGGCCACCATCCTCAATCCCAAGGTCATCCTGTTGCTGGTGCTGGGCATCACGGCGCTGCTGATCTCCGGCATCGGCGGGATCATCGGCGGCTACATCGTGTATTGGGTCAGCGGCCGCAAGTACAACCCGGTGATCGGCATCGCCGGCGTCTCCTGCATCCCGACCACCGCCAAGGTGGCCCAGAAGGAGGCGCGCGCCGCCAACAAGTTCGCGGTTATCCTGCCCTGGGCGATGGGGGCGAACGTCTGCGGCGTGATCACCTCGGCGATCATCGCCGCGGTTTACGTCACCTTGCTGCGCTGACGACCCGGCGAGAGCTAATATCCAGCTTCTTTCTGATGGCGAAATGCCAGAAGCAGCACGCAATCGGTCTGGTGTTCATAGTGATACAAGGCAACATAGCCGGAATCTCCGAACGAGATAATCAGTTCGCGTAGATCGGGTTCGTCTTCCAGCGGACGACCAACGCCCGGTTGTGTCTCAAGCACGTCGAATTGCTTCCGAATAGCCTGTGCCGCGCGCTTGCTTGCTGCGGGACTTTTATCGGCAAGAAATTGGCGACAACGTTCTAATCCGCGAGCAGCGCCCGGGGTGACGACTATTCGTGACAAGAAGGTATCGCTTTTTCTTGTTTCGATCCCCAGCTATCGAGCCAAGTACCGACTTCATCTCCGGTGAGATGATGTCCGGATTCCTTGTATTCTCTCCATGAGGCCAACGCTTCTTGCTTAAGCGATTCGCGAGCTTCCTCGCGATCCAGATATTGACGAATCGCTTCTTTCATCAGGAAATGCGGCTTGCGATGTTTCGATTCGGCAAGCAACTTCAGTCGCGCATGTTCGGCTAGTTCCAGCTTGAGAGAGACTGGCCTCGTCGCAATGCTATCCATCATGGTACTCCAAAGTAATACTTAGGAATACTACGTAAATATTAAGTGGAAAGCAATACCACTGCGCAGACTGTGACCCGAAAGGCGACAACACCGGCCGGCGCGAGTCGCCAGCCTGGTGTCCGCGAGTGCTTTGCTCAGCCCTTGATCAGACGCGGCAGCAGCATCTGGTGGCGCGGGCAGATCGACTTGGGGTTCTGATACACGCTGCCGGCGAAGGCTTTCAGGTAGCCGCGCAAGGCCTTCAAGTCCACGATCTCGTCGACGAAGCCGTGGCGGGCACAATAGTCCGGCCGCGAAGTCTCGTGGTACTTCTTCGCCATCTCGTTCATCTTCTCGGCGATCGGCTCCAGCGGCTTGCCGGCGTCCTTGTCCTTGACGGCGCGCCGCGCATAGGTCGCCACCGCCGCCGTCTCGCCGTGCATGACGTAGATCTCGGTGGCCGCCGTGCCCAGGGTGAAGGCGTTCTGGCGGTTGGCGTTCGGCCCGCCCATGATGTAGTGCGCCGCCGCGCTGCCCTTGCGCAACACCACCAGCATCATCGGCACGTCGACCTGCTGGATCGAATAGACGAGGCTGGAGCCCAGACCGAGCAGTTCGGCTTTTTCCGCCGCGTCGCCGACGTCGATGCCGCTGGTATCCTGGAGCCAGATCACCGGCAGGCGATCGCGTCCGCAATGGGTGACGAACTCGCTCATCTTGATCAGCCCCTGGCGATAGAGCTTGCCGCCGATGCCTGGGTAGTCGGCGTATTCCGGGTAACCTTTGGGCAGCAGCCCCTGGCGGTTGCCGATCACGCCCACCAGCATGCCGTCGAGCTTGACCAGGCCGGTGTAGATTTCCGGGCCGTAGTCGGGACGAAATTCCAGATGCTCGCTGCCGTCCACCACGCGCGCCAGGATCTCTTCGAGGACGTAAGTCTCCTTCTGATTGAAGGGCAGCAGGTGATACAGGTCCGAGGCCGGCAGCAGCGGCTCGGCCGGCTCGGCGACGCGAAAGAACATCGGATCGTAGGCCGGGATGGCCTTCATGTAGGTCTTGATGCCATCGAGCACGCCTTTTTCCTCGTCGCACACGTGGGTGAAAAAGCCGGTGTCGTTGTAATGCGTCTCGACGCGTCCGGGCGGGCGTTCCTTGAGGTCGCGGGTGACGGCGATCAACTGTTCCAGCCCTTCGACATCGAAGCCGCCCCGCGGCGACATGCCCGAGACGATGCCGGCGCCGCCGACGGCGATGTTGGCGTCCTTGTGGGCGATCAGGATGGTCGGGGTGATGCCCTGGTAGCCGCCGCCGGCGGGGTTGGTGCCGTAGATGCCGGCCAGCACGGGAATGCCGGCTTGCTCCAGTTCGGCGTGGCGGAAGAAGGGCGTGCCGGAGCTGCGGCGGCCGGCGTAGAACTTCTCTTGATCAGGCAGCTTCACGCCGCTGCAATTGACCAGCCACACCAGCGGGATATTGAGGCGCTTGGCGAGGTTGGTGACGCGCATGATGTTTTCGGGTTGCCCGGCGATCCAGGCACCCGCCAGCACCTTGTTGTCGAAGCCGATGATGACCGCCCAGCGCCCTGCAATCCTGCCCAGGCCGTCGACCACATTGGTGGTGCCTTCCTCGTTCTCTTCGGGGTTGTACAGGCTGTGCAGCGGCTGCCAGGTGCCCGGATCGACCAGGTATTCGAGGCGCTGCCAGATCGTCAACCCGCCGCGCTCATTGATTTTCGCGGTGGGAATACCGACATTCTCCCTGGCCTTCCTCAGCGCCGCCATCTCCGCTTCGACGGCTTCGAGCTTGGCGCGGCTCTCCTGCGAGCGGGCGATGCGGTTTTCCTTGATGGGCTTGCCGAACACCGGCATCTTCTCGAAATACGGTCTCATGTCTTTGTTCCTCTATTCGCTAAACGGTGACAGGGGGCGGCACAAAGGCACTAACCGCCCCCGGGTTCGAACTGCGCAGCCTTATTCGCGGTTGGGCGTGAAGCCCAGCGCCATGCCGGAGATGATGACTTTCTGGATGTTGGACGTGCCTTCCACCACTTGTAGCGATTTGGCATCGCGGTAAAAACGCTCGGCCGGATACTCGGTCGAGAAGCCGTAGGAGCCGTAGATCTTCATGCACTCGTTGGCGGCATGCACGGCGGCTTCGGAAGCGGCGAACTTGGCGACCGAAGTCTCGTATTGATTCGGTTTGCCGTTGTCCTTCAGCCAGGCGGCGCGATACACCAGCATTTGCGCGGCCTGGTGCTCGACCACCATTTCGGCGATCTGCGCCTGGATCATCTGATGCTGGGAAATCGGCTTGCCGAACTGGGTGCGCTCGTTGGCATACTGGATCGCCAGGTCCAGCGCGCCGCCGGCCACGCCAAGTGCGCCCGCGGCGCAGCCCAGGCGGGTCTGGTTCAACTGCCACATGCAGATGCGGAAGCCGTCGCCGGGTTTGCCGAGCACATTCTCTTTCGGCACTTTCATGCCGTCGAAAGCGAATTCGCCGGTCGGCGCGCATTTCAGGCCCAGCTTGGTCTCGATGGCGCGGGCGCTACAGCCCGGCATGTTCTTCGGCTCGATGATGAAGGCGGTGATGCCCTTGTTGCCTTGCGTCTTGTCGGTATAGGCGTAGAGCAGTCCGGCGTCGCCGACATGCGCCTGGGAGATCCACATCTTCGAGCCATGGATTTCCCAGTGGTCGCCCTTGTCGATGGCGTGCGTCTTCATGCTGGAAACATCCGAGCCGGTATTCGATTCGGTCATGGCGAAGAAGCCGAGCTGGGTGCCGGCGACCCAGCCGGAAATGTATTTCTCCTTCTGTGCCGGGGTGCCGAATTTATTCACCGTCAGCGAGGGGCCGAGGTTCTGCATATTGAACGGCAGGCGCCACGAGGCGGAAGTCTTGGCGATCTGTTCGGCCATCAGTACCGATTCGGCCATACCCATGCCGCTGCCGCCGAACTCCTCCGGCAGCCCGCAGGAGAAGAATCCCAGGCTACCCATCTTGGCCACCCGATCGGCGCGAAACTCATGCTTGGCTTCCTCGGCATCGAGGGTCGGCGCGATTTCCTCGGCGGCGAAGCGCTTGGCGGTATCCTGGATCAGGCGCTGTTCTTCGGTCAATTCAAAGTTCATCGTTAGTCTCGCTTCCGTCAATGTTGATCACAATTGCCCAGCGGGAAATGTACTTGAAACCCGGGCTGATAGAATGATGCAAATCAAATTGTGTGGTGATTGCCGGGCGACCCCGGCCGATCGCTCATGACCTCGACCGACGCCATGACTATCCTGAATTCAATCCTTCGTTGCCAAGGACGCTGAGATGCCCGGTGCGCTCTCCCACATCCGTGTCCTCGACCTGTCGCGCGTCCTCGCCGGACCCTGGGCCGGCCAGTTGCTGGCCGATCTCGGCGCCGAGGTGATCAAGGTCGAACGGCCCGGCGCCGGCGACGACACCCGCGGCTGGGGGCCGCCCTACCTCAAGGACGGGCAGGGGCAGGCCACCAGCGAAGCCGCCTACTACTTGTGCGCCAACCGCAACAAACAGTCCGTCACCATCGATTTCACCCGTCCCGAGGGACAGGCGCTGGTGCGCCAACTGGCCGCGAAGTCGGACATCCTGATCGAGAACTTCAAGGTCGGCGGCTTGGCTCACTACGGCCTGGATTACGCCGCGCTGAAGAGCCTCAACCCGCGCCTGATCTATTGCTCCATCACCGGCTTCGGCCAGGACGGCCCATATGCGGCGCGCGCCGGCTACGACTTCCTGATTCAGGGTCTGGGCGGCATCATGAGCATCACCGGCCACCCGGACGGCTCGGCCGGCGCCGGGCCGATGAAGACCGGCGTGGCACTGACCGACATCCTCACCGGCCTGTATGCCGGCAACGCGATGCTCGCCGCATTGGCTTATCGCGAGGTGTCGGGGCAGGGCCAGCACATCGACCTCGCCCTGCTCGACGTGCAGGTGGCTTGTCTCGGCAACCAGGCGATGAACTACCTGACCACCGGCATACCGCCGAAGCGCATGGGCAACGCCCATCCCAACATCGTGCCCTATCAGGATTTTCCCACCGCCGACGGCGACATGATCCTGGCGATCGGCAACGACAGCCAGTTCGCCAAGTTCTGCGCGGTCGCCGGCCATGCCGAGTGGGCGACGGATGCGCGCTTCGCCAGCAACGCCGCGCGCGTCAAGCATCGCGACGTATTGATTCCACTGCTTCGCCAGGCGACGGTGATGCAGACGACAACGCAATGGATCGCCGTGCTGGAAGGGGAGGGCGTGCCCTGCGGTCCGATCAATAACCTGGCCCAGGTGTTCGACGATCCGCAAGTGCGCGCCCGCGGCCTCAAGGTCGACATGCCGCATCCGCTGGCCGGCAGCGTGCCCCAGGTGGCCAGCCCGATGCGCTTGTCGGCGACTCCCGTCGATTACCGCCGGCCGCCGCCGCTGCTGGGCGAGCACACGCGGGAAGTGCTGGGCGGGCTGCTCGGCCTCGATGCCGCGCGCCTGGATGCGCTCAGTGCAGCCAAGGTGATCTGAAGCGCACCAATCGAGCAATCCGCGCATGGACATCGCCAGCATGCTCAGGCTCATCACCCTGGCCGCCATCTGGGGCGGCTCCTTCCTGTTCATGCGCATCGCCGCGCCGGTGTTCGGCCCGGGCATCATGGTCGAGCTGCGGGTCGGGCTGGCGGCGCTGTTTCTCTGGCTGGTGTCGCGCTGGCTGGGCCGCCGGCCGCAACTGCTGGGCCACTGGCGGCATTTCCTGAAGATCGGCCTGTTCAACTCGGCGCTGCCTTTCATTTTCTTCGCCTATGCCGCGCAGACACTCAGCGCCTCTCTGATGTCCATCCTCAATTCCGCCGCGCCGATCTTCGGCGCCTTGCTCGGCGCGCTCTGGCTGCGCCAGCCGGTCAGCCGTTCCGCCGCGCTGGGCCTGGCCTGCGGCGTGGCCGGCGTCGCCACCCTGGTGGGCGGCGGCGCGGCGTTGCGCGGCGAGGGCTGGTGGAGCGCGGTCATCGCCGGGCTGGCCGCGCCCCTGTGCTACGGCGTCGCCAGCATCTTCGCCAAGCAATCGCCCGCCGCGCTGACGCCGCTGGACAATGCCCACGGCAGCATGTGGGTGGCGGCGCTGCTGGTGGTGCCTGCCGCGCTGCTGCTGCCGATGCAGGCAAGCCCGGTGGCGCACGACTGGGCGGCACTGGTGGCCCTGGCCGTGATCTGCACCGGCGCCGCCTACCTGCTGTATTTCCGCCTGATCGAAGATGTCGGCCCGATGCGGGCGCTGTCGGTGACTTTCCTGATTCCGGTGTTCGGCGTGCTGTGGGGCGTGCTGCTGCTCGACGAAAAGATCGGCTGGAACACCCTGGCCGGCGGCGCGCTGGTGCTGTGCGGCACGGCCCTGGCCAACGGGGTGGTGAAGCTCGGCCGGGTCAGCGCGACGGGAAGGTGAACCTTGGTTGCCGGCGCGTCCGATCACCAAGCGAGCACCACCCAAGCCGCCATGCCTGCCATGGCCATCACCACCACGCAGCCGAACATGAAGACCTTGCGCCTGGCGGGAACGTAATTGGAACCCGTGTGGATGTAGGCATGGACGCAACGGCTGGCGACGAACAGCCATGCCAGCGATTGCGCGAGAGCGCCGGTTTCCTTGAGTTGCCATAATACGATCGTGAGCACATAAAAGAGGATCGGAAGCTCAAACTGATTCCGGATATTGTTGTTGATCTTCATGACGCTCTCCGGCCAGGCATCGTCGTGGAGCGCCCGGCGGGCGGTGTCGACCA
>JBAYJH010000253.1:0-7213 GCA_041665185.1 Sterolibacterium sp.
CATAGCGCCCGGTCGGATGCACGCGCTCGAAGATCTTGAATAGTTTGTCCACATAGCGCATATCGAAGCCGACGCCGCGATCCCTGATCCAATAGATATTCTCCTTCTTTCCCGCCTTGCCGCTGAGCTCGATCACGGCCTCGGTATCCGCCCGCGAAAACTTGATGGCGTTGGACAGCAGGTTCAGCAGCACCTGGCCCAGCATGTGGTGATCGCCCCAGGCGGGAGGCAATTCGCCGATCTTGAGCCGAGGACCCGGCACTGTCTGGCCTTCCGGGCCATTGGTACTCTCCGTACTCCCGGCACCCCTGGCCGCCTGCAACTGCGCGAACTTCTCCCGCGCCAGCGCCGCAATATCGACGGCGCCAAATTCCATTTGCCGCCTGCCGATGCTGATGAAGCGCAGGATGTCGTCAATCAGCTGCCCCATCCGCCGGCCGTTGTCGCCGACCGCCTTGAGCAGGCGCCGACCTTCGGCGTCGAGCCGCGCGGCGTGTTCTTCCAAAAGCAACTTCGAATAGCCGTCGATCGCCCGCAACGGCGTGCGCAGGTCGTGGGACATCGAATAGGAGAAATTCTCCAGTTCCTTATTGGCGGCTTCGAGTTCCCGCTGTCGCTGCGCCAGACCGCGGTTGGCTTCCTCGAGCCGCCGCTCGGCCTGCAACTGGTGCAGGCGATCGAGGCCGTTGGCCGCCAGCATCTGGGCTAGCTGGGCGTAGACGCCGGTGATGTCCTCGACCCGTTCCTCGGCGATGACCGGCACCCGCGCCACGGCGGCCAGGTATTCCGCCTCATCGAAGGCGAATTGCCTGGCTTGCAGGCGGAAGAATTCCAGGTCGGGCGGGGCGACGAAGAACTGGCCGGTGAATATGTTGGCGACATGCTGGCCGGCGACGATGATGGGCGAAGCGGTATCGACCAGGCCGTTGAGGCAGCGATAAGCGGCATAATGCTCGCCGCGCGTCATGCTGAACGCCAGGGAAGTGTCGCTTTCGATGCAACGCCGGCAGGTCTCCGGGTTCACCCGGTGATAACGAGTGCAGAGGTCCTGCCATCCCGAATGCGTAATCACCACGCCGTCCAGGTCGATGATGGCGTTGGCGAGGCCGATGACCTTATGGAAGCTGTCCATCAAGGTCTGTAGGCTGGCGACATCGACCAGGTCGACGAACCTGATGGCGCCTATCGCCGGGGTGCCCTGGCCGTGGTTGGCGTTGTCGTTCATAACCGGTGAATCTCCGTTGTGTTTGGCATGGCCGTCGTCGGCAGAGAGAATTTGAACACCGCCCCCTCCCCCACGCTTCCCTCGGCCCAGGTCCTGCCGCCATGCCGGCTGATCACCCGGCGCACATTGGCCAGGCCGATCCCGGTCCCTTCGAACTCCTCCGCCCGGTGCAGGCGCTGGAACACGCCGAACAGCTTGTCCACATAGCGCATATCGAAGCCCACGCCGTTGTCCCGCACGAATACCACGATCTCTCCTTCGTGGCCCGCCTCGCAGCCGATCTCGATTTCGGCCTGCGCCCGCTGCCGGGTGAATTTCAGGGCGTTCGAGAGCAGGTTGACCAGCACCACCCGCAACATGGCGCGGTCGCCAGTGACGACCGGAAGCTCGGCGATGCGCCAATCAATGACCCTGCCGTGGGTCTCCGCTTCGAGTTCGCGGATCACCTCCCGCACCAATGCGGTCAGATCGACTTGGGTCCTGGCCATCTCGGCACGTCCCATGCGGGAGAAGGACAGCAGGTCGTCGATGAGCAGCTCCATGCGCCGCGCCGCCTGGGTGATCGTCGCCATGTAGTGCTGGCTATCCGCATCGGTGGCCGCCGCGGTGCTCTCGCGCAGGAGTTGGAGAAACCCGTCGATGTGGCGCAGCGGCGCCCGCAGGTCGTGCGACACCGAATAGGAAAAAGCTTCAAGTTCCTTGTTCGCCGACTCCAATTGGGCAGTACGTTCGGCGACCCGCTGTTCGAGTTCCGCATTGAGCGTGCGTATTTCCTCTTCCGCGCGCTTGCGCTCGGTGATGTCGCGGCCGATGGCGAGTACGCCGGTCACTTCGCCATGCTCGTCGCGCTCAGCGATGATGCGCACTTGATGAACAATCGATTCCTTGCTCGCGACGGGCACGATAAGTTCAATTTCTCCGGTCTCGCCGCTGGCGAGGGCGGCGTCCACGGCTTGTGCGTAGGCTTCATAACTCCCGTCGGGATAGAGTTCGCGGATGCGCGCGCCGAGCATCCGCGCGGCGTCCGCGCCCAGGGTTGCTTCGAGCACCCGGTTGACGTAAACGGTCCGTCCTTCCAGATTGTAACGGACGATGTTGTCCGGCAGATTCGCCGCCAGCGTGCGGAATTCATATTCGCGAGCGCGCAGTAACCGGTCGCTTCGCTCGCGCTCCAGTTCGGCGGCGGCACGTGTCGCCACCAGTTGCAGCAGTTGGGTGACCGGTGCGTCGTCCGGCAGCGGCTTTATGCCCATGACGGCGATCAGGCCGATCGGCTGGCCCGTTGAATCCCACAGCGGAATGCCGATATAACTTTCCGCGCCCATTCCCGGCAACAGGGTGTCGTCGGGAAACAGTTGCTGAATTCCCTGGCGATAAACGCAAAGTCGCCGCCCCATGACGTTTTCGCATGGTGTGCCCTTGAGGGCGTAGCGCATATTCGGTGTGATCGCGCCTTTGGCAAACATCGCCACCGTCTCCGCCATATCGGGATCCTCATCTATCCTGTCGATGAGGACGTAATCCATTTCGAGTTTTTCGCCGAGAAACTGCGCCAGCGCATCGAAAAAGTTTTCCCCGGTAACCTGCCAGCCGCGTTGGGCGACGAATAACAAGGCCTCTTCCACGCGCTTGCGCTCGGTGATGTCGACAAGCGAAACAAGGATTCGTGAAAGCGTTTGCTCGTAACCGGGACAAACGGCGTAATAGACGGTCACATGGCGGGGAATGCCCGCAAGCGTTTTGACGACAGAATCTCTTGTCATTTCGGTCTTTCCGTTCCACAGGTAGACCAGCTCCTGCCGGAACGTATCGAACGACTCCGGCGTAAACGTGTTGACCAGACCCGCAAGCAGTTCCTCCTTTTCCGCCGCCGCGTGCAGTGTGAGCGCCGCCCGGTTTACATCGACGATTCTTGCCAACTCCGCGCACCGACGGATGGTCTCGGGGTGTCGATCGAGGTAGGTCTCGATATCGGCGACCCCTTCCCTCCTCAGGCCATCGAGAAGGGTCTTTACTGCGGAAAAATCTTCTTCCCATATCGAGACCGGCGAGTTCTCGAAAACCAGGTGATACCGTTCCTCGCTCTCACGCAGCTCGTATGTCAGTTCTTTTGCTATCTGTAGCGCTTTGGCGCGGGTGTTAAGCAGGGCTTGTGTCAGAAGGAAGAGCAGCAGACTGACTGCTAGCCCAAGCGCGCTCTTGAGCGCAAGTCCGCCGGGATCGCTCCACCCGGCCGCTGGGGCCACGCTCAGGGTCCAGCTTCCGTTTGGAAGTTCCAGCGAACGATCCACCGGTTCAATCGGTGGGCCAGATGACGATGCGGCGATGATCTGGCGTTCGCCGGTGTCGGGGTGCACTCGCCACAGTTCGTAACGAAAACCTCGTTTCTCCAGATTTTCCAGACGGGCAGAAGCAAGGGCCTCGGGGAAACGGATCAGAACATTGGTGAATCCCCAAAATGACCTGCCGCCAGCGCCGTCGTCCAGATAGGTCGGCATCCGCCCAACCGCGCCAAAGCCCCCCTGTTTCAAGGCAAACGGCCCGGCAAGCGTCAATTGTCCGTCGTCCCGCGCCTTGATGGCCTCTTTGCGCCGCTGCGGATCGTTGAACAGGTCGTGGCCGATGGCCGCCTCGTTACCGGCCAGCGGTACGATCTGCCGCACAACACCGCCGGGCGCCAGTTGCAGTGAGGCAGCGCCGGGGAAAAAAGGCAGCATTTCCGTGGCGGTGGCTTCGAAGTTGGAAATATGCCCTTTTCCTTCGCGAACCAGGGCTGCCAGGGAAAACGTGGCGGAAAGCACCCTTTCGATACCGGCCTGGAGCAGATGCGCATGGTCGCCAGCCATCTCGGAGACCCGAGCCTGTTCAAGCTCAAAGCGCCGTTGTTCCAGACGCCACATCAGCGTGGCCGAACAGATCAAAGAGAAAACAAGAATCGTGACCGCGGCAGCGTGCGGACGAAATGACCTGCTGCCTGAGACCTCAGGGGACAATGCCGTACTAGGATTTGACTTCATCTCGGTATCCTGTCCGCTCATCCGGCAGAGAAAAATAGAAAGTCGCGCCGCCGTCAACCTTTCCCTCCGCCCAGGTCCTGCCGCCATGCCGGCTGATCACCCGGCGGACATTGGCGAGACCGATCCCAATCCCTTCGAATTCATCGATTCGGTGCAGGTGCTCGAAGACACGGAAGAGTTTGTCGGCATACCGCATATCGAAACCCACGCCGTTGTCGCGCACGAAGACGACTGCCTCCGCCTCCTGGCTGAGCGCGCAGCCGATCTCGATTTCCGCTTGGGCCCGCGGCTGGGTAAACTTCAAGGCATTCGAGATCAGATGGACCAGCACGGCGCGCAACATGGCGCGATCGGCGGTAACCGTGGGAAGCTCTGCGACGTGCCACTGAACCTCTCTGCCCTTGGTCGCTGGCTCGAATTCCCGGATGACATCCCGGACCAAGCTACCCAGGTCCACGTTCGTCTTGGTCATCCCGAAACGCCCCATCCGCGAGAAGGAGAGGAGATCGTCGATCAACGCCGCCATGCGCAAGGCCGCCTCGGATATGGTGGCCATGTAACGTCGGCTCTCTTGATCGAGTGTCGATCCGATTCTGGCCTTGAGCAGCTGGAGAAAGCCGTCGATGTGGCGTAGCGGCTGGCGCAGGTCATGCGAGATGGAGTAAGTGAATGTCTCCAGTTCCTTGTTCGCCGATTCCAGTTGGGCGGTGCGATCGACGACGCGTTGTTCGAGTACTTCATTGAGTTGCCGAAGCGCTTCTTCCGCCCGGTTACGCTCAACCAGCATCCCGATGAATTTGGCGGAAACCTGCAAGCGCTGTTTGGCCATCTCGACGATGAATGCCGGGCGAGTGTCGTAGGATCTGGCCTCCCGGACGAGCGTCTCATTATCCAGTCCGTAGGACTCGGCCAGGGCTCGCAGTTTTTCGGGATCTTTTGGCGGATCTCCATAGCCGAAATTGATCGACCCGATGGTTTCTTCACCGGCGAAAATGGGTATCGCATAGAGCCGTATTCCGCCGTTGCACTCGACGTCCACCGGCGCCCCCGTGTCGATGGCCTGCTTGGAACAGGATGTCCAGCAGGATTCGTGGCAAAGCCATCTGCCGGAGGCAAGAGCCGAGGCGTTGTCATCGGTATCGCAAAGCCTGCGGGAGGCGAGGTCCATCAAACGGCACCAGCGCGAGGAGAATATCCCCAAGGCATAGTCCCCGTTGTTTTCGTAGATCGCGGAAGACGTCTCCATCATGTCCAGGTATTCGCCGGCGATTCCGCGCAGGACACCCTTGCCGACGGACCTCGAAATGATGCCTCCACAGTTAAGCGCGGTCAGATCGCCATAACCCTGGTCATCGGCCGAATCGGCTTGGCCTGTGGAGGAGGATGGCTTCTTGGATAACATCCACTCGATTTGCTTCACCGCTTCTTCCGCCCGCTGGCGCTCCGCGCGGGTGCGCAGAACCCCGATGCCGAACGCCAGATCGCCCGCCAGTTCTTCCAACAAGCGTTTTTCTTCCGCGTCGAAGGCATTGGCTTGCGTGGAGTAGATAGTGAGAACGCCAAAGGTGTTTGCGCGTTCGTCCTTGAGGGGAAGGGCGATGCTGGAACGATAGCCGCGCTGCAAGGCACCCTCTCGCCACGGGGCGGCCAGGGGATCGGTGCTGAAATCCTGGAAGCAGGCGCTGTTTCCGCCGCGCATGGCGCTGCCGGTGGGGCCGCGCCCTCTTTCGGTGTCGTCCCAGGCAATCCGGGCCTGCGCGAGATAGCCATCCTCGGCGCCCGCCTTGGCGACAGCGCGTATGCTCTTGGCCTCATTGTCTTCGGGATAGCCGACCCAGGCCATGCGGTAGCCGGCCTCGTCGCAGACGATGCGGCAGATCTCGTTGAGCAAGGTCTGCTCGTCGTCGGCCCGCATCAGGGCTTGGTCGCAGTTGCTGATGGCGCGCAGTTCCCGATTGAGCCGATGCAATGCCTCGGTACGCTCCCTGACCCTTTCCTCCAAACTGTCCTGCGACTTGAGCAGGGCTTGTTCGGCCAGCTTCAAGTCCCTGAAGATCAGATCGAGGGGGGTGGTGAGACCGGTCACGATGATCGCCCGGTACATGAAGTAGAAGCCGGCCAGCTTGAGCACGTGGCCGATCATATGGATCCAGTCGTACATCGTCGCCATCAGGGTAAACATGAGCTCCGATACGACGGTGAATACCAATGACAACGCGATCAGCCGGAGTACCCTGGAATCGAACCGGGATCTCTGGCGATAGAAGACAATCAGCGCAACAACAAATGCGCCCGAGATCGCGTACTCGCTGGCGATCTTGAACGGGGTAAGGCCGGTTTTGGCAATCAGGCAGTCGGGGAAGTAACCGGAAAATACCGCGGCAAGAAGCGTGGCGGCGAGTGCAATGGATGCGGCCCACAGCGTGCGGTCCCCGATCCGGCGCTGGATGAAGAAACAAGCGCCAAGGACGGTCGCCGCCTGCAAATAGCGCGCCGCAATCCACAGCTGCATGGTCAACTGGGGGTCATAACCGGCAAAGACGTTCATGTCCTTGTACGCCAGGGCATGAAGCAAGTCGACGAAGCCGCAAAAGAGATATCCGACGCCGATGACCTTGAGGTAGTCGTTCGGCGGGAACCTCCGCGTATTCCAGGCAATCGCGAAAATTCCGAAGGCGACCGTCGAGCTGAATATCTCGACAAGGCCATGAAACAGCATGTAGCTGTACACAGCCGAGAAATAGAGACCCGCCAGTACCGCCATGGCGGCAAGCGCCCCCCAAGGGCGATGCCCCGTCGCGAGCGTCTCGCGCGTGCTTGGGTCCGAGGTTGGCATATTGACTGGGCCTCCTGTAGTCATGCTTTGCCGGACGATTGCGGCAGCGAAAAATAGAAACTGGCACCGTTGTCCAATGCTCCCTCGGCCCAGGTCCTGCCGCCATGCCGGCTGATCACCCGGCGGACATTGGCC
>JBAYJH010000254.1:0-7170 GCA_041665185.1 Sterolibacterium sp.
AATATGCGAGCTACTCTTTCACGCCCACACTTTCCGCCGCGCCCCTCGCCAACGATTCCGAGGACGAAAATAGACTGGATAGGCCGCTGGTCTCGAAATTCAGGGTAAGTGTGTCGGCGCTGGGTAGCGTGATTTTCCACCAGTCTTCCCAGTCGTGGCTATCCGCGTCATAACCGATATGACCGGTATTGGCGGCGTTGGGAGTGGCATCCTTGGCGGCAGCTTTGCTATCGTTTTGCTCGGAATCGTTGGCGAGGGGCGCGGCGGAAAGTGTGGGCGTGAAAGAGTAGCTCGCATATTGGTAGGCGCTGTTGATCCACAACTTGATATAGTAGGTGCCGGCCTTTAGGCTGACTGGATCTCTCGAGCTGCCGAGGCTTGTCGTCGAGTCCATTGTCTTGTCGTTGGCACTGTAGAGATAGTAGCCGCTGGACGCCAGAAACAAGTCCGACTTCCCTGAAATCACCAAGTTGAGAGAGAGCAAACCGTCGCTCGGCACCGTGATTTTCCACCAATCCTCCCAGTCATGGCTGTCGGCGTCATAGCCGAGATGGCCGGTGTTTGCGCCGTTGAGACTCGCCTCCTTGGCCGTCGCCTTGCTATCGTTCAGTTCGGAATCGTTGGTGAGTGGAGCGGTGGAGAGCGAGGGGGTCAATGAATAGCTGGCATATTCATAGCTACTATTGACCCAGAGCTTGAGGTAGTAGGTGCCGGCCTTGAGACTCGCCGGACTTCTCGAACTAGCGAGGCTGGTCGTCGAATCCATCGTCTTGTCGTTGGCGCTGTAAAGATAGTAGCCGCTCGACGCCAGGAACAGGCTTGAGTTTCCAGAAACCACCAAGCCGAGGGAGAGCAAACCGTCGCTGGGCAGCGTGATCGTCCACCAGTCTTCCCAATTATGAGTGTTGCCATCGAGGTAGCCGATATGTCCGGTGTTCGGCGTTTCCAGCGTGGCCGCTATCGCCGTACTCTTGCTCTCGTTCGAAATGCCGTCATTGCTTTGTGGTGCCGCCAGTTCGCTGGTGGTTATAGTATATGTTCCGTTTGCGGATGAGTTGTTACCCCAAACCTTGATCCAGTAGTTTCCGGCTTTCAGCGCATTGGCACTGCGGGTCGATGCGGTCGAATAGGCATAACTGCTGTCGATGGAATGTGTCTTGGTGCTGTCGTAAAGATAGAACCCGGCATAGCCGGCCACCCCGCTGGTGCCCGTCATGCTGAGGGCGTATTGGGTATCCACTGCCAGGGTGACCGGCAACCACTCCTCCAGATACCCGTGCACCGACCCCGTATAGACCGCGCCCAGTGCGTTTGCCATACCGAGCAACTGTGCCATGATAATGCTGATGGCAGCGAGCCAAAGGCGTTTGTTCACATGACTCTCCCTAGCAACGACCGCTAAAATCCTACGTCTAAGGTAGATACCCTATATTGACCTGCATCAGAAGTCTCAAAGGAATGGCTTGCGGCAGCAACACATGTCGATGGGAATATACTGCGATGGTCGGGGCTGCGGCGTCTGATCGATGACTGCGTGCAGTCGTATCTGGAGATCCTTGTGATGAATGCGATACTTGAATTTGGCGAAACCGTGGATGGCTATGCTGTGCCGGTTCTCAATGAGCGTGCGGTTCGTGCCGGTGCGGGCATTCTGTTTTTTCTGGCCACGGTGGCCTTTATGAATGCCTGGCTGATGGGCAATTTTCAGCCGACTCGGGTTTTTGTGGTGGCGTTCCTGCTTGAATTTGCGATTCGCATTTTCATCAACCCGCGCTATGCGCCGAGCCTGATCATCGGGCAATGGATGGTGCGCCGTCAGCAACCCGAATGGACGGGAGCCCCGCAGAAACGCTTCGCCTGGGGCATTGGATTTGCGCTGGCATTGACGATGCTCTACCTCGTCGTGCTGAATAACGTGGTCGGGCCGATTAACCTACTGGTCTGCGCTGCCTGCCTGATTCTGCTGTTTTTTGAGACGGCATTCGGCATCTGCATCGGCTGCAAGGTCTACAACTGGTTCAACAAGGAAAAAGCCGAGCTTTGTCCGGGCGGCGCGTGTGAGCTTCCTCCAGGTAGTCGGCCCCAGGTGAGCCTGAGTCAGCTTGGCGTGTTGATGCTTTTCATCGTCGCAGTGATATTTATTGCTCAATCGGTCTATAGCACTGGACGACAAAAGACGGGCCAACCACAATCAGGCACCGCCGCCGCTTCCACCGCCCCCATCGACCCCGCAGAGGCTGAGCGCTGCAAGGTACCTGACTTTGCGAAGGCCATGGGCCACGAGGAAAAGTGGAAACTGCATAACAACTGCAACTGATGCTGCGCGGGCGACCGCCGCATTGTCGTGAATGCGCAGCAATACGAAGCGTGGTATGACTCCAGCAGAGGGCGCTGGATTGGGACGACCGAGTATGCCATCCTCAAGGGCGTACTGAGCCCCGAACCCGGTGCTTCACTACTGGATGTCGGCTGCGGTACCGGCCATTTCACCCGCCTGTTCGCTTCTGACATGGGAGGCACGGTGATCGGTGTCGACCCCATCAGGGAATGGCTCGACTACGCCAAGACTCATTCAACCAAGGCCGAGCAGTATGTGTCGGGGATCGCGGAAGCGCTACCTTTTCCTGAACACGCCTTTGATTTCACCGTATCGGTGACCGCTCTTTGCTTCATCAAACGCCAGGAAGATGCGTTGCGGGAAATCGTGCGGGTGACGCGCAAACGCTTCGCTCTTGGCCTCCTCAATCGCCATAGCATCCTCTACCGGCAAAAGGGGCGCGGGGGAGGAGCCGGTGCCTATCGAGGTGCACATTGGCATACCTCGGCCGAGATACGCCGGCTACTGGCCGCTCTTCCGGTCACCAACATTCGCCTGTACTCCGCGATCCTCCTGCCGGACGGAACATGGATGGGCCGGCTACTGGAACGAATCTGGCCCCGGCGAATCCTGCTCGGCGGTTTTCTTGTCGTGACTGCCGATGTCATTCATGGGGAGGGAAGGGCGCCTGATAGTCCTTAACCGATGATTTGCTCTAGCGTTGCGACCAGCACCGCGCACTGCTCTTCCGTGCCGATGGTGATGCGCAGGAACTGGTCGATGCGCGGCTGCTTGAAATGACGCACGATAATACTGCGGTCGCGGAGTGACTTCGCCAGTTCTCCGGCGTCGCGTTGCGGGTGGCGGACGAAAATGAAGTTGGCCGCCGAGGGCAACACTTCGAAGCCGAGTTGCGCCAGTTGTTGTATCAATCTATCGCGGCTGGCGATGACGGCGTTGCGCGTCTGCTCGAAGTG
Organism: Sterolibacterium sp.; assembly: GCA_041665185.1. Classification (GTDB taxonomy): domain Bacteria; phylum Pseudomonadota; class Gammaproteobacteria; order Burkholderiales; family Rhodocyclaceae; genus JACRAR01. Next base: position 3,295 of record JBAYJH010000254.1, read on the forward strand.
TTCAGTGTCCTCGATGGCCGCCGTCGCGCCGGCAATGGCGAGGCGGTCCAGCGGGTAGGAATTGAAACTGTTCTTGACCCGCTCCAGCGCTTCGATCAGGCCGCTGTGGCCGAGCGCGAAGCCCACCCGCAGGCCGGCCAGGGAATGCGATTTGGACAGGGTCTGCACGACGAGCAGGTTGGGATAACGGTCGATCAACGGGATCGCCGAAGCCTTGTATTCGCCGAAGGCGATGTAAGCCTCGTCGATGACCACCACCGATTCGCTGTTGGCGGCGAGCAGGCGCTCGATTTCAGCGAGCGGCAGCAGGCGGCCGGTGGGGGCATTGGGATTGGGGAAAATGATTCCGCCGTTGGCTTGCCGGTAATCGTCGATGCGTATCTCGAACGACTCGGAAAGCGGCACGGCGACGTACTGGATGCCGTAGAGTTGGCAATACACCGGGTAAAAGCTGTAGGTGATGTCCGGAAACAGGATGGCTCGTTCGTGCTTGAGCAGGGCCAGGAACACGTGGGCGAGGACTTCGTCGGAGCCGTTGCCGACGAACACCTGTTGCGCGCGCAGGCCATGCAGGCCGGCAATGGCCTGCTTGAGGCGGTCGGCATTGGGGTCGGGATAGAGCCGGAGGCTGGCGCTGGTTTCGCCGCTGATCGCCTGGATGGCCTTCGGCGACGGCCCATAGGGGTTTTCGTTGGTGTTGAGCTTGACGAGATTCGCCAGCTTCGGCTGTTCGCCAGGGACGTAGGGGGTCAGCGTGCCGACGACGCTGCTCCAGTATTTGCTGGCTGCATGGGAACTCATGACGGATTCGGGAATTTCGATGATGACGGGCAAGCCCGGATGGTAGCAAGCGAAACGCCGGAGTGGGAAAAAAACCACGGTGCCCATTGTCTTTTCCCGCGTCTTTGCGTAACGTGGCGTTTTTCAAACACGATAAGACCATGCGGCAAGGGGATATCACCCGCAACACCCTGGAAACCCAGGTTCGCGTCAAACTCGATCTCGACGGCGCAGGCCGCACCCGGCTGGCGTCGGGCATCGGCTTCCTCGATCACATGCTGGACCAGATCGCCCGCCACGGCATGCTCGACCTAGAGGTCGAAGCCAAGGGCGACCTGCATATCGACGCCCATCACAGCGTCGAGGACATCGGTATTACGCTCGGCCAGGCATTGGCCCAGGCGGTCGGCGACAAGAAAGGGCTGCGCCGCTACGGGCACGCCTATGTGCCGCTGGATGAGGCGCTGTCGCGCGTGGTGGTGGATCTGTCGGGCCGGCCCGGACTGGTGTTCAACGTCGAATTCACCCGGGCCATGATCGGCGAATTCGACGTCGACCTGGTGCGCGAGTTTTTCCAGGGGCTGGTCAACCACGCCGCGATCAGCCTGCATATCGACAATCTGCGCGGCGACAATGCCCACCATCAGGCGGAAACGCTGTTCAAGGCATTCGGCCGGGCGTTGCGCATGGCCGCCGAGCTTGACCCGCGCGCCGCCGGCGCCGTTCCATCCACCAAGGGCAGCCTTTGATCCTGTCATGAGTTGTACTGTCGCTGTCGTCGATTATGGGATGGGCAACCTGCGTTCGGTCGCCAAGGCGATCGAGCATGTCGCCCCCGACGATCGCGTACTGGTCACTTCCAGCGCGACCGATATCGCCGACGCCGACCGTGTCGTCGTGCCGGGGCAGGGCGCCATGCCGGATTGCATGCGCGAGTTGGAAATTCGCGGGCTGCGCGATGCCGTGGTGCGGGCCGCGCGGAACCAGCCGTTTCTGGGCATCTGCGTCGGCTTGCAGATGCTCTTCGGCCCGGCCGAAGAAGGCGGCGTGATGGGCCTGGAGGTGTTGCCCGGGCGGGTGCCGCATTTTCCTCGCGAGGCAATGGTGGGGCCGGACGGCGCCCGCCTGAAGGTTCCGCACATGGGCTGGAACGAGGTTCATCAAATGCCCGCAGGTCATGAAGGCAAAGCCCATCCGCTGTGGGCGGGGATTGCCGACGGCTCGCGCTTCTATTTCGTGCACAGTTATTACGTCGAACCGGCCATGCCCGAGCTGATCGCCGGCTCGACCAACTACGGCATCCCCTTTACCAGCGCGGTAGAGCGCGATAATATCTTTGCTGTGCAATTTCACCCGGAAAAAAGCGCGCGCGATGGCCTCGCGCTGCTCGCCAACTTCATGCGCTGGAAACCCTGATCCCGCTTTCCCCTCATCATCGATAGTAGTCTTCCTTCCCTATGCTGCTGATACCCGCGATCGACCTCAAGGACGGACATTGTGTCCGTCTCAAACAGGGCGCCATGGAGGATGCCACGGTTTTCTCGGAAGACCCGGCGGCCATGGCGCGCCACTGGATAACCCAGGGTGCGCGCCGCCTGCACCTGGTGGACCTGAATGGCGCTTTTGCCGGCAAGCCCAAGAACGAGCCGGCGATCAAGGCCATCCTCAAGGAGGTCGGCACTGAAATTCCCGTCCAGCTCGGCGGTGGCATCCGCGACCTCGACACCATCGAACGCTGCCTCGACGACGGCATCACCTATGTCATCATCGGCACCGCCGCGGTGAAGAACCCAGGCTTCCTGCACGACGCCTGTAGCGCCTTCCCCGGCCATATCATCGTCGGCCTGGACGCCAAGGACGGCAAGGTGGCGGTGGACGGCTGGTCGAAGATGACCGGCCACGACGTCATCGACCTGGCCAGGAAATTCGAGGACTACGGTGTGGAAGGCGTCATTTACACCGATATCGGCCGCGACGGCATGCTCTCCGGCATCAACATCGAAGCGACGGTCAAGCTGGCCCAGGCCCTGCATATTCCCGTCATCGCCAGCGGCGGGATCGCCGACCTGAAGGATATCAAGGCCCTGTGCGCGGTCCAGGACGAGGGCATCAGCGCGGCCATCACTGGCCGTGCGATCTATGAGGGATCGCTCGACTTCAAGAAGGCCCAGGCCGAGGCGGACAAATTGTCGGCGAAGCCCTGACAGGCATGCTGGCCAAACGCATCATTCCGTGCCTTGATGTCAACGCCGGCCGCGTCGTCAAAGGGATCAATTTTGTCGCTCTGCGCGACGCCGGAGATCCGGTTGAAATTGCCCGCCGCTATGACGAGCAAGGCGCGGACGAACTGACTTTTCTGGATATCACGGCCAGTTCCGACCAACGCGACATCATCCTGCACGTGGTCGAGCAGGTGGCGGACCAGGTGTTCATTCCGCTGACGGTCGGCGGCGGCGTGCGCGCCGTGGCGGATGTGCGCCGGCTGCTGAATGCCGGCGCCGACAAAGTCAGCATGAACACCGCGGCGGTGCAGAATCCGCAGCTGGTGGCCGATGCTTCGGGCAAGGTCGGCAGCCAGTGCATCGTCGTTGCCATCGACGCCAAGCAGACTGCGCCGGGCCGCTGGGAAGTATTCACCCATGGCGGCCGTCAGGGTACGGGGTTGGATGCCGTGGCCTGGGCATTGAAAGTACAGTCCCTGGGCGCCGGGGAAATCCTCCTGACCAGCATGGACCGCGACGGCACCAAGAACGGTTTCGACCTGGCCTTGACCCGGGCCGTGTCCGAGGCCGTGGCTATCCCGGTGATCGCCAGCGGCGGCGTCGGCAACCTGCAACACCTGGCCGACGGCGTCATCGAAGGCAAGGCCGACGCGGTGCTGGCCGCCAGTATCTTCCATTACGGCGAATATACGGTGCGACAGGCCAAGGAATACATGCGCGGGCAGGGTATTGAGGTCAGGCTATGAGCGTGAATTGGCTAAACCGGGTGAAATGGGACGAACAGGGGCTGGTCCCGGTCATCGTTCAGGATGCCATGAACGGCGAAGTGCTGATGTTCGCCTGGATGAATCGCGAAGCCCTTGAACGCACTGCG
>JBAYJH010000255.1:0-7148 GCA_041665185.1 Sterolibacterium sp.
AGCGAAACCAACGGCGCCAAGGGCAACGCATATTTCTCACGGCGTTATGGTATCAGTGCCGACTGCGAAAAATTAGGTACCGAGCGGAGTGCGCATTGCCTGGCCGCACGGGGACGCCGCTCGACCACAGCCATCAGGCCGCCGGCAGACCTTCAAGGCTCTCGTGCATTTCCAGCCAGCGCTCTTCCGCCTGCTCGATGGCACGCAGCAGTTCGCCTTTGCGCTTCAGCAGGGTTTGAGCCAGCGCCGGGTCGGCATTGGCTGCATAGAGCGCCGGGTCGGTCAGGCGGGTTTCCAGCAGCGCCAGTTCGCTTTGCCGGGTGGCGATCTGCTTTTCGACCTTCGTCGTTTCTTTCTGAAGGCTGCGGCGTTGTTCCAGCAGCGCTTGGCGCTCTGCAGTCGCCTGGGCGCGATCTTCGCGCCGCGCCTGCTTGCTTGCCGAAGGCGTCGCCGCCGTGGCCGCGGACGAACGCTGCTTGGCCAGCCAGTCGGAATAGTCGTCGAGATCGCCGTCGAAGGCCTGCACCCGGCCGTCGGCCACCAGCCACAACTCGTCGGCGGTGGTGCGCAGCAGGTGGCGGTCGTGCGATACCAACACCACCCCGCCTTCATATTCCTGCAAGGCCAGGTTGAGGGCCTCGCGCATCTCCAGGTCGAGGTGGTTGGTCGGTTCGTCGAGCAGCAGCAGGTTGGGTTTTTGCCAGATCAGCAGAGCCAGCGCCAGGCGCGATTTCTCGCCGCCAGAGAAACGGCCGCAGGGCGCCGAGGCCATGTCGCCGCGGAAGTCGAAGCTGCCGAGATAAGTGCGCAGTTCCTGTTCGCGGGTCCGCGCGTGCAGGCGCAGCATGTGCTGCAAGGGCGACTCGTCGGGGCGCAACTGCTCCAGTTGATGCTGGGCGAAGTAACCGATGGTGAGTCCTCGGCCTTCGACGCGTTCTCCGGCCATGGGTTGCAGTTCCCCGGCGAGCAACTTCACCAGGGTAGACTTGCCGGCACCGTTGCGGCCCAGTAGGGCCAGGCGCTGTCCGGGCCGCAGCGTCAGCTTGATATCCGAGAGGATGGTTTTCTCGCCATAACCGGCACGCCCGTCATGCACCACCAACAGCGGGTCGGGGGCGGCGCCGGCTTCGCGGAAGCGGAAAGTGAACTGGGTATCGACGTGCGCCGCCGTCACCTCTTCCATCCGCGCCAACGCCTTGATGCGGCTCTGCGCCTGGCGCGCCTTGGTGGCCTTGGCGCGGAAGCGTTCGATGTAGCTGTGCAGGTGGGCCTTTTCGCGTTGCTGCTTTTCGTACATCGATTGTTGCAGGGCCAGTTGCGCGCTGCGCTGGCGCTCGAAGTCGCTGTAGCCGCCGGTGTACAGCTTGAGTTTCTGCTGTTCCAGATGCAACGTATGGTCAGCGACTGCGTCGAGAAAGTCGCGGTCGTGGGAGATCAGGATCAGGGTGCCGGAGTAGCTCTTCAGCCAGTTTTCCAGCCACAGCACGGCGTCGAGATCGAGGTGGTTGGTCGGTTCGTCGAGCAGCAGCAGGTCCGAGCGGCACATCAGCGCCCGCGCCAGGTTCAGGCGCACCCGCCAGCCGCCGGAGAAGTCGGCGACCGGGCGGAGGTAATCCGCGTCGGAAAAGCCCAGGCCGTGCAGCAGTTCGGCGGCGCGCGCGGGTGCGGCGTAGCCGCCAATCTCGCCGAGGCGTCCATGCAGTTCGCCGACCCGATGGCCGTCATGATCGTTATCGTGGGCCGCTTCGAGCGCCGCCAGTTCGCCTTCGATGGCCCGCAGCTCGCTGTCGCCATCGAGGGTGAATGCTAGCGCGGCGTCGGGCAACGCCGGCGTGTCCTGGGCGACATGCGCCATCACCCAGGCGCGCGGCAGTTCCAGGTCGCCGCTCTCGGCATGCAGTTCGTTCTTCAGCAACGCCAGGAAGGATGATTTCCCGCTGCCGTTGGCGCCGATCAGGCCGATCTTCCAGCCCGGATGCAGTTGCAGGCTGGCGCCTTCGACGAGCGCTTGCCCGTTGCGGCCGAATGAGAGGTTGCGCAGGAGGATCATGTTTGGATAGTGTCAGTCGAAATCGGCGAGGGAGTAGGGCAGGTGGCGCGTCGCCGGATCAGAGCGCCATCGATGGGCGCGGCGGCCCGGCATTCTTGCTTGCGGAAACGCCACCCCTGATTAGCGCTTGACGCTCTTCAGCAGCGTCTGCCAGTGGTCCCATTCCTCGCGGCAGGCCGGCGGCACCTGGGTCATGGGCAGCACCGCCAGCAGGTTGAGCGGAGCCAGGCTTTGTGCGACGCGGGTGGCACGGGCCAGGCATTCGCCGAGGTTGTGGTGTCCGGCGCTCTTGCCGGCGATGGTGGAGTGCACCACGTCGGGAAAGGAAAAGCGCTGCAGATAGCGCTCCGAGACCAGGCGGATCGGGCAGGGAAAGATATCGTTCTGCAAGCGAATCTTCGGCAGCGGATCCTTGCCGCGGCAGCGTTGCAGGTACTTGGCCATCAGCGCCGGATAGGTTTCCGCCACGGCCAGCCAGCCGATGTTCGACACCAGGCCGATGGCGTGGGCATCGTCGGCCATTGAATCCGGAATTCCATAATCCGGCAGCAGGGCGCGCATGGCGGCGCCGGTGGCCAGGGCGTTCATCCAGTAGGCCGAATAGTTGAACTCGGGGCAGCGGCCCTTCTGGTAGCGCATCATCATCGCCGCCACGAACACCACCCGCTGCACGAAGACCATGCCCAGGCGCACCACCGCCTGGCGCACCGAGGCGGTCTTGTCGGCGCCGATGAAGCGGGCGGCATTGGCATAGTTGATGAGCGACAGCGAGATCACCGGATCGGACTGGATGACCGCCGTCACCCTCTTGATGTCGCCCTTGCTGACGGCATCCTCGACCATGTGGAACAAGGCATTGGGCACCGGCAGGTTGCTGTGCGCTTCGACGGCATCCAGAAACTCCTGCATCGACGGCGAGTCTTCCTCAGGGCGCAGGGTTTCGCTGGCGGCCGACAACATCTCCAGGGCGACCTCACCGGTCGCGCCGGTTTCCTTGAGGAAGGCCTCGACGCCGAGTCCGGTGGGAAAACGCTCGTAGCTCACTTCCGGCAGGCCCGAAGTCCCGCTCCCGCTCCCGACGTTGGGCCATTTCGGCACGGCCACGGTAAACCGGCCGACGGCGTCGATCACCGTCCAGCGCAGGGTTTCTGCCGGCTCTTCGATGCCGGCCAGGACGAACTGGATTGCCGCCGGGGCCATGTCCTTGATGGGGCGGCCGGGGTCATGGTAGGGATCGCTCGCCAGCGCCACCATCGCCGGCCAGCCCATGGCGGCGGGAACATAGGCGGCGATGATGCCGAGACCGGGCCGGGCCAGACCCTCGGGGGAGACTTCGAACTGAAAGACGCGGGGGTCCAATTAATTATCCAGAATTGCCTAAAGTCGCTTGGGTGAAAGGGTGAATCATACCTCAGAGCCCGATGGCCGCGCGTACGCGGAGTCTCGAACACGTGGTTGTTTCAGAGAACAACGGGGTCGATCCGCAGAAGGTTGAGGATTGACGACGTCATACAAACCTTGAGATACTCTCAAGCGTGCGATTGAATTTCATAGACTTTTTTCTGCTTGGGATGCATCTAAGATGAAAATGTTCACCAACTGGATTCGGCATTGGAGAGAAGGCTCGGTAGAAGATAGAAAAACGTCGGTTTTGGCCGTTGCCGAGACGCTGGTTGCTCTCATAGCCTACTGGTACTTTGCCAACAGATGGCTTCTTTTGGTCGGTGCGGTGGCGGCGCCACTCTTGCTGATGCGATCACCGTCTTCAAAGAAGCTCGGAAGGACTTGGCTACAGGCATATTGGTGGCCGACTCTTCAGAGATGGCAAGATTTCCGTACTTCCAAAAAGATCATTTTGATCGGCCTCACATCGCTTGCTGCGGGTGGGACGACTGTATTGTTGCTCGGAGAATTGCCGCACAGCTGGGATTTAGGCGCCCGATCAGCAACTGCCGGTGCGGTCGGAATTCTGGGAGCTGGCTTGGTCTTTCTCTCCATCGAGTGCGACCTCAACTTTGAACGCGCGACCGCGAAGACATTCGCGGAGATATTCTTTGGTGGGATATGTAGTACCGCTGCGGGTGCCTGGATTGTCATGGGTGAGTATGCAGGCCTTTGTGCGGGCTTAGGGGCGCTCTTATTGGCGGCCGTTGGTTTTCGTGCACGCGCCGCCAGTGGTAACAAAGGCTTAGCTGGAACACAACGAGTTACTCTCATTACTGTCTTTTTGGCGATCCCATATATGCTGGCAGTCGTTTTGCGTACCACAGCAATTCGTGTAGTTGCTACGTTGCGGTACCTGCCCGAAGGGATTAAAGCGATGCCGGAAAACTGGGCCGATATCTCCTGGCGGATGGATGTTTATTATCCAGCGTCGATCCTTCCAGAGGCTTATGAGGTCTCAGGACATTTGACGGTAACGGGTTTGCTGGAGGAAGTGCGTAAAGAGTCCACCCCCTTGGGTGAAAAAGCGATTTACGCCTTCAGCATCCTATTGTATTGGATACCTGCGAATCTTTACCGGCTGTCTCTAAAAAGCACTCTCTGGGCCTGGTGGCCACTCTTATTCTTCTCGGAACCGGTATTCCATGGCATGTCTGATGATGGACGAGAGAACCGTACCAGAATGACGAGTTCATGGGCCACGAAATCTATCTTAATTCTTGGTGCTATCTATATTCTCGTCTATTTGGCTGTGCGCATGGACGTAAAGATGGTGCAGGATTTATTCGCCAATCTGCTAAATACTGGCATTCGGGACGGTGTTGAGCGGGCCAACAACGTCATTAGCGTCCCGCCGCTTGGGATTATTTGGTGGGGCTTGTTGTTTGGCAGTGTAGTCGTCTTCTTACTGTTTTCTTATTCCACCAAGATCAATACACTTTATCTAAATGACCTAGACACTGGAAGGGTGCAATTACTTAGCGCGGAAAACCAAGAAGAGTTTAGACGTCTGTCGGTAGGGCAAGAATTTTGGCGCAAGGCACTCATGTTCGCGATTATTCAGGTGTGCTGGTGGAGCAGCCTTTACTTCTTTCAACAAAAGGATCCAGAGTTCATGCGCGTGAGAATTCCAGAATGGATTTGGTAGCACTTGGATTCGGGTCTGCTGGTGATGGGGGGTTGAATAAAGCTGACTCTAACTGAAGCGAGTGCTGGAATGAGGATGTAAATCAAAGGAGACTCGGCGCGATGACAGCAGATACAGAGTACCAAATCAATGAACACTGGGTTTGGCGCGGCTCCCCCAGATCCTTGAAGAAGGGACAGATGTCGGTTGCGGCAATTGTAGAATCAGTTGTCGTATGCCTCATCCTCTGGATTCTTGTAGTTATCAAGCCGCAACTCGTCGCACCCTATTCCCTAATAGTGGCAGCGATTGCAGCACCATTGCTTCTCATGAAAAGTCCTCAATCCATCGACTTAGGTGTCAAGATGATGCGCCGCTATTGGTGCCCAGAACATTCAGATACGTGGTCGGGAACAAAATGGTACGACAAGACTTTACACTCAGCCATATATCTTCTTACTGCATTTCTATCGGCAGTAGTTGCATACGTGTGGTTGACAGACTTTCATGCCGTTATTGCCCACTGGGCGTGCATACTTGCGACGATAATTGGCACGACAGTTGGCGGCGCAGTCGCAGTGAGTCTCAAGAACAACTTTACCCAAGCGACGAAATCTCCGGTGACAGTTCGATTGCCGCTAGCGATGTGCATCATCGGAGCCGCGAGCGCGGTTGGTTGGCTTCAATCTTCTCATATATATGCCGCTTATTCGGCATTTCTGTCATTTATTCTGACCGAATGTGCGTTGTGGTCTCTAACGTCGAAAGGAGACCAACGAACCTTCCAAATCGGCGAGTTCTGGATCAGGGATCACCCTCTTGCGAAAGTCGCAGCGACTCTGGGATCGGTGCCTTATTTGATAGGGCTGGCGATCAGGGTTCTGTTTATTCGGTTTTGCGCGACACTGAGATATCCAATTGAAGGGTTGAGGAACATACCAAAGAATTGGGCCGACAATCTTCTTAGAGTGGACCCTTTTATTCCCGCTGCGTTGATCCCTCACGCAGAATTGGTGTCTGAGCAACTTTCCACTTCATCTCAAATTAAACATGTGCTTTCTAGAGGACACATCCTCGGTAAGCTGATCCCAATTTTCGGGTGGGCCATTTGTTTTTTCCCTGCCTTGCTCTATCGCTGGAGTCTAAAGGGAAGCTGTTGGGCCTGGTGGCCTATGGCCATATACTTGCTGCTTGTGCGCCCGATGTCGAATCGAGATGAGCAGGTGAATTTTGCCAAGCTAATTATTTCGCGTGCAAACAAGACAATAGTCCTCGCGATTTCAGGAACAGCGTTCTTTGTCTTGTTTTCCTCTCCTAAGTTTCGGGAATGGTTCCCACAGTTAAGCTTGCAGCAAGAAATTGCTTCCCTATTTAAGCAGGAGGCCCCTGTAAGTACCTTGGGGATGCGCTGGTGGGCGATTTTGGGTTTGCTAGTCTTGCCTGGTATTTTATGGCTTGCGGCGAATGAGCTGAGTGCGCTTTTCAAGAAGGAGCTTGATGAAAGAAGTATTTATAGGCTAAATGGCTACAATACCGCGATTTTTTTACGCCGCTGCGAAACGATCCAATTTTGGTGGGTTACTCTCATATTTTGCATGTTAGAGACAGTATGGTGGACCCTGATCAGGGTGGGTGAACAGAAGTTGTTCCACGGAACACCGTTTACCGCCATGCCGAATTGGTTCTAGCAGAACGGATTTCTCAAGATGCGCACATCGTACCGTTGCGACTCGATGCGTATCGACCAGATGGTCTGAGCGTAAGTAAGACAGGAACGAGGAATAGATAATCTTCCGGCCAAACACAGCTTGAGTCGCGGTGGTACCGCTGCTCACTCGATCCCCTGGCTCGCCAGATATTCCTCGTAGTTGCCCTTGTAGTCGATGATGGCGCCGCCCTTGATCTCGAAGATGCGCGTGGCGATCGAGGAGACGAATTCGCGGTCGTGCGAGACGAACACCAGGGTGCCGGTGTATTTGTCGAGGGCGGTGTTGAGCGACTCGATGGATTCCATGTCGAGGTGGTTGG
>JBAYJH010000256.1:0-7121 GCA_041665185.1 Sterolibacterium sp.
CGAGGCGCGCTTCAAGATCGTAGAACAGCATCAGCCGTTCGCGGATATTCGCCAGCGCCATCTGGTTGCCGGCATGCGGGTGTGCCGCCGCGCTATACGGGTTGGTCATTTCGATCAGGAGTTCGTCTCCGCGCCGGCTGAAGCGCACCGATATCTCACCGGGCCGGTCGGATGGTTCGATGCCGTGATAGACGGCGTTTTCCAGCAGCGGCTGAAGCATCAACGGCGGCATCAGGGCATCGGGGGGGCAGGATTCGATTTCCCATTTCACCTGCAAACGTTCTCCCAGGCGCAGGCGCTCCAGCTCAAGATATTGGCGGGCCACCGCGATCTCTTCGGAAAGGGGCACCAGTTCGCGGTTGTCGCGCATCAACACGCGAAACAGATCGGACAATTCCTCCAACGCCGCTTCGGCGCGGCGCGGGTCGGAACGGATCACGCCCAGCACGGCGTTCAAGGCATTGAACAGGAAATGCGGACGGATGCGGGCGGTCAAGGCCATCAGGCGCGCTTCCGCCAAGGCCGGCGACTGCAATCTTGCCCGCACGCTGAAGTAGAAAAGCAGCACCGCCACATCCAGGCCGGTCCATAGCAACATCCGCAGCATGCCCTCATGAGTTGTCATGGCGGCATTCGTGGAAATGCCGAGAGCATGCATGACGGCGGTGCAGGCGAACGCTACGGCAGCGATCACGACCACGCCAAGGACATAGGAGAGGCGCGCCAGCTGAGGCTGCAGGAGATGCAGCAGCAGCAGGCAGGCGATCAGCGGCGGTTCGACGGCCGCCGCCAGCAGCGCCAGCTCGGCGGGCAGCTCGACCAAGACGCGGTTGCCGGCCAGCGCCGCCAGCGCCGCCAGCGCCGCCAGCGCATTGGTGCCAAGCAGGATGCGCAGCCAAACCCCGAGATTGCGGAAGTCCGGCAGGGCGGGACCGCCGAACGGTGCGGAGTTTTGCCGTATACTCGTCATTTGTCGAACGTTGAATGTACCAGTCCAATTATGACAGAACAGCACCTTGATACCAGCGGCAAAGCCTGGTCGGGTAGATTCTCGGAACCGGTTTCCGACTTGGTCAAACGCTATACCGCCTCGGTTTTCTTCGATCGGCGCATGGCCTTGCAGGACATCCGCGGCTCGCTGGCGCACGCCCGCATGCTGGCCAAACAAGCCATCATTGCCGCCGCCGACCTCGCCGCCATCGAGCGCGGCATGGCGCAGATCCAGGGTGAAATCGCGCGCGGCGAATTCCAGTGGAACCTCGACGACGAAGACGTGCATCTGAACATCGAGAAGCGCCTGATCGCCCTGGTCGGCGATGCCGGCAAGCGCCTGCACACCGGCCGCTCGCGCAACGACCAGGTGGCCACCGATATCCGCCTGTGGCTGCGCGACAGCATCGATGCCATCGATGGGCTGCTGCGCAACTACCAGGCGGCGCTGCTCGATCTGGCCGAGCAGCACGCGGCGACACCGATGCCCGGCTTCACCCACATGCAGGTGGCGCAGCCGGTGACTTTCGGCCATCACCTGTTGGCCTACGTCGAAATGGCGCAGCGCGACCGGACGCGGCTGGCCGATTGCCGCCGCCGCATGAACCGCCTGCCGCTCGGCGCGGCGGCGCTGGCCGGCACCAGCTTCCCCATCGACCGCGAATTCGTCGCCCGCGAACTGGGCTTCGACGGCGTCTGCGAGAACTCGCTGGACGCGGTCTCCGACCGCGACTTCGCCATCGAGTTTTCCGCCGCCGCGGCGCTGACGATGATGCATATTTCGCGCTTTTCCGAGGAACTGGTCTTGTGGCTCAGCCCGCGCATCGCGTTCATCGACCTGGCCGACCGTTACTGCACCGGCTCGTCGATCATGCCGCAGAAGAAGAATCCGGACGTGCCGGAGCTGGCGCGCGGCAAGACCGGCCGCGTCTATGGCCACCTCATGGGGCTGCTGACCCTGATGAAAGGCCAGCCGCTGGCCTACAACAAGGACAACCAGGAAGACAAGGAACCGCTGTTCGACAACGTCGACACCCTGGTCGACACCCTGCGCATCTTCGCCGAGTTGGTGCCGGGCATCCACGTCAAAGCGGAAGCGATGGCTGGGGCACTCAAGCAGGGCTACGCCACCGCCACCGATCTGGCCGACTACCTGGTGAAGAAGGGCCTGCCTTTCCGCGATGCGCATGAGGCGGTGGCCCGCGCGGTGCGCGCCGCGGAAGCCGCTGGCGTCGATCTGGTCGGGCTGTCGCTGGAAGATCTGCGGGCTTTTTCGCCGCTGATCGATGCCGACGTTTTCGCCGTGCTGAGCATCGAGGGCTCGCTGGCGGCGCGCGATCACATCGGCGGCACCGCCCCGGCGCAAGTACGGGCGGCCATCGCGCGGGCGCGCACGGCGATCATGGCGACGCCTTGAGCACTGACCGGAAGGAAATCGGCGCCGGTTCGCCCTGGCTGGATAGCACCTCGCCGCCCAGCGGCTGTTCCAGGTAAATTGATCGGCGGCGACACTCGATTCAAGCCATGGACCGTATCGGCAAGTACCAGATCATCAAGAAACTCGGCGAGGGCGCGACCTCGACCGTCTATCTCGGTTTCGATTCCTTCGCCAAGCGCCAGGTGGCGATCAAGGTCATGCTGCCGGAAGTCCTCAAGGATGTCGGCCGCGGCCATGCCTACCACCGCATGCTGGTCAACGAGGCCTCGCTCGCCGGCCGCCTGATGTATCCGCACATCGTGCAAATCTACGATGCGGTGGTCGATGAAGAACTCAGTTACATCGTCATGGAATATGTGCCGGGCGGGACGCTGGAGCAGTTCTGCTCGCCCGACCACCTGCTGCCGATCGACCGATTGGTCGAAATCATCTTCAAGTGCACCCGCGCACTCGATTACGCCTACCGGATGGGGATCACCCACCGCGACATCAAGCCGGCGAATATCCTGCTGGCGCAGGCCGGCGACGCGGACAAGCTCAGCGACGACATCAAGATTTCCGACTTCGGCGCCGCCCTCACCACCGGCAACGACCAGACCCAGGTGGCCGGGGTCGGATCGCCGGCCTATATGTCGCCGCAGCAGGTGTGCGAGGCGCCGCTCGACCACCAGACCGACATCTATTCGCTGGGCGTGGTGATGTACCAGTTGCTGTGCGGCCGCCTGCCGTTCCAGGCCGGCAACAACTACAGCATGATGTACCAGATCACCCACATGGAACCGCCGCCGCCTTCGACCTTTCGCGGCGACATCCCGCCCAGCCTCGACGCCATCGTCGCCCGCGCCATGAAGAAGCGCGTCGATCTGCGTTACGCCACCTGGGACGAGTTTTCCCAGGATTTGGCGCTGGCATTCCGCAACAAGCAGCTTTCACTCAAGCAGCAGGATTTCCCCGACAGCGAAAGATTCGGCGCCTTGCGTTCCCTGCCGTTCTTCAGCGAATTCAGCGATGTCGAAATCTGGGAGGTGGTGCGCTTTTCAAAATGGGAAGTGGTGTCTCCCGACACCGTCCTGATGAAGGACGGCGAGCCCGGCGATTTTTTCTGTTTCCTCTGCGAAGGCAAGGTGCGCGTGGTCAAGCACAACCGCATACTCGATCAACTCTCGGCCGGTGCATGCTTCGGGGAAATGGCGCTGATCGGCAAGAACAACCGGATCCGCGGCGCCGACGTGATTGCCCAGACCATCGCCAAGATCATCACCATCCGCGGAGAATCCCTGAACCAGGCCTCGGAATCCTGCCGCATGCATTTCTACCGGGCTTTCCTGGAAGTGCTGTCGGTCCGCCTGGGGCTCGCCAACATCCGGCTGGCGGCGATCTGAGGAGGCTCAGGCGCTGGCGACCTTCTCCAGTTCCTTTTGCAATTCGCCAGTCTGGTACATCTCCTTGACGATGTCACAGCCGCCGACGAATTCGCCGTTGATATACAGCTGAGGGATGGTCGGCCAGTTGGCATAGTCCTTGATGCCCTGGCGAACTTCGGGGTCCGCCAGCACGTTCACCGCGGCGAACTGATTGATGCCGCAGGCTTTGAGTATCTGCACCACTGTCGCGGAAAAACCGCACTGGGGAAATTGCGGCGTGCCTTTCATGAAGAGCACCACCGGGTTGCCCTTGACGGTTTCATCTATCTGCTTCTGCGCATCCATGGTAGCCCCTGAAATAACCTATAAATTTTGTCAGGTATAATTTTAGCGGGCTGCGACGCCCCTCGTCAAGCGTCACCCGCAACTCGCGTCGGTTCAAGCGGATGCGCTCCCACGCATGCCATATAATCACCTGACCATGAAAGAATCTCGCGTTTTCGACCGTCGCAGCCTGTTACTGCTATTGAGCCTGGTGCTGGCGGCGGGCTTCTTCACCACGACGCTCCTCGGCTATTTCGTTTCCAAGCAGGCGATCCGCGATGCCATCGTCGGTCAGGATCTGCCCCTCACCGCGAGCAACATCTATTCCGAGATTCAGAAAGATCTGGTCCGGCCCGTGCTGATATCCTCAACCATGGCGCACGACACTTTCCTGCGTGACTGGGTGCTGAAAGGCGAGGGCGACGTCGGCAAAATGGCGCACTATCTGCGCGAGATGAAAGAGCGCTACGGCGCCTTCAGCAGCTTTTTCGTCTCCGACAAGAGCGCTATTTACTACACCGGCGACGGGGTTCTCAAACGCGTCGCATCGACCGAGCCGCGCGATGCCTGGTATTTCCGGGTACGCGACATGACACCGGATTACGAAATCAACGTCGACCCCGATCTCGCCAATGCCGATGCGCTCACCATCTTCATCAACTACCGCGTTTTCGACTTCGCCGGCAACTATATCGGCGCCACCGGCATCGGCCTCACCGTCGATGCCGTGCGCAAGCTGATCACCGAATATCAGCAGCGCTTCCAGCGCACCATCTACTTTGTCGACGCGCAGGGGCACGTCGTCCTCTTCGGCAACCAGACCGGCCGCACCGCCGACCTACGCGCCGCCCCCGGGCTGGGACCGCTCGTCGACCGGATTCTCAACGAAAAAGCCGGAACCTATCAGTACCTCGCCAATGGCGACAACCACATCCTCAATGTGAATTACCTGCCGGAACTCAAGTGGTATTTGTTCGTCGAGCAGAACGAAGAGCAGGCCCTCGCCGGCATCCGCCGGACGCTCTACGTCAACCTCGCCATCAGCCTGCTGGTGACGCTCGCCGTGCTCGTCCTGACGCACTTCGTGCTGGCCCGCTACCAGCATCGCATCGAAGAGATGGCGTCCACCGACAAGCTCACCGGCCTGCTCAATCGCCACGCCTTCGCGATCCTCACCGAGCGGCTGCTGGCCCAATACCGCCGGTCGCCGCAGCCGATCTCCATGCTGCTCGCCGACATCGACCGTTTCAAGGAAATCAACGACCGCCACGGCCATCGTGCCGGCGACCGGGTGCTCAGCGGCGTCGCCGGGCGGTTGCTCGGCAGCCTGCGCCAGTCCGACATCGCGGCGCGCTGGGGTGGGGAGGAATTCCTGATCGTATTGAGCGGCTGTGATCGCAGCGAAGCGCAGCTAATCGGTGAAAACTTGAGGCAGAAGATCGCCGCGACGCCCATCGAAGTGAACGGCCAGCAAATCGCCGTGACCATCAGCGTCGGTGTCAGCCAGTATGACGGCGTCGAACCCGCCGACCAGACGGTGGCTCGCGCCGATGGCGCCCTTTACCGCGCCAAAGAAGGCGGCCGCAACCGGGTGGAAATGGCGGAAGCGCCCGGCTCGGCGTAGCCCACCCTGGATTGCCGGAGCGCGCTCGCAGCCGGGATTCCAGGGCCCCAGGATAATGCAATAATTCGACCAAGACGCAACACGGCCTGACGCCGCCAACCAAGACAACGACCCGGAGCCTGCCCCATGGACGAACTGAAAACCCTTGAATCCCTCGGCTTTGCCATGCCCAGTCCCGCCTATATTATCGGCGCGATCTTCTTCAGCATCATCGGTTATGCGGGATACAGGTACGGCAAGAATTCCGGCCACAGCACGCCCTTATGGATCGGCGTTGCCCTGATGCTTTATCCCTACGCCATATCGGAAACCTGGCTGATGTATGCGGTGGGATCCGCCCTATGCGTCGCCTTGTACGTGTTCAGGAACTGATTTCTCAGATCTTGCGCCACATTCCGCCGACCGGATCATGGTTATCCGCCGGGTTAGCGGCCCTGCTGGCCGCGGGTTGCGCCACACTCGATAACTCAGCGTTCGAAGCGGCCACCGAACCCGAAGGCGCATCGGGTTATGCCGAAAAGACCGCGTGGGCGACGCGCAAGTATGCCATCGCCACCGCCAACCCGCTGGCCACCGAGGCGGGCTACCAGATTCTCAAGTCCGGCGGCTCCGCCCTGGATGCCGCAATCGCCGTGCAGATGGTGCTGACCCTGGTCGAACCGCAGTCGAGCGGCATCGGCGGCGGCGCCTTCCTGCTGCACTGGGACGGCCGCCGGGTCGAAGCTTACGATGGCCGGGAGACCGCACCGGCCGGCGTCGATGGCACCCTCTTCCTCACCGCGAATGGCCAGCCCTTGTCGTTCTCCGCGGCGGTGATCGGCGGCCGCGCGGTCGGCGCGCCGGGCGTGGTCAAGATGCTGGAAATGGCCCACCGCGAACATGGCCGGCTCCCCTGGCCGCAGCTGTTCGAACCGGCCATCCGCCTGGCGGTAAACGGCTTCGCGGTCAGTCCGAGATTGAACACTTTGCTGGGCGGCGAAACGCACTTGAAGAAGGATCCCGCGGCGCGGCATTACTTCTATGACGCGGGCGGAAAACCATGGCCCGTCGGTCATCTGCTGAAGAATCCGCAACTCGCGGCGGTGCTTGAACGCATCGCGACAGAAGGATCGGACGCACTGTCGACGGGCGAGTTGGCGCGGGACATCGCAAAGAGCTGAAAAACCGTATTGAACTGCATGAACTGGATGCCGGTTTTTTCATAGACCTGCGCGCGCGGCACGAGTTTGAAGAACTCATCCATAAGGCCGTCGGTGCGGCTGTCGCGATATGCCACGGGCAGGCCGAGCAGGGAGCCGTCGGACGCGAGGAGCGCAAAATCCACGCCCCATGTGTCGATGCCGATGGAATCGGGGCGTTTGCCGGATGCGGCTTCGCCGCG
>JBAYJH010000257.1:0-7066 GCA_041665185.1 Sterolibacterium sp.
CTTCGTCAACACCAGTGCAGCCCGTTTCGTTTTCCTCGCCATGATCACTCCCGTCAAGAGTTGTACAAGAATCATGACTATTATCGGCTATTTTGTAACTTTATTGATGGAACGAACTACTAGCCCGCAAGTCTTTCGTTGCGTAACGCCGCGTGGCTTGATGGGTGGAAATTTCGCGCCCGGTTCCCGCGATACTCCGTGACGGCCAGTTGTGCCGTCGAAACTCGGCGCGACTCAATTGCAGAGTTCGCCAATGCGCGCCCTAATTTCGGCGACTGCCGGCTCGAAGTGCTTCTTCCCGTTCTGAGCGTCTACGTCCTTCAAGCTGCGAAGCTTGACCGGCTTTGGTATCCCGTTCGTGCCCTTGTCGCTGCCGTCGAGAGCGCCATCGAACAGGGCTGCGGGAAGCTGGGCCAGATAATCGGCGCGCAGGCCTTCTATGCGGCTCCGTTGAAGGAGCAAGGCGCGCTGAACAAGTTCGATTCTTTGATAAACCGCACGCACCTGGATAAATTTCTCGTCGCGGTCGACAAGCTTCGTCTCCTTGGAAGCTTCACCGAGCTTGGTTCCGTATTCGCCCATGAGTTTATTTGAACACGTAGCGACTTTGTCGGTGAAGGCAGTTGTCAGACCATCGAATTCCTGTAGCGCCCCGGCCGGCTTGGGCGGCGTGGCGCTTGTGTCCTCAAGTTCAAGGCCGCCGGACTCCTTGGCGGCCACCTTGGCGAATATCTCCTGCATACGAATCCTCAAGGCGTCGGTTTCTGTATCGGGATTGAACGCGAGCGAGCTGAAGAACTCCGGCTCGACCTGCGGCGCGTTGCGCGTCGTTGTCAGGGTCGCTACTCCGATGTTGGAAAAGCGGTCGCCGCCAAGCAGACTGGCCGACTGTAGTGCGGCAAAGTCCTCACTGAGCTTCTTGACTTGTCCGATATCCGCCTTGACCAATTCGGAGGTGATCTTTTGCTTGGCGATAATCCGGTTTGCCGCATCCATGCCGGGGTCGGCGGCGAGCCGAATCGCATCCTGCGCCTCCTCGAGGCCGGCCACGATGCTGCATTGCATATCATAGAACACCGCGTCCTTGACAGCCGCCTGGACGGTGTACTGAGAAATGGTGGCCTTCTGGGCGGTGGCGATCCTCGCATGGATCGCCTTGCGCCTTTCCTCTATGCCCTTGGTGATCACATTAGCGGCAAGGTTGGCGTAGTAAGCCTGGGAGAATTCCGCGCCTGCTCCGGATAGGATGCCTGATGTGGCGGAAAGATTTTGCGCCCCTCGCCCGGTGAACAGAGAGCCCACCACGCCCGTGATCGTCGCCAGGGTCCCGGTCCAGAACTTGCTGTCAGCCTGGACCTGGTAGAGAACGCGCTTGTAAATACCGCAGCGCTGGTCGGAGGTGATCAGCATGCGGTCCTGGAGGCGGTTGCGGCGCTGCTCGATCGTGCTCCCGATCGCCTGGTTTTGACTATCGTAGAAAGCGTGAAACCCCCACTCGTACTTTTCGTCTATCGTGAGTTCGCTCCATTTTTCGCGGTTGTCCTGCCGGGAGTCGGCATAGAGAGATCTCGCCCGTCCTTTTGGATCAAGCATGAACAGGAGATTAATGGGCTCGATGCGTTCCCTTGTGATCATGGTGTCCGGCCCGAAGAACTCGATATCGCGGATCGGCTTGTTGCTGTCATGTTCAAGATCCTTTTCGCGATTCAGGGTTGCGGGGGTAAAGAGTTTGGTGCCTGAAGCGCAAGCGCCGAGCAGTAGCGGTAGCAATAGAAGCAGGATAGTTGACGTACGATTCATGGCAATCTCCCTTTCGTGTTTGCTTGGCAGGATCACAGATCTGCCAGGTTGGCATTCGTCTGCAAGGCGACGTCGCTTCCGAACATTGCTTCCAGTTCGTCCGATATCTGTCGCAATAATTTCCGCGTCATAGTGTTACCAGGCGTGGCTGCCAGGATGCCGCCGATGAATCGGTACTGGTCCAGCACCGATGCAACGTCCCTTTGGCTGGCGCCGCGTTCAAAGGCTTGACGGTAAAGGTCGAGCAGAGCCATCTTGTCCGCAGTTAGGGTATCTCCGGCGAGTGCGGCGACGAAGAGGGCGTCTGCCTCGACTACGGCGGACCAGAATTTTGGAGACGCCTGGTTGCGTCCCCGCGACTCGGCAGCGAGGTTCTTGCATTCCTTGACGATCTTGTCCCGACGCGGTTTGGCTGGCCTCTTCGTCAGCATCCCGGTGAGGACTTCGGCCAGCAGCGCGTTGGTTCTTGCGTAGGCGTAGGCGTAGTCGCCGGTCGCTTGGTGCAGGTGGGCGGCTTTCTGGTAATGCGCCTGTATCTCGGTCAGAGCGTCCACCCGACTGTCGGGAATTGCGAGTGCGTGGGATTTCCACAGGCCGGCCATCAGGCTGTGGCGCTCGGCGGTCGGTCCGAGGCCGAGCAATGTGGCCAGTTCTTGCCCCGCCTCTTCGAACAGTTTGGCTGCTTCGTTGCGCTTTCCCGCCAAGGCCAGACTTGCAGCGAAACGTGTCCTGTAATTGGCCCGCTGTTCCAGCGCCTTGAGCGGCACGCCGGCCTTCTCGCTCATGACGGCATCGTCGAGGCATTTGATGGCCTGTTCGTAGCACTCCAGTTGCCCCCAGGCGAGTCCGAGGGCGGTGGCGACCGCGCAATTCTGGTTGAGCCAGTCATTCTTGTGCTCTGCCGGGATGCGGGCGAGCAGGCGTTCGATCTGTTCTTCCTTGATCGAATCCACGCCGGCGCGGCTGGCCAGATTGTCCAGATCGGTGACGAGTTCTTGGGGCGAGAAATAGGGTGGTGGCTTGCCGCCGCCTTCGTCGCCATCCTCGCGCAGGCGATAGTGCGGATCGCCGTAGCATTGGTAGGCGCCCCAGGTGTTGCACTGGGGGTAGGCTTGGCGGATGTGCCGGCGCGCTTCCAGCACGGCGCGGCCGAAGGGGATGCCGCGGGTCATGGCGCCGTAGAAGCTCACGGCGAAGGCGTGCGCGGCGGCATCGTCCACCGCCCAGCCGGCGGCAACGACCGCCTTGACGCCCATCTTGATGAATTGCACGGCGAGATTGGCCGCCAGCTTGCCATGGGAGGAGTAGCCGTGAGTCAGCGTGACGCCGAGGTGGCAGCAGTTGATGAAGACCAGCTCCGGCACCCAGCGGATCTGCTCGATATCGCCGGGCGTGAGCACCGTGCCGGGGCCGATCAGCATGCCCGAGCGTTCCTTCTTCGGCGTCGGCAAGGGCTGCCGGCAGTCTTCGCACTGGCGTGGCGGCGCGTCGTCGCTGATCACATAGTCATGAACGCCGTGGCCGGCCAGATGCAGGATGCGGTAGGCGTCGCCGTGCAGGCCGCGCATGACTTCCGCGGCGTCTTGATCGATCACCGCCCGTACGCGGCAGCCGTCGCCGCGCAGGGCAACGGCCACCGCCGCAGCCTCTTCTCTGGCGCCGGGTAGGTCGGGAAATGGCTCGCCGACCGGCGGGTTGCCGACCACCAGCGCCGAGTTTTCCCTCGTCTGTAGCGGCTTGGCGCGGAACTCGCGGGTCTTGAGCTGGCGCAGCAGGCCGGCCGCGACGGACAGGGGGCCGGCGTCGGACCAGCGGTCGTCGAGCAACTCCCAGGGAAAGCGCGCCGATTCTTCGTCGAGCAGCAACACGGTGTCGCGGCGGTCGGGGGCGAGTTCCTTCAGCGCATTGGGGATCAGCATTTCGTAGAGCGTGCGCGACAGCTCGCCATCGCCGCTGGTGTTGGCGGTGGCGCTGGCGATGAAGTTGTCGGCGAGCCTGATCTGTCCGGTGGCGAGCGATTCTTCGGCGCGCGCCAGTTCGGTGAGCATGACGAAGTTCAGTCGGTCGCGCTCGCGTTCGTGGGTGATCTCCAGCCGGCGCCACCAGCCGGGCGCCTCGTCGCGCATGCCGCGGCGCAAGCCCGAGGTGCCGGCGTTCACGGTACGCTCCGACCAGACGAAGCCTTCCGCCAGATTGCCGGCATCGATGGCGGCGGCGAGGGCGTGGGCGGCCTGCATGGCGATGTCCTCGTAGATTTCCAACAATTCCACCGCGTCGATCCAGACGCGGGGCGGCGGCGCCAGTTCGGCTAGGCGCCGGTTGGCGCTGTTCACCGCCAGGAGGATGGCGCTCACGCTGTCGCTGACCGTGAATCCTCCCGCGCCGGTGCCGATCAGCAGGGTGCTGATGCGCGCCCGGCGCACCGTGCCGGCAGCGCCGAAGCGCTGGTCGTGCCAGGTGGCGACTTGCAGGGCGTAGTCCAGCAGCACGCTGGCAAGCGCCGCGGAAAGGGCGCCGGGCGTCAACTCGCCGACCTGGCCGAGGCCAATGACGATGGCGCCGGCGGGCCTGGCCGACGGCTGCGGAGCGATGAAGATTTCCCAGGTGCCCAGGCGGCCGGGATAGATGCCCAGGCGCAGCCGGTTCGACAGCGCGCCGCGGAGCGCCGCGTCGAGACGCTTCTCGGCGCTGACCTGGGTGTCGCCCTGGTAATGCCCGACGCATACCGGGTGACGCGCGTAGGCGAGGTCGCCATGGCAGATCGATATCCGCACCTGGGGCGGCGCGGATTGCGGCGCTCCCTGCCTCGGAAGGCGGCGAACGCTGCCGAAGCCGCCGAAGTCGGCGGCGGTCGGATAGTTTTGCGGAATGTCCGGCGGCATGGCTTGCAGATCTTCGGCCGGCGCCAGCCCGCGCACGCCGGCCGGCTCGGTAGACGGCAGGCGGTCGGTGCGGCCGGTGAGCAGCAGGTCCAGGTAGGCCGCGAAGTTCGGCGGGTGGGCCAGCAGGTGGTCGTGGGCGACGCCCTCGGCATACCAGGTGGGGACGCCGGACAAGCGGCCGAGATCCCAGGGGACGGTGCCGTCGCCGCGCCGGGTGGACTGGAAGACGATGCGCGGGCAGGGGTAGCCGGCCTCGCTGTTGCCCGGCTCGATGACATAGTCGCAGGCGGTGCGGCCGGCCCAGCCGGCGACATAGGCCATGCATTCGCCATCGGAAGGGGCGTCGCGCAGCAGCGCCCAGGTCTCCCTGGCCGCACGCAATGCCGGTTCAGCGGGCGAGGGCCAGGTTTCTCCGACTTGGGCGCGCAGATCGCTCCACAGCGCCGGATCGGCGAAATCCCGGCCGCCGTTCACCCACGGCAGCAACTCGGCGGCGCCGGGGTAGCGGCTGAAGATCTCCATCAATTCATGGAGGTTGTGGCGCTGGTCGAGCAGCGCCACCAGTTTGGCGATGTCATATTGGCCGACCATCAGGCGCACCGCCTGGAATGACCCATGGTTGGGCGTGCCCAGCATCAGCAGGCGGAAAGAGGCCGGCTCGGGCAGGCTCTTGAGGCGCCGCCACAGGCCGGGTTTCAGCGCCAGCATGGCCCGCACCACCAGGCCGCCCATCGAATGCGCCACGATGTGCAGGCCCTGCCGGCTGCGCTCGGCCTCACCGAGGCGTTGCTCGACCAGCGTCGCCAGGGCCAACGCGCTGTCTCTCACCGAGATGCGCCAGTCATAAGGGAAGACATCGACGCTATGGCTGTCTCGCAGAAAATCGATGAAGTCGCCGTAGAAATCGCCGAAGACGTCGCTGGCCGTCACGCCGGCGCGCTCGATGCGCAGGCGTTCGATGCCGCCGTCGGCCATCCGCCCCCGGTCGAACCAGACGCGTTCGCCGCCTTCGGAGAGGTGGCTGCCCATGATGCCCGGCAGGACGATGGCAAAGGGCGCGCTGCCTGGCAATTTGCGGACCTTGGGCGCGGCGCGAGCGGGCTCCTGGCGTTGGGAATCGGACAGGGGTTGGAAGTCGGCCGGCGGGCGCAGCGGATCGATCAGGCCGGCGGCAAGCTGGCGCACCGTCTTGGCATTGCGGAAATAGTTGAAATGGCAGACCTCGGCGCCCTGATCGAAGAAGTAGCGGGGCGTTTCGACGCGGCGTGCACCGCCATACATCGAGCCGGTGTTCACCACCAGATCGTGGTCGCCGGCGAAGAACCAGTCGGGCAAGGCCAGCTTGAGGCGGCCCCAGAGCGAATCGCCCTCGGCGTCGCCGGCGATGACGGAAAGATCCGCATCCACGCGCAGGGTCGCGAGATTCAGCAGGCGCACCAGCGCCGAGCCCGGCATCATCGCCTCCAGGCCGGGCAGGCTGCGCGGATCGGTGCGCTCCTTGATCACCGCCAGCAGGAAGGCCATTAGTGCTTCGGCCATTACGCCGCCGCCCACATAGCGCAGCACCGACAGCCAGCGATCCAGCTTGCCCGAGGCCAGCGTGGTGCCCAGCGCCGGGCAGGCGGCGCGCACGTAGCGCTGGATGTGCGGGCGTCTGGCGTCGAGCTCCTTGAGTAGTTCGTCCAGCGTTTTCCTTTGCTGTGGGTAGTCGTCGGCCTTTCTGTCAGCCAAACCCCATTGTTCCGCCATCGTTCGGTCGGCCGCGAATAGCCGATCCAGCAAATCGGCGGTCAGAGCCTCGCCCTGGCGCTGGCCAAGGCACAGCAGTTCGCCGACCAGACCACCGCGCGAATGGGTGACCAGATGTACTTCGGCGCCGGGCGGCAGGCGGCGCGCCAAGTCCAGCGCGTTGTCGATGGGGCTCTGCGTCAGGGTGCGATGTTCGAGGGCGTAGACCCGCTCGCCATAATGGTTGGCGAGCTGCCGGCGCGCCTCGGCGCCGGCCTGGCTCTTGGCATCCCAAAGCTCGGCAAAACTGCCGCGGCTGCTCGATCCGGTGCCGTGGATGAAAATCAGTACCGGCTCCGCCGGCTTGTCGCTTACTGCTTTCACCGGCTCCAGTATCATCTCGGAGGCGCCGATGGCCACGCGATACAGGCCCGGTCCCTGCGCATCGAGCACTTTGTTCTCGGCCCACTGGCCGATCGCCCGCGCCGATTTGCCGGCCAGGTCGATGCCCACCACTTCCACGGAGGCCAGCGCGACCTGGGTGAGGTCGCCGCCATCGCGTCTGGCGCCGCGCACGCCGGCAGCGGAACGCGCCGCCGCAGCGGAGAGTATCGCCGCCGGATCGAGTTCGATCACCGCCTGGCCGCGCCCGCTAC
>JBAYJH010000258.1:0-7062 GCA_041665185.1 Sterolibacterium sp.
CGCTGCATCACATGGCCGCGCTGTTGTCGATGGCGGATCTGCGCGACTTCGGCCGCGCCGTCGGCGACGGCGCCGGCACCTGGTCCGCCGTGACGGGCGCCGACGGCCGCGGCAGCCTGAAAGGCCTGGACGGCCAGGACATGGTCGATGCGCTGGCCGTGCCGCGCTTTCGCCCGACTGTGTTTCTCTATGACAACCATCCCGGCGGCATGGGGCTGGCCGCGCCCTTGTATGAGATCCGCCGGGAACTGCTGGAACGAACCATCGCCCTGGTCAAAGACTGCGTTTGCACCGAAGGCTGTCCGGCGTGCGTCGGTCCGGTGATCGGATTCGCCCAATCGGCGACGCGCATCGTGCGAAACCCGCGCCAGTCGGCGCTCGTCATCCTTGCCCTGCTTGAAGGAAAGGAGCCTTCCTGATGGAGTCTCCAGCCCTGAAAGATCGCCTGCAACGTCTCGGCGGAGGTTTGCGCGGCCAGTCGCTTCCTGCCGGCGTGCCAAATGCAGACCCCAAGCTGGCCGAATTGCTGGCGCGGATTGCGCGCCTCAAAGGTCGGGCGAGAATTGCTCCTGCCGGAGTGAGTGACTCGACCCTGGCGGCCAAACTGGGTGGTCAGGTCGTGACGCCGGGTCTGATCGTGGTGGAGCGAAATTTTCCGCTTTGGCACAAGCTCGGGCGAGTCCCTCTTTCGACGCTGCTGCAGGCGCGCGGTGAGTTGTTTCCCGCAGATCC
Source organism: Sterolibacterium sp. (assembly GCA_041665185.1). Lineage (GTDB taxonomy): Bacteria > Pseudomonadota > Gammaproteobacteria > Burkholderiales > Rhodocyclaceae > JACRAR01. The sequence goes on from JBAYJH010000258.1 coordinate 733, forward strand.
CAGGCGCTGTCTGTTTCTGGATACCGAAACCACCGGTCTGGCCGGCGGCAGCGGCACGCTGGCCTTCATGATCGGCATCGGGCGCCTGCAAGCGTCCGGCAATGGATTCAACGTGCGCCAGTATCTGATCTGCGGATTTGATCCGGAAGGCGCCATGCTCGATGCGCTGGCGCGGGAGGTCAAGGACGATGATTGTCTGGTGAGCTTCAACGGCAAGAGCTACGACTTGCCCTTGCTGGCGACGCGCTATCGCCTGCTGGGTCGGACCAATCCGCTGAACGGATTGTCCCACCTGGATTTGCTTCATCCGCTGCGCCGAATTTACGGCAGGCAATTCAGCGATTGCCGCCTGAAAACGCTGGAAGAGCAGGTGCTCGGCCATCGCCGCGACAACGACCTGCCCGGATCGGAGGCGCCCACGGCCTGGCTGGATTGGCTCAAGGGGCGCGAGACCTCGAAGCTGGCGGAGGTGGCGCGGCATAATCGCGGGGATGTCCTGGCAATGGCGGGTCTATGCCATTGCCTTTACAGCGGCGATATGGCGGAGTCGCTGGCCGCCGCCTGAGTTTGGTCGCTCTTCGCCTCGCATCGGGCGCGGGGATCGCGAGCAATGGAGTCTGTTGCGAAGGGCAATGAAGACGTTCCTTTGGTGATTGTTCGCAGCCGACAGGCGCTGGCGGGAGTACTCTCCCATCGCTGACATTCACCCTGGAGCATCCAAATAGCGGTCACCAATCGGGTCTGCCGCGATGCATAGTGTATTTCGCCTCTATGTGCGAAGTGGAGAAGAATTCCCGGAACTCCGACGCGTAATGGCCGCGACGCAGGGGTGCGAAACCTTCCCGGATGCGGTAATCGCAAAATACTCAATGCATATATCCGTAGTGCGCCCAAGGAGGTGGGGCCCATCGCCGCTTAGGGTGTCTCCGTCATTCACGGTTGGTACTGCGAAAGCGCCTGCGCCGGAACGACCGAAGGCAATAAGAAGGGCCAAATCGTCGAATTCGCCAACGATGCGGGGGCGCACCTTGACCTTCTCCAGCCAGTTTTCCAGCTTACGTCGCATTGAGGAATCCTCGCCCGGGAGCAGGAAGGGCAGGCCGTCCAGACAGGCCGGGAATCGTTTCTTAACGCCACGAAGCAATTCATCCGTTGCAAAGAAGCTAAGTCCAGACGTTCCCAACCGAAGGCTTTGGGTACGCACATTGGAAGATGAAGGTAGCGGTGCATCAGCAATCACCATGTCAAGGCGACGGGCAGCAAGTTCGCTGAGAAGGCGATCAACACGCCATTCGCGGCAGACAATCCGTACTGGCTCGGGAATGTTTACGGCCGGCTGCAACAAGCGATAGGCGAGCGATTTTGGAATTGCATCCGAGACGCCGATATGGAAAGTGATCGGCAGCCCGGCCAGTTGTTGGCGCAGCGCCAATTCCAGTTCGGCGCCCAGCTCGAACATCTCGTTTGCATAATCCATCGCCAGTTGCCCAGACGCGGTCAGCGCCATGGATCGACCAGCGCGGAGAAACAACTGTGTGCCAAGGCTCTCCTCCAATTGCCGCAACTGCCCGCTGACGGTTTGCGGCGTCAGGCTCATGGCCTTCGCCGCCCGCACGACACCGCCGCACTTGGCGGTCTTCCAGAAGTAATACAGATGCTTGAGATTCATGATCTGATCACGGCGCGCCTGTTCGTTTTTTTCGAAGCATATTTCGAATAATACGACTTTACATGGTAATTGAAACTGCTTATGGTGAAAGACCATTATTTGAAGATGGCAACCTGTTTCCCGGCGACTCGCAGCCGGGTCGCAAGAAGTCCCCAGGCAGCTAAATCGATTCATGATGATCAGTATCAACCATAATTGCGGGTCAATTCCGGGATCTATCGCGAACTGGCGGCAACTCTTGCGGTACAAGCGGGGAAGATCGCTTATCTGCACTGCTTCGCTCGTCCTCGTGGTCGTCGCGCTGGCGGTCGTGCCTGGTGTCGCCACTGCCCAGGGCTCCTGGAGCCAGGTCTATCATGAGGATCAGCACGCCATCAAGAATATCGATCTGGAGTCGGTAACTCACGGCAACGGGCGCTTCGTGGCAGTCGGCCACGCCAATCTCAAAGGGAACTCGGGCAACCGTCAGCCGATGATCATCGCTTCCAGTGACGGCACCAGCTGGACGGACGTCAGCCCCGCACTCGGCGTCAACGGCGGTTACCTGTGGGAAGTCATCCATACCGGTGCGCAGTTCGTCGCGGTGGGCAACGACAGCACCAAGGCAACCGGATACAACGAGGAAACGCTGATCCTCACCTCCGGTGATGGCCTCGACTGGCAGCGCGTTGTCCATAGTGGCCTGCCGCTCTACAACTTCTGGGAGGACATTGCCTACGGTAGCGACGGCAACGGCAATGAGCGGTATGTGTTGGCGGCCGATACTTCGCTCTATTATTCCAGCGATCTGGTCAACTGGAGTGAGGTATCGAAGCCCAGCGGGACCAACGGGCTCTACTGGAACGCCGTGGCCTACGGCAACGGACAGTTTGTGGCCGTTGGAAAGTCCGGCAGTGGCTATGTCACCGCGCGCATGGTCTCCAGCGACGGAGCCGACTGGAGCGTCCAGGCCACCAGCGAAGTGGGAAAGGACACCGTAGAGTTCGTTAACGCGCGCTTCATCAATATCGGGGTGGGCGGAGGAACCTACACTTCCAGGGATACAGTCACTTGGGAGGAGGTGACGCCGAAACTAATCACCGCCACCACCATCTATTCGGTGGACTATGCCAACGACACCTACGTCTTTGGCGGCGGTGCTGTCGGCACCGGAAATAGCAGCGGCTACGTCTGGGTTACCGCCGATCTAAAGAATTGGTGGCAGGAGCGGATCAATGGCGTGACCGAGGGCGGCATTCGCTCGTTAGCCCATGATGACTCCGGCTTCGTCGGCGTCAGCGACGCAGACGGAATGATCTATTACTCGTCTTTTTCCAGTGCTTCCAGTGCCCCGCATTTCACGAGTACCAAAAGCATTTCAGCAACGACGGGTGCCCCGCTGACCTATACCGTGAGCGCCGACGGCCTGCCTGTCGGAACCTACTACTATCACACCTACAATCTTGATCCCTCGACCGCTTCCTACAAGCTTCCCGCCGGACTTCAGTTCAGCGCGAGCAGCGGTGTCGGCGTCCTTTCGGGTACCCCGACGGAAGCTGGAGCGACCGAGTTGCGTTTCTCCATCAGGCCCAACAGTGGCGTCTACGTGGACGGCGCACGTGCCATTGAAGCTGAAGTGATGCTGGTGATCGGCGCGACAGTGACTGCAACCACATCCACGACTACAACTACGACCACATCGACGACCACGACTACCGCTATCACCACCTCCGACTCTAAATCGGATTGCCTGTTTGACTGGGCCGAGGCGAGTTACAGCACGCTGTTCTCGCCGGCGACCGCGTCGATGTCGTTCGGACCGTATTACTTGCGCTACTACTCTCAAACCAACGCTTATCTAGCCGTTACCGTAGACAGTCTGGTCTATCTCGGTCCGCTGTCGGACAACAAGATCCTGGATCTTGGTCCCGCAACGACGTGGTATGCGGCTGCCAGTTGCAATTAGTGGTCTCTGCACCTGAGATTTCCACGAGTACCGAGGATAGGCTACTCCGGTCTTCGTCTGACATGAAGACATCTACAAGTGATATTCAAAACCCATGAGAAGGAGAAGCACATGAAACACCCAATTTCCGCGCTACTGGTTGCCATGGTCTTGTCGATCAACTCTCTTGCCCTGGCTGCCGTCAGCTGTTCTGGATCGCTGATACTCAAGACGCCAAGCGGAACCGAGTCGCCCAGATCTGAGCCGCTTGCAGCCAACCAAACTATGCAACTCACCACCAGCGGCCTCAGCTGCACCGGTGGCAGTCCTGAATACGCGTGGACGACGTTAGGCTTCCTGGGATCGGCCGCCGGACCAAGTGGCAATGTCGTCAGCGTTTCACAAGGTGGACTGGTGACGGGCCTGGTCGAGGGTTACGCTTTTGTGAGAGCCACCGAAGCCAATTCGGGGGCTTGGGCCGAGGCGACATTTTCCGTCACAGCCGCCGCTGTTGGAACGACCGCAGCGCAACCGGCCGAGTTCAGCCTAGTGACCGGATTGCTCACCGTTCCAGAGATTTCGATCAGCGGACAGATCTACCGGAATGCTCACTTCCAATGGACAGGGGATCTCAATTTCAGTCTCGTCGATATCGAGCAGCCCACAGCCAACGGCATATGTAGCGAGTCCAACATTAGCTTTATCCGCTACACCAGCTTGCCAACTTGGTATACCGTGGTGACGGAATCAAGTCTCAATGAACTGATTGGCTGCACTGGAACACTCGCGTCACAAGGCACAGCGGGAACCATCCGCTGGTCGCTGCCGTCAAGCACAGAGGCATGCCCACGTTACATTGAGGTCGAACTCGGCAAAGACAGCACGGGGAACTGGAAGAACTACGGGCAGAGCATTCGGGGTATCAACTCGGAGACCAACCAACCCTACGCTTGTTAATGAGGGAGTCGTTCAATTTGAGCAATTGACGCAGCAACTGCAATGACGGCTTCTCAAATTGTGGCGATCCTGCGCATGGCGGTGTTCTCTTTTCCTGAGGGGCAGCATCGGGTCGAAATTGAGTATCGGGCCATGACTCCACATGGCAAACTGCGGTAAGCCCTGCTCAACTTCCGATCGGTCCGGCGGGTTTCATCTCTTGTGATCAGCGGCGCTGGCCGCGGAAGTGCATGAAGGCCAGGACTAGGGAAGCGCCCTGTAGCGCGGCGCAGAAATAGAAGGGCGCGCCGATGCGCCAGTCGCCCTGGGGGAAATGCGACACCATGCTGAGCAGCGGCGCGCTGACGAGTGGCGCGATCACCGCCATCAGGCTGTTGAGGGAGCTGACGGCGCCGAGCGTCTGGCCCTGGTTATGGGCTTCGGCGGCGCTCGAAATGATGCTCTGCATGCTGGCAGTCACCGTATAGCCGAACACGTTGAGGCCGATCACCGCGAACATCATCCAGCCTTCGCTGCCGGCGCCCCACAAGGCATAGGCGAGCGTCGACGATACCAACCCGATCACCGCCAGGCGCTGCGGGCTGAAGCGCTTGAGTAGCTTGCCGAGCAGAAAGCCCTGCACCAGCACCGACATGATCCCGATCGCCGCCAGTGACCAGCCGTTTTCCCTTGGGCCCCAGCCGAACTTGAAGCTGGTGTACAGCACCCAGCCGGTGTACATCACGAACTGCGCCAGTCCGCTGCAAGCGATCACCGCCACCAGGCGGCCGACGCCTTTCAACTCCGCCAGCGCGCGCAAGGACCGGAGCGGATTGGCGGCGTTGCGCCACTGAAATGGGCGCCGGCTCTCCATGGGCAGCGACTCGGGAAGCACGAAATAACCATACAGCAGGTTCAGCATGGCCAGGCCGCCGGCGACGAAGAAGGGCAGTTGCAGATCGATGGCGCCGAGCAACCCACCCATCACCGGCCCGACGATGAATCCGACGCCGAACATCGCCCCCAGCATGCCGAAGCGCCTGGCCCGCAGTTCCGGTTCGGAAATGTCGGCGACATAGGCGTTGGCGACGGCCTGGTTGGCCTGCATGGCGCCGCCGACCAGGCGGACCGCGATCAGCATCCACAAGGCGGTGGAGAGTGCGGTGGCGAAGAAATTCAGCCCGAGGCCGCAAAATCCCAGCAGCAGCACCGGCCGCCGGCCATAGGTGTCGGACAGCGCGCCGAGGATCGGCGAGCCGAAGAAGTTGGCGATGCCGAAGGCGAAGGCGACCACGCCGTACCACATGGCCTGATCCGCCTGCGAGCCGGTGAAGCTTCCCACCAATGCCGGCAATACCGGAATGATCAGACCGATCGAGATCATGTCGATCAACACCGTCAACATGATGAAGGGCATCGCGGCTTTGCGGTCGCCGCGGGAAATCGCTGGAATGGTCACTGGGTATGGCAGGGAGTCGGAGTCAGTTCAAACAGGTGGATGCCACTCCAGAAGGGCGTCCAGGGCCATTGGCTTGGCAATGACATAGCCCTGGACCATGTCGCAGCCGCTGTGCCGCAGCCAGGCAAGCTCCTCCTGGGTTTCCGCACCTTCGGCGACGACCGTCAGGCCCAGTTCGTGGCACAGCACGATGGTGGAACGGACGATGGCGGCATTCTTCGGCGTCGTCGAAACATCCATCACGAAGGCCCGGTCGATTTTCAGTTCGTTGACCGGCAGGGTCTTGAGGTAGGCGAGCGACGCCTGGCCCGAACCATAATCGTCGATCGACAGCTTTACGCC
>JBAYJH010000259.1:0-7005 GCA_041665185.1 Sterolibacterium sp.
CCCCCTCTGCCAAAGCCTCCAAGTCGTCCCCCGACGCCGAGTCCGGCCATGCCACCGCCGAGTAATGTATACAACAGCGCGCCCAGTCCCGCGAAAATCGTCACGGATAGCGCCCTGGAAATTAGCCAAACGACAACAGCCACGGCCCCGCCGGTGACGAGCGCGCCGGGAAATCTGCCCAGCACCGAGCGCAGCACCCCGCCTATCATGAGCGCAAGGATAAAAATGACTGGAACATATGTCTTAATCTCTGCAATACCGTCGGTCGCTTTCCCGTTGGGCTCCGGCAGCGGCTCGCCGTCGATTACGCGGATGATCTGGTCGACCCCGATGGTGATACCCCCATAGAAATCCCCTTGCTTGAAGCGTGGCGTAATGATCTCGCTGATAATGCGTTTGCTGGTAGCGTCATTGAGAACCCCCTCAAGACCGTAGCCCACTTCGATGCGCACTGCGCGGTCGGTCTTGGCAATGACCAGAATCGCACCGTCATCCACTTTCTTGCGCCCAGGCTTCCATGACTCCGCAACCCGTTGAGCATATTGTTCGATCGTTTCGGGGGCGGTGGTCGGAATAATGAGAACCGCGAGCTGACTGCCTTTCCGGGTTTCAAACGCCTGCAAGGTCTGCTCCAATGAGGCTTTCCGCGCAGCTGTGAGCGTGGCGGTCAGGTCGGTGATGCGCCCGGTCAGCGGCGGAACCGGCACTTGTGCTGCGGCTATGCAGGACCCGCAAAGTATGAATGCGAGCAAGGACGCTTTTGCCATGTTCATTTTCGTCACGTGGCGGCTCACCGAAATTGCAATCAGACTTTTAGCTGACGATCTTCACTGGCAGTTGAATACAAATGCGGAAGGAATCCCGGTGTGTTGCTTGCGTACCGGACATATTCGTCACCAAACTCCGCGATCGCATCACGTTCCTCCCGCCTTGCGAGGCGCAGGTACATGAACACCAGGATCGGAAACATCACCAGCGTCACGAGCGTCGGCCACTGAAACAAGAACCCAAGCATGATCAGAATGAAGCCGTCGTATTGGGGGTGTCGCACGCGCGCGTAGGGCCCGGTCGTTGCGAGCCGGTGTTTCTGCTGCGCGGCGTATAGCACCTTCCAAGCCGCGGCTAGTAACCAGAAGCCCAGTGCGATCAGGATATTGCTTACAATATGAAAGGGTCCGAAATGGGTGTTGGCTCTCCAGCCGAACATCACTTCCAACAGATGTCCCGAATCATGCGACAGGAAATCCACGCCGGGAAATTGCTCCGACAGCCAACCGGAGAAAAGATAGATTGTTAGCGGGAACCCATACATCTCGGTAAACAGCGCAACCAGAAACGCCGAGAACGCGCCGAACGAACGCCAGTCGCGCGGAGATTGCGGTTTGGCAAAGCTGAAGGCAAAGATGATGAACACCAAAGAATTGATGATCACCAGCGTCCACAGGCCGTAACTTGAGGTCTCGGAATGGTTCATTTTTGCTCTCCCCGGTTGTCTTTCTGCGATGAATGCTCACCATGGCCACCGTGGCCATGGTGCATGAACAGGTGCATCAACGGACACGCGAGCAGCAATAGAACCGGCAGGTAATACAGGATGCCGCTGAGATGGGCTCGGTGTTCCATAACCAGGAAGTAGCCGGCTACCAAAAAGAATCCGACCAAGATCCAATTGAAAATGGGCTTTGGTGTATTACCTTCGTGTGACTGATGATCGTCAGCCATGTTGGTTCTCCTCTTGACTCGGTGCTTCGTGTCCCTTTATGCGTTCAACTCGCGGCTTGTCGCTGCTTTCTCCCGCCAATGACAAACGCGATATCTGTAAAATAAGCCGCGGTTGCCGGGGTATGCGGCGGACCACAGAGTGCACTGGCAATGTCCGCATCATCGATTTCGAGACCACCTTAGTGGTGCAAGTATCTTTATCGTCCTCACGTTGCCGAGCCAAATGACAAACACGACCCTTTCGTTGCAGCAAGTTCACAATCTGAGTCCATTGAGCCGCAGCGCGTTGCTGACCACGGATACCGAGCTCAGCGCCATCGCCGCGCCGGCAAAGATCGGCGACAGCAGCAAACCGAATGCCGGGTAAAGCACGCCGGCGGCGACCGGAATACCGAGCGCGTTGTAGCCGAACGCGAAGGCGAGGTTCTGGCGGATGTTGCGCATCGTGGCGCGCGACAGCACCGCCGCGCGCGCAATCCCACGCAGGTCGCCCTTGACCAGCGTCACCCCGGCGCTTTCCATTGCCGCATCGGTGCCGGTGCCCATGGCGATGCCCACGTTGGCCTGCGCCAGCGCCGGTGCATCGTTGATGCCGTCGCCCGCCATCGCGACCTTGCGCCCCTCCGCCTGCAGGCGCTTCACATGACCGGCCTTGTCCTCGGGCAGTACTTCGGCGAGCGCTTCGTCGATGCCAAGCTGCCGAGCGACTGCCTCGGCGGTGCGCTTCGAATCGCCGGTCAGCATCACGATACGCACGCCCGAGCCCTTCAAGGCAGCGATCGCCTCCAGGGTACCTTCCTTGATTGGATCGGCCACGGCGGCGATACCACCGGCAGTACCGTTCACAGCGAAGAACACGACTGTTTTCGCTTGCGCGCGCCAGGCTTCCGCACGCTCTTCCCAAGACTGTGTCGCGACGCCACGCTGAGTGAGGAACGTGCTGCTGCCCACAAGCACGGACTTTCCATCGATCTCGGCATGCACGCCGAGGCCGTTGACCGCCTCGAATGCCGCAGCAGTTCTCGGCGCCAATCCACGCGCTTTGGCGCCTTCGACAATCGCCAGTCCTATCGGGTGCTCGGAAAGCTGCTCCACGGCCGCGACGAGCGCCAGCGCTTCATCCTCCGCTATGCCCTCGGCGACAAACTCGGTGAGCGCCGGATGTCCGAGCGTTAGCGTGCCGGTTTTGTCCACCACTAAGGTATCGATGTCGCGCATGCGCTCGATCGCCTCCGCATTGCGGAACAGGATGCCGGCGCGCGCGCCTTGTCCCATGGCCACGGTCATCGAGATGGGCGTGGCGAGGCCAACCGCGCAGGGGCAGGCGATGATCAGCACGGCAATGGCGTTCAGCAACGCATAGGCGAGTTTCGGTTCCGGACCGAAGAACCACCATGCAAGTGCCGTTATCACAGCGATCGCGACCACGAACTGGACGAAGTAAGCGGCAATGATATCCGCCAGCCGCTGGATCGGCGCGCGCGTGCGCTGCGCTTCACCGACCATGTGGACTATGCGTGCCAGCAACGTATCCGCACCCACGCGCTCCGCACGCATGACCCATGAGCCATTGCCATTCACCGTTGCACCGCTAACCTTGTCACCGGCGGCCTTGGCCACCGGCATCGGTTCGCCGGTGATCATGGATTCGTCAACTCTGCTGCTACCTTCGAGGACGGTGCCGTCGACCGGCACTTTCTCTCCCGGTTTCACGCGCAAACGGTCGCCGACAACCACGCTGTCGAGCGGCACCTGTTCTTCGACTCCGTCGTCGCGCAAGCGCCACGCCAGGTTGGGCGCGAGGTTCAGCAATTGCTGAATCGCTTGACTGGTTTTGCCCATGGCGCGCAACTGTAGCACGTCGCCGAGCATTACCAAGGTCACGATAACGGCTGCGGCCTCGAAATAGGTGCCGACGGCACCGTCGTGCTCGCGAAACTCCTGCGGAAACAGGTCAGGAAATAATACCGCGGCGAGGCTGAACATATAGGCCAAGCCTACCCCCAGGCCAATCAAGGTATACATGTTGAGCTCACGGTGTTCGAGGGAGAGCCAGAACTTGCTCAGGATCGGCCAGCCGACCCAAAGCACGACCGGCGTCCCCAGCACAAACTCGATCCAGCCGCGTGGCCGTGGCTGAATTCCGAACGGATCGTGGATGCCGATCATTGGCGACATGGCGAGCAGCACCAACGGGACTGATAGGGCTACCCCGATCCAAAGCCGGCGCGTCAGATCGCGCAGCTCGGCATCGTCGCTCTTGCCGTCGCCAGTGCCCGCAATCGGCACCAAGGTCATGCCGCACTTCGGGCAACTCCCCGGCGCGTCGCGCACGACCTCCGGGTGCATCGGACAGGTGTAACGAGTAGGGTTCGTTAGCATTGTGGTTTTTGCAGGCACAGCTTGCTGATGATGATGTGCGTGCGCCTTGGGCGAGTTTTGCGAGTCTGCCACCATTTCCGGCTCCTCCTAGAATCGAGCGGTTGAATCGGACTTCAAGAGTTGCGCACGCAGAACGCAGCACCGTGCCGGCCTGTGATGTTCGCGGCACTTCACCGCATGGCAGGATGCGCCTGAACCTAGGCGCCAATCTGTGCGTCAGCGTACAAAGTGCTTGGAGTTTGCAAGCCGGACGGGAGGGGCGCACTCAATACTTCACCGATTCTTCGCCTAACCGGACTCAAGTCCCCGCCGCGGGGTGTTCTTACGAATGAGCCTGGGGCTTGGAACGGGATTGTTCATTTCAAGAATCCTGGCCGGAATCGCCAGCGGTCCTCAATGTCGATGTTCGGACGAACCCTCTTTCTGATTGCTTGAAGACGAGGGCTTCTCAGGCGACGGATTGCCATGTCCCATCATGCCCATGTGCCCGCCCGATAACCCGACAACCACAAGCACCACAATCATAATTGCCAGCATGGCCTCACCTGCTTGATACCGCTTCATCATTTCGCTCCCGGATCGTGTTACACATGAAAGACGTCATGCACGATTGACTTGCTGGCCAATCTCTTAGCGCTCTAAACCGCGCGCCAGTCGCCACTGTTTGACCAGCGCGTAAATTGCCGGAATCACCGCCAACGTCAGCACGGTCGAAGAAATCATGCCGCCCACCATCGGCGCTGCGATTCGGCTCATCACTTCCGAGCCGGTGCCGGTTCCCCACATGATTGGCAACAGGCCAGCCATGATCGCTACCACGGTCATCATCTTCGGCCGCACCCGCTCGACGGCCCCTTCCATCACCGCTTCATAGAGATCATCAACAGTCGGCGCGGAACCGGATTTGCGGCGCTTCTCCTTGACTTCTTGCCAGGCTTGATCGAGATAAATCAGCATCACGACACCGGTCTCGGCAGCCACCCCGGCCAATGCGATAAAGCCGACCGCCACCGCCACCGAAAGGTTGTAGTTGAGCAACCACATCAGCCACACCCCACCGACCAGGGCGAAAGGGACCGAGAGCATGACGATGATGGTTTCGGTCAGGCGCCGGAAGTTGAGATAGAGCAGCAGGAAAATGATCAACAGCGTCACCGGAATAACGACCTTCATTTTCTCGATTGCCCGTTCCATATACTCGAATTGGCCGCTCCAGGTGATGTAGTAGCCGGGTGGAAATTTGACCTGAGCTGCCACGGCCTTCTTCGCGTCGGCCACATACCCGCCGATGTCCCGCTCGCGGATATCCACGTAGATGTAGGCCGAGAGGAGTGCATTCTCGGTACGTATGCCGGGCGTGCCCTTGGCGACCTCGACCCTGGCGACCTGGCCGAGCGGGATCATTGCCTGCGCCTGCCCCATCTCTCCGCCGATCGGGACCAGCACCTGGCGGGCAATCTGTTGTGGGTCGGAACGCAGTTCGCGCGGGTAGCGGACGGTCACGCCGAAGCGCTCGCGGCCTTCGACGGTCGTCGTCACCATCTCGCCGCCCAGCGCCGTGCCGATGACATCCTGGAGTTCTCCCACCGAAAGGCCATAGCGCGCCAGTTGCTGCCGATCGGGTTCGATGTTGAGGTAGTAGCCGCCGGTGATGCGTTCAGCGAACGCACTGGAGGTGCCGGGAACAGTCTTCACCACCGCCTCGATTTCCTTGGCGAGTTTCTCCATCTCATCCAGATCCTTGCCGAAAACCTTGATCCCGATCGGTGTGCGGATCCCGGTCGACAGCATGTCGATGCGCGCCTTGATGGGCATCGTCCAGGCATTTGAAACACCTGGAAATTGGAGGGCCTTATCCAATTCGGCGACCAATTTATCGGTGGTCATGCCCGGCCGCCACTCTGCCTCCGGCTTGAGGTTGATCACTGTCTCGAACATCTCCGTCGGTGCCGGGTCGGTTGCGGTGTTGGCCCGTCCCGCTTTGCCGTAGACGGACGCCACTTCCGGGAAACTCTTGATGATCTTGTTCTGGGTTTGCAGCAGCTCTGCCGCTTTGGTGATGGACATGCCGGGCAGGGAGGCCGGCATGTAAAACAGCGTCCCTTCATTCAGCGTCGGCATGAACTCCGAGCCCAGCTTCGAAGCGGGGTAGATCGAGACGCCCAGGGCAAGCACTGCCAGTAGGATCGTCACCTTTTTCCAGCGCATCACGCCGGCGATAATCGGCCGATAAACCCAGATCAAAAACCGATTCACCGGGTTCCTGGCTTCCGGCATGATCTTGCCTCGGATGAACAGCATCATCAGCACCGGCACCAGCGTCACCGACAACAGCGCCGCACCGGCCATGGAGAAAGTCTTGGTGTAGGCCAGCGGTGAGAACAGGCGCCCCTCCTGGCCCTCCAGGCTGAACACCGGCAGGAAGGAGACGGTAATGATCAGCAGCGAGAAGAACAGCGCCGGACCGACTTCTTTGCACGCCTTGATCATGGCCTCGGTGCGCGACTCTCCTTCCTTGAGCCGCTCCAGGTGCTTGTGCGCGTTCTCGATCATGACGATGGCGGCGTCGATCATGGCGCCGATGGCAATGGCGATGCCGCCCAGGCTCATCAGGTTGGAGTTCATGCCGAGAACGCGCATGGCGATGAAGGACATCAGGATCCCGACCGGCAACATCAGGATGGCGACCAGTGCGCTGCGCACGTGCAGCAGGAAGACGATACAGACCAGGGCAACGATGATCGATTCCTCGGCCAGAGTGCGCTTAAGAGTGTCGATGGCCCGATGGATTAGTTCGGAGCGGTCATAGACGGTCACGATGCTCACGCCTTCGGGCAGTCCGGCGGAGATCTCGACGATCTTTTCCTTCAGGTTGTGAATGACTTCCAGCGCGTTCTGCCC
>JBAYJH010000260.1:0-6993 GCA_041665185.1 Sterolibacterium sp.
AAGCAGATCAGAAAAGAGTTGCCGCAGACGGTGGTGTTGATGGTGACCGGCAGCAGCGACAGCAGTACGGTGAAATCCGCTTTGGAAGCCGGCGCCAGCGGCTATATCATCAAACCGTTCAATTCGGCCACGGTGCTCGGCCTGATTGCCCAGGCGGTCGAAAAGTCGCGCGCGCTTAAGGCCGCGGCGGCAAAATCAGCCAATCCGGAAGCACACTGACGGCGCCTGTTGCGCTGGCCACTTGATCGACACCCTGGAATATTCCAGCTCCATCATGAATCGGCGGCAAGGCATCTGTTCTGCGCATGCCCTGCTGTTTTGCCTGACGTTGGCCTGGGTCTGCCCGGCGGTGGCACTTGAGTCGGTCGCCTTGCAGCTTAAATGGACCCATGCATTCCAGTTCGCCGGCTATTACGCGGCGGTGGAAAAAGGCTATTACCGCCAGGCCGGCCTCGACGTGCGCATCGTCGAAGCCACGCCGGGCAGCAACCCGGCAAACAACGTCCTGGCCGGCCAGGCGGAATACGGTGTCGGTACCAGCAGCCTGTTGCTGCTGCGCAACGCCGGCAAGCCCGTGGTAGTCCTTGGCGTGATCTTCCAGCACTCGCCTTACGTCTTGTTGACCGGCTCGCATGGAACCATCAGGAGCATTCACGATCTTGCCGGCAGGCGGGTGATGCTGGAACCGCAAGCCGAGGAACTGGTCGCCTATCTCAAGAAAGAGGGCATTCCGCTTGATCGTTTCGTTCAGGTGGGTCACAGTTTCGATCCGCAGGATCTGATAGCGGGCAAAGCCGACGCAATCTCGGCGTACGTCATCAACCAGCCGTACTACCTGGATCTTGCGCACTTTTCCTACCAGACCTACAACCCGCGCTCCGCCGGGATCGATTTTTACGGCGACAATCTGTTCACCACGGAGGCCGAAGTGAAGTCGCATCCCAAGCGCGTCAAGGCTTTTCGGGATGCGAGCCTGCTGGGCTGGCAATACGCCATGAACCACCCGGAGGAAATCGCCGACCTGATCCTCGCCAAGTATTCACAGCAGCATAGCCGCGATTATCTGCTGTTCCAGGCCCGGCAGATGAAGCCGCTGATCATGCCGGAGTTGATCGAGCTGGGTTATATGCATGCCGGCCGTTGGCGCCATATTGCCGAGACATACGGCGAACTGGGGATGTTGCCGGTCGACTTTTCCCTCGACGGATTCATCTACGAATCCCACGCCGAAAGGGATTTCGGCTGGCTGTACCGCACCCTGGCGATAGCGCTCCTGGTGATCGCCTTTTTCGGCGCGGTCGCCTATCGCCTGTCGCGGTTGTCGGCGGCTTTACGCACCAGTGAAGAACGCTTTCGTCTGGTCGCCGACAATGCGCAAGATGTGTTGTGGAAATATGATCTCGCCCAGCAACGCCTCAGCTATATCAGTCCGTCCATCGAGCGCTTGAGCGGATACACGGTTGACGAAGCCATGCGCCAATCCGTAGAAAACTCGCCAACCTCGCCGTGGACACAGGCAGTGACGACCGCAGCCACCCACCTGATGGCGCACCGCGAGGAGACCAAGTACGCCGTGGAACTGGAGTCGAGGCATAAGGACGGCACCACGGTATGGTCGGAGTCGACCATGAGCCTCATCCATGGCCTTCAAGGGGAAGCCTTGGAAGTGGTCGGGGTGTCGCGTGACGTGACCGCCCGGCGCCTGGTGCAGGAACAACAGAAGCGCTTTCTCGCCATGGTCTCGCACGAGTTTCGCACGCCCATGAATGCGATCCTGGGAATTGCGGAGTTGATGGCCGAAACCAAATTGACCCACGAACAGGCCAAATACCTGGAAGTGTTCCAGAATGCCGGGGATACGCTGTTGGATCTGATCAATGACATCCTCGACTTGTCCAAGGTCGAAGCGGGTCAATTCAAACTGTATAAGGAAGATTTTGCGCTTGCTCGCTTGTTGCAAACACAGATCGAGTTGCTCTCGGGGCGGGCGCGCGACAAAGGGCTGGAACTGCGACTGAGTATTGGCGGTGACGTACCCCAGTTCGTCCATGGTGATTCCCAGCGACTCAAACAGTGCATTACCAACCTGCTCGGCAACGCAGTCAAGTTCTGTAACGAAGGGAGTGTCAGCCTGTCCGTGGAGGTCGAACGCGATGCTCCCGACATGCTGCGTTTTTCGGTGAGCGACACCGGGATCGGCATCGCTGCGGACAAGCTTGAGTCGATTTTCGATGCGTTCAGCCAGGCCGATGGCGGGATCACCCGCAATTTCGGCGGAACGGGCCTGGGATTGACGATTACCCAGCGGCTGGTTGAACTGATGGAAGGACGCATCTGGGTCGACAGCACCCTGGGCCAGGGGTCGACCTTCCGCTTTGTCGTCCGCTTGCCGAAAGCGGCGGCCCCGGCGGTAGCCGATGAGCAACAGGCCCCGCCTGATTTGGCGCCACTCGCCTTTACGCGGCCGTTGACGATCCTGCTGGCGGAAGACAACCAGAACAATGTCTTTCTGATGCGCAGTATGCTGAAGGACACACCCTGTCAGATCGACCTGGCGGGAAACGGCGCCATCGCCGTCGAGAAATTTCAGGCGGGCCGCTATGATGTCGTCCTGATGGATATGGAGATGCCGGTCATGGATGGCTATAGCGCCACCAAGGAAATCCGCCGCATCGAGCAGTTGCGGGGACTCGCCCGGACTCCAGTCATTGCCTTGACGGCGCACGCACTCCAGGAGCACGAACAGAAGAGCCTCAATGCCGGCTGCGACAAGCACCTCACCAAGCCCATCAGGAAGAAAGTGCTGCTGGAAGCGCTGCATGCGACCACACTGGGGCGGCCGGATGTTGGTCAGACGCAGGAGCAGCACCCGTTATCCGGCAATTCGCGCATGAACCAGGTGCTGGCGGCGATGTCCGGCAATGCCGACTGGGATATCGGACGGGCGCTGAAAAGCCTGGAAGTGGAACCCGAGCTGTTCCTGACGGTGCTGGGCATGTTTCGCGAATCGCTCGCCGAATATCGCCGGGGCATACGGGCGCTGCTGGCCGGCGGAGAGGTCGACGAAGCCAGGCGTCAGGTACACTCGCTCAAGGGCGAGGCCGCGACGACCGGGGCAGATAGCCTCTCAGCAGCCGCCGCGGCATTGGAAAGCGCCTTGAAGAAGGGCGACAGCGAGAGTTATGCCGTGCTCCATGAGAGGCTTGACCAGCTGATCGATGCGGCGGAACTGGCGCTGGCCGGCTTACCGCTCGACGCCGTCGACAATTGAACCCGGAGGAACCATGGCAGGACAACCTGAAATCACCAACATGGCGCTGTTCTGCGATTTCGAGAACGTGGCGCTGGGCGTACGCGACGCCAAGTATGCGCAGTTCGACATCCGGAAAGTGCTGGAGCGCCTGCTATTGAAGGGCAGCATCGTCGTCAAGAAGGCCTATTGCGACTGGGACCGTTACAAGGAATTCAAGGCGACGATGCACGAGGCGGCCTTCGAGCTGATCGAGATTCCGCATGTCCGCCAATCCGGCAAGAACTCGGCGGATATCCGCATGGTGGTCGATGCCCTCGACCTCTGCTATACCAAGGCGCATGTCGACACCTTCGTCATCATCAGCGGCGATTCCGACTTTTCGCCGTTGGTGTCCAAGCTGCGCGAGAACAATAAGCGGGTCATCGGCATCGGCGTCAAGGACTCGACATCCGACCTGCTTTCGGCCAACTGCGACGAATTCATTTTCTACGACGACCTGGTGCGCGAACAGGAGGCGAAGAGCAAGCGCGCCGGCAAGAAGGCTCCCGCGAAATCCGGGCCCGCCGGTTCGACCAAGAAGGCCGGGCCGAAGAGCGAGGATGACAAACATCAGGAGGCGCTCGACTTCATTATCGAGACCATAGAAGCCCTGACCGCCGAGCGCGGCGAGGATGAGAAGATCTGGGGCTCGATGGTCAAGCAGACCATGAAACGGCGGCAACCTGGATTCAACGAGTCCTACTACGGCTATCGCTCCTTTGCCGAGTTGCTGGAAGATGCGCAGAAGCGCAAATTGCTGACGCTGGCACGAGACGAGAAATCGGGCGGCTACCTGATCCGTTTACCGACAGTTCGGGAATAGCGGTTATTCAGGGCAACGGAGGAACCCGCCGCGCCTGATTTCAGGCCGGAACCTGCCAGGCTCCGGAAAAGATCTTCTCCGCCCACAGCAGGCCCGCCAGAGTCTTGCCGTCGGTGATTTCTCCGTCGCGCACCGCCAGCATGGCATCGGCCAGTGACAGTTCGACGACCTCAAGGAACTCGCCGTGGTCCAGGGCATGCCCGACATAGGACAGACCGTGGGCAAGAAAAATATCGATGCGCTCGTTGGAGTAGCCTATGCATGGATGCATGATGCCCAGATGGCGCCAGCTCTTGGCCTTGTAGCCGGTCTCTTCGCGCAGTTCCCGGCGCGCCGTATCCAGCGGGTGCTCACCCTCGTCGATCTTGCCGGCGGGCAGTTCCAGGAACACCTGGCCGAGAGGATAGCGGAACTGGCGCTCGAACAACAGCTTGCCGTTGTCGAGTGCCGCCAGCATGACCACCGCACCGGGATGAACGATATGTTCGCGGACACCCTCGGCACCGTCAGGCAGGCACACCCGGTCTGAGTTCACCTTGAGCAGGCGGCCGTTGAAGACCTCCTCGCTCGACAAGCAAATCTCGATCAGGTCGTCCTTGCTCAAGTGCGGCTGTATCGTGCCGAGTTGCTGGCCGAAACGCTATAGGGAGCGCAGCAAGGTGAAGGTGCACAGCGTCATGATCGCCTGCGGGAATGCTCCCAGCAACGCCACGGCCAGGCCATTGGCCGAAATCAGCAGGCGCATGTCGAAGCCGGCCTCGAGAGGAGCAGAATCGACCGGTGAGTCGAACCACATCAGTTTGACGACCCGCAGGTAGTAGAACGCGCCGATCAGGGAGAAGAACACCGCCACCACGGCGAGCCAGACCTGGCCCGTATCGACGACTGCCAGCAATACCGCGAACTTGGCCCAGAAACCGACGAAGAACGGCACGCCGGCCATGGAGAACATCAGGATGCCCATCATCAGGGCGAACCATGGGCTGCGTTGGCTGAGGCCCTTGAAGTCGTCCAGGTTCTCGGCTTCGTGCCCCGCTCGCGACAGCAGCAGGATCATGCCGAAGGTGCCGAGACTCATCAGCACATAGGAGATGGCATAGAACATCGCCGAGCTATAGGCAGTCAAGGCAAAGTGACGATCGCCGCCGACGACGCCGCTAATCAATCCGAGCAGCATATAGCCCATGTGCGAGATGGCCGAATAGGCCAGCATGCGCTTGAGGTTGGTCTGGGCGATGGCGGCGAGATTTCCGACGGCGATCGACAACACGGACAAGATCATCAGCATCTGCTGCCACTCCGCCGCCAGTTCGAACAGGCCGTATACCAGCAGGCGCATCGCCATGGCGAAAGCAGCAAGCTTCGGCGCCGAGCCTATCAACAGGGTGATCGGGGTCGGCGCACCATGATAAACGTCGGGGATCCACATGTGGAACGGCACCACGCCGAGCTTGAATGCCAGGCCGGATACCAGGAACACCAGGCCGAAAATCAGCACGGTCTTGTTGGCCACGCCGTGATAGATCGCCTGGGCCACGCCGCCGATTTCCAGGGTGCCGGTGGCCCCATAGATCATCGACATGCCATACAGCAGCAGCCCGGAAGCCATCGCGCCCAGGACGAAATATTTCATCGCCGCTTCGGTGGCACGCGCAGAATCCCGATCGAGGGCGACCAGTGCGTACAGGGACAGGGACAGCAACTCCAAGCCGATGTAGAGGCTGAGGAAGTGGCTGGCGGAAATCATCACCATCATGCCCAGCGTGGCGAACAGGACCAGCAGGTAGAACTCGCCTTTTTCCAGCCCGCGCACGACCAGGTAGGCGCGGCTGTAGACCAGCATGATCACCACCGAGAAATACACCAGCAGCTTCAGGAAGTCGCCGAGCAGGTCATCGACGAACATGTTGCTGAAGGTCAGCACCACCTGTCCGTCGGCGGTGGCGAAAGTGAGGATGGCACACCCGACCAGGGTCGCTTGTGTCAGCAGGGAGAGCAACCAGCGCCGCGACGCGGGCAGTGCCAGGTCGACCAGCAGGATCGCGCAGGCCATCGCCAGGAGAAACATCTCCGGGATGGCAGGATAAAAATCAGGCATGACAAAGTTCATATTAGTCCAGGCCGGTCATAGCTTGCTGATGGCCACATGCTTGAGCAGGTGGTCAACCGACGCATGCATCACATCGGTGAAGGGGAACGGATACAGGCCCATGCCGAGCACGCAGAGCGCCAGGAGCCCAAGGACCAGGAATTCGCGGTTGTCGATGTCGGTCAGCTCCGCCACGTGCTTGTTGCCGACGGCGCCGAATACCACGCGCTTGTACATCCACAAGGTATAGGCCGCCCCGACGATCAAGGTGGTCGCGGCGGCGAAACCGACCCAGAAGTTGTACTTGATGGCACCCAGCGCCACCATGAACTCCCCGACAAAGCCGGAGGTCGCCGGCAAGCCGGAATTGGCCATGGCGAAAAGCAGGAAGAAAGCGGCAAACTTCGGCATGGTATTGACGACGCCGCCGTAGTCGGCGATCTCGCGGCTGTGCATGCGGTCGTACATGACGCCGACGCAAAGGAACATGGCTGCCGACACGAAACCGTGGGAAATCATCTGCACCAGCGCGCCTTCATAGCCGATCGAGTTGAAGATGAAGAAGCCCAGAGTGACGAAACCCATGTGCGAGATCGACGAATAGGCGATCAGCTTCTTCATGTCGGTCTGCACCAGGGCGACGAAGCCGATGTACACCACGGCGATCAGCGACAGCACGATCATCATCGGCGCCAGGACGTGACTGGCATCGGGGGCGATCGGCAGCGAAAAACGGACGAAGCCGTAGGCGCCGAGCTTCAGCATGATCGAGGCCAGCACCACCGAGCC
>JBAYJH010000261.1:0-6988 GCA_041665185.1 Sterolibacterium sp.
CGCGTCAACGGAAAAGTCGTGGCCACCTGGCAGGAATTGCGCTGGGAGTTGCTACAGGTGGCGGCCGATCGATCGCCGGTGATCCTCGAGGTCATAAACTCGCGGCAGGAAATCTCCGTCAGACATCTGGACATCGGG
Organism: Sterolibacterium sp.; assembly: GCA_041665185.1. GTDB lineage: Bacteria > Pseudomonadota > Gammaproteobacteria > Burkholderiales > Rhodocyclaceae > JACRAR01. Next base: position 139 of record JBAYJH010000261.1, read on the forward strand.
AATTTATCGGAAAGTGATTACGAGGCCGACTTGCCATCGAATCTTGGCCTGACACCGTTCCGGCCGCGACTAAGGCCGATCATCGGCATGGTCCAGGCGGACTCGGTGGCTGAACGTGCCGGTTTGCGATCCGGGGACGAATTCCTGGCGATCCACGGCAAGGCAATGCGGGCCTGGGGGGAAGTGTCCGCGCTGATCCGCCAGTCGCCGGGAATCGCACTGGACATCGAATTGCGCCGTGATGGCCAGGTTGTGAGGCTAACGGCGACGCCGTCATCGGTCGAGGAGGGCGGGCAGAGCATCGGGCGAATCGGCATCCAGGTGCGGGACGATCCTGCGCTCCGCCAAGCGATGTTGATTACCGTGCGCTATGGAGCCGCTGCGGCTTTGGCCAAGGCGAGCGCCCAGACCTGGGATACTTCGATATTCAGCTTGAGGATGATCGGCAGGATGATTGCCGGGCAGGTTTCCTGGAAAAACCTCAGCGGCCCGGTCACCATCGCCGACTATGCGGGTCAATCGGCGCGCCTGGGCTGGTCTTACTATCTCAAGTTCCTGGCGTTGATCAGCATCAGCCTGGGAGTGCTCAACCTGCTGCCGATCCCGATTTTGGATGGCGGTCATTTATTGTATTATATTGCCGAGATTATCAAAGGTGGTCCGCTCTCCGAGCGGATAATGGAAATCGGTCAGCAAATCGGCTTGTTCCTGCTTGTAATGCTGATGGCATTTGCCTTCTATAACGATATCAACCGCCTTGTTTCCGGATAGCAGAATGAAAAAAAATCTGATCGCTGGGCTGGTCGCCACGTTGTTTGCGTCCACGGCTTCTGCTTTTGATCCCTTTGTTGTCAAGGATATTCGTGTCGAGGGCATCCAGCGCACGGAGGCAGGAACGGTCTTTAGCTACTTGCCGGTGAAAGTCGGCGATACGCTCAACGACGACAAGGCTTCCCAGACAATCAAGACGTTGTTCCTGACAGGCTTTTTCAAGGATGTACGGCTGGAGATCGAAGGTAACGTCCTGGTGGTGATTCTCGAGGAACGGCCGGTGATCTCGGCCGTCGACTTTGTCGGCATGAAGGCCTTCGAGAAAGATCAGATTATCAAAGGCCTGAAGGAAGTAGGCCTGGCCGAGTCGCGCATTTTCGATCGCGCAATGGTGGACAAGGCGGAACAGGAACTTAAACGCCAATACCTGACTCGCGGCTATTACGCGGCAAATATCAAGACGACAGTGACTCCGCTGGAACGCAACCGGGTCGGCATCAATTTCAACGTCGAGGAAGGCGAGATTGCCAAGATCAAGCAGATCAGCATCATCGGGGCGCAAGCGATAGAGGAAAAGGAACTGCTCGACAATTTTGAGCTGCGTACCCCCAACTGGCTGACTTGGTATACCAAGAACGACCAGTACTCCAAGCAAAAACTGTCGGGGGATCTCGAGAATCTCCGTTCCCAGTATCTCAACCGCGGCTATCTCGAATTCAATATCGATTCCACGCAGGTGTCGATCACCCCGGACAAACTGGATATCTATATCACCGTAAATGTATCCGAGGGCGAGAAATTCTCGGTGTCTTCGGTCAAGTTGGCGGGGAACCTCCTGTTGCCGGACGAAGAACTGAAGAAGCTGGTGATACTCAGGCCGGGCGAAACTTTTTCGCGCGAGAAGCTGACGGAAACCACGAAGTTGATCAGCGAGCGATTGAGCAACGAGGGCTATGCCTTTGCCAATGTGAATGCCGCACCGGAACTCGACAAGGCCAAGCATGAGGCGGCATTTACGATATTCGTCGATCCCGGCCGCCGCGTGTACGTTCGCCAGGTGAATGTGACGGGGAACACGCGTTCCCGCGACGAGGTCGTCCGCCGCGAATTGCGGCAGATCGAGTCAAGCTGGTATGACGGCGACAGGATCAACAAGTCCCGCACGCGCGTAGACCGGCTCGGTTATTTTGAAGAGGTGACCGTTGAAACGCCAGCGGTTCCAGGTGTCACCGACCAGGTCGACCTGAATGTCAGCGTCAAGGAAAAGCCCACCGGAAACATCATGCTGGGCGCCGGATTTTCCAGCGCCGAGAAATTCGTCCTATCGGCATCGGTGCAGCAGCAAAACCTGTTCGGCAGCGGCAAGACTATCGGGGTGCAACTCAACACCAGCAGTATCAATAAGGTGTATTCATTTTCCTACACCGATCCCTATTACACGATCGATGGCATCAGTCGCGGCTTCGATATCTATCAGCGCAACACGGATACCAGTTCCCTGACGACTATTGGTGCCTACAACAGCAACTCGATCGGTGGCGGCGTGCGGTTTGGCCTGCCGATTGCCGAGGATGACTATATCAGTGCCGGTTTGTCGGTTGACTCCACCAAACTGACGGTGGATTCTTTCAGCCCGGTGCGTTATCAGGACTATGTCAACCAGTTTGGGTCGGCCAATACCACGTTGCTCGCCACGGCCGGCTGGATCAAGGAAACGATAGACAGCCGCCTTTATCCGACCAAAGGCTACTCGAACCGCCTGGTCGGTTCCGTGTCGTTGCCGGGTGGGAGTTTGCGCTATTACCAAGCTACCTACCACCATCAGCACTTTATCCCGATGTCGTTCTTGTGGCGCGGTTCGACCTTGTTGCTGAACGGCGAATTGGGATATGCCAATGGATACAGCGGAAGACAATTGCCGTTCTTCAAGAGTTTCTATGCTGGGGGGATCGGTTCGGTGCGCGGTTACGACACCAGTTCCCTTGGTCCGCAAGATCCCTTGACGGCAGAAAGCCTGGGGGGCAACCGGCGACTTGTCGGAAACCTCGAGTACTTGTTTCCGCTTCCTGGAAGCGGCTCGGACAAGTCGGTGCGTTTGGGAGCCTTTGTCGACGGCGGACAGGTTTGGGGCCAGGGCAGCAAGATGTCCCTGGGCGACCTGCGCTACAGTACCGGCATCTCGCTGTCGTGGTCGTCGCCGATGGGGCCGCTCAAATTCAGTTTTGCCAATCCGCTTAACCGCAAGCCGGACGATAGGATTCAGCGGCTGCAATTCCAGATGGGCTCGACGTTCTAATTTTCGTATCCAGGAGATTCCTCTTGAAGAAGATTTTCACTCCGCTACTGGCTGTAGCATGCATGCTTACCGCCTTCTCGGTGAATGCCGAAGTAAAGATTGGCTTTGTGAATAGCCAGCGGGTTCTCAACGATGCACCGCAGGCAGCCAAGGCCAAGAAGAAAATCGAGAAGGAATTCGAGAAGCGCGATCTGGATCTGCAAAAGCTGGCCAAACAATTGCAGGCATTGCAGGAAACCCTGGAAAAGAATTCCCTGACCATGCCGGAGTCGGAAAAGCGGAGCAAGGAACGGGAGTTTGGCGACCTCAATCGCGATTTCCAGCGTAAGCAGCGTGAATTCAAGGAGGATCTCAACCTGCGCCAGAATGAGGAGATGGCCGCAATCTACGAACGCGTGAACAAGGTCATCAAGGGCATTGCCGAAGCCGAAAAGTACGACATCATTCTTCAGGAAGCGGTCTACGCCAATCCACGTTTAGACCTCACCGACAAGATCATCAAGGCGCTGGGCGACGGCAAATAGGCGCCGTTCCCTGTGTCAACATCTTAATGTGGCTGTGGTATCCCTCCGACTCGACGAAATCGTTGCTCGCCTGGGCGGCAAGCCGATAGGCGACACTTCCGTTCCGATTCGACAAGTCGCGACTCTGGATCGTGCCGGTCCGGACGAGATCAGTTTCCTTGCCAATCCAAAGTACCACGCCAAACTGGCCGCTACCCGTGCCGGCGCCGTGATCCTGTCGGCCACCTCGGTCGACGCCAGCCCCGTGCCCTGCATAGTCAGTGAAGAGCCCTATCTCTATTTCGCCCGCGTCGCTCAGTGGCTGAATCCGGTCGGTGCGGCGATTCCCGGGATTCACTCGACTGCAACGGTCGAAACGGCCATTCCCGAAAGCGCCGGCATCGGGGCGGGAGCCCGCATCGGGTCCGGAACGCGAATCGGCGAACGCTCTAGCATTGGTCCGGGCTGCGTGATAGGCCAGGGCGTCGAACTGGGTGATGATGCCGTGTTGCACGGCAATGTAACGATCTATGGTGGTTGCCGTATCGGCGCTCGTGCGATCATCCATTCCGGAGCGGTGATCGGCGCCGACGGCTTTGGTTTTGCCCGCGAGCAAGACGGCGCATGGCTTAAGATTCCGCAGATCGGTCGGGTGGTGATCGGCGACGATGTGGAAATCGGCGCCAATACCACGATCGATCGTGGGGCGCTTGACGACACGGTCATCGAAAGCGGCGTGAAGCTCGACAACCAGATCCAGATCGGCCATAACGTGCGAATCGGCGCGCATAGCGCGCTGGCGGGTTGCGTCGGCATTGCCGGCAGCGCCACGCTCGGCCGCCGCTGCACCGTCGGTGGCGGAGCGGTGATCCTGGGGCACTTGAAGATCGCCGACGACGTGAATATTTCCGCCGGGACGCTGGTGAGCAAGTCCATTCCAAAGCCAGGTACGTATACCGGAACCGTGCCGTTCCAGGATCATGCGGCGTGGCTGAAGAATTTCGTGCATCTGAGGCATCTGGAATCGTTGGTGGATAGAATACGCGTCCTCGAAACACAGTTGGCGCTCCTGGCGGCGGATCAAGCCGCAATTTCAAACGAAGCGGAGACAAAAGAGTGACGACGATGGATATACATCAGATACTGGAACACTTGCCGCATCGATATCCCTTTCTGCTGGTGGATCGAGTGCTCGAATGCCTGCCCGGGGAGCGCATCGTGGCCTACAAGAACGTCAGCATCAACGAGCCGTTCTTTCCCGGACATTATCCGCACCATCCGGTAATGCCAGGGGTTCTCATCATCGAGGCCCTGGCTCAGGCCGCGGCGATCCTGTCGTTCAAGACCCTCGGTGGAAGACCTGACGACAAGTCGGTTTACTACTTCGTCGGCATCGACGGCGCGCGTTTCAAGAAGCCGGTTAGCCCCGGCGACCGGTTGATGCTCGAGGTGTCGATCCTGGCCAACAAGCGCGGTCTGTGGAAGTTCGCCGGTCGTGCCCTGGTGGATGGACAACTTGCTGCCGAAGCCGAGCTTCTCTGCACGGTCCGCAACATCGAATGAGTTCCCCTGTAGTCCATCCCACCGCCATTGTTCATGCGGGTGCCCGCTTGGGGCGCGGCGTCGAGATCGGCGCCTACTCGATCATCGGCGAGTTTGTCGAAATCGGCGAAGGCACGCGTATCGGCCCACACGCCATCGTCGACGGGCATACCCGAGTTGGGTGCGGTAACCGGATTTTCCAGTTCTGCTCCATCGGCGAGATCCCGCAAGACAAGAAATATGCGGGCGAACCTACCCGGCTTGAGATTGGTGATCGCAATACCATACGCGAGTTCTGCACCTTCAATTGCGGCACAGTTCAGGACGTTGGGGTAACGCGCCTGGGCAACGACAACTGGATCATGGCGTATGTGCATCTGGCGCACGATTGCCAAGTCGGCAATCACACGATATTTGCCAACAACGCCCAGATCGCCGGCCATGTGACCGTCGGCGACCATGCGATCCTCGGCGGCTTCACTGCCGTGCACCAGTTTGTGCGCATCGGGGCACACAGCATCACCGCGCTTGGAAGCGTTCTCTTGCAGGATCTGCCGCCCTATGTCATGGCCGCCGGAAACACTGCTCGGCCTCATGGGATAAACAGCGAAGGCTTGAAACGGCGCGGTTTTTCTTCAACCGCGATCATGTCGATCAAGCGCGCTTACAAGGCATTGTACAAATCCGGGTTGAAGCTTGAGGAGGCACGGGCAGCCATTGCCGGCGATAGCGACAACATTCCGGAGCTTCGGTTACTGGCCGATTTTCTTGCCGCGACGGGACGCGGCATCATACGCTAGGCGCCATGGCCGCGCCGTTCAACATCGCCATGGTGGCGGGAGAAGCGTCCGGCGACCTGCTCGGGAGCTATCTGATCGAGGCGCTCAAAAGGCATATGCCAGCCGCCCGGTTTTTCGGCATCGGCGGCCCGAAGATGGAAGCGGCAGGCTTGGCGGTCGAATGGCCGGCCGAAAAGTTGTCGGTCCGGGGCTATGCGGAAGTGTTGCGGCACTACCGTGAAATCGCCGGAATCCGCCGCTCGTTGTTGAAGCGCCTGCTGGCCGATCCTCCCGACGTGTTTATCGGGGTGGATGCCCCGGATTTCAATTTGTGGCTGGAGACGCGTCTCAAGTCGTCGGGCATTACGACAGTCCACTTCGTCAGTCCGTCGCTGTGGGCATGGCGCGGCGGACGTATCCACAGTATTGCCCGTTCGGTCGATCAAATTCTTTGCCTGTTTCCCTTCGAACCGGCCATTTATGCCAAGCAAGGAATCGAGGCGCGCTATGTGGGCCATCCGCTGGCGGATGTGATTCCGTTGGAGCCCGACCAGGAAGCAACGCGGGAGCGTCTGAATCTGCCGCAGGATGCTCTGGTGTTCGCTTTGCTGCCGGGCAGCCGGCAATCCGAACTGCATTATCTGGCGGAAACCTTCATCGAGACTGCGAAGTGCCTGCATCAACGCTTTCCTCAAGCACGCTTCCTGGTTCCCTTGGTGTCGCGCGAGACGCGCATGCAATTCGAGAATGAACTATGGCGCCTGGGGGCTCAGGAATTGCCGATTACCTTGTTGTTTGGCCATGCCCATGACGCCATGGCATCCGCCGATGCGGTGCTGGTCGCCAGTGGAACGGCCACGCTGGAGGCGGCCCTGTTCAAGAAACCCATGGTGATCTGCTACAAGATGTCGCCCTGGTCATGGCGCCTGATGCGCAGGATGAGATATCAGCCCTGGGTC
>JBAYJH010000262.1:0-6958 GCA_041665185.1 Sterolibacterium sp.
ATCGCCAAGCACTACCTGAATCGCGGCATCCAGATCTCCGACCTGATCGAGGAAGGCAATCTGGGCCTGATCCATGCCCTGGAAAAATTCGATCCGGAGCGCGGCTTCCGCTTCTCGACCTATGCGACCTGGTGGATACGCCAGAATATTGAACGCGCCATCATGAACCAATCGCGCACCATCCGTTTGCCGGTGCACATGGTGAAGGAATTGAACCTGGTCCTGCGCGCCCTGCGCCACCTGGAGGAAGACGGCCCCCACAGTCCGCGGGGTTGCGCCGAAGAAGTGGCGCACGTGCTCGACAAGCCGGTCGAAGAAGTCCTGCGGATACTGTCGTTCAACGACGGCACCTCCTCCCTCGACGCGCCTCTGGACATCGACCCGGAACTGTCGATTTCCGACGCCATCGCCGCCGATCCTGGCTACAGCCCGGAAAGCCATCTTCAGCACACGGAGACCGGAAAACGTGTCCGCGAGTGGGTGTTGCAGCTTACCGAAAAGCAGCGTTACGTGCTGGAGCGTCGCTATGGCCTGAACGGTTGCGAGGTATTTACCCTGGAACAACTCGCCCTGGATCTCGACCTGACGCGCGAACGGGTGCGGCAGATACAGATCGAAGCCTTGAGCAAGCTGAGAAAGAAACTCTCGCGCGACGGCATCAGGATGGATGGCTTCTTCTAGGCACCGCGGGCCAGTGCTGTCGCGCAGTCGCGAGACGACCCAGGCAATTTCGAGGCATCGCGTCCATCACCGCCCGGCGCGCAACTCGCGCGCCAGGTCCAGCACCGCCATCGCGTAGAAGCTGCTGCGGTTGTAGCGCGTCAGCACGTAGAAATTGCGGTAGCCGAGGCGATATTCGACCGGCTGCTGCGGGGTGGCCAGGTCGATCAAGGCCGCCGGCAGATCGGGGGCCTCGCTGCTGATCACGCCGTAAGCGGCCATTTCGGTTGGCGTATGGCGCGGCACGATGCCCTCATCGATCAACACCGCGAACTTTTCCCCTTCGGCGCTGGCGGCGACGGCCACCGGTCCATCCTTCACCCAGCCATGCTCCTTGAGAAAGTTCGCCACGCTGGCAATGGCATCGGTCGGGTTGGTCGCCAGATCGATTTGGCCGTCCTGGTCGCCATCGACCGCATAGCGCCGTACGCTGCTCGGCAGGAACTGCGGCAAGCCCAGGGCGCCGGCGAACGACCCCTTGTACCAGAGTGGGTCGCGATGCGTCTCGCGTGCCAGCAGCAGCAATTGCTCCAGTTCGCTGCGAAACAGCGCGCGCCGCAATACGGCCGGTAGCGGCTCGCCGCGCGGCCCCACCCGCGGGTAGTCGAAGGCCAGCGTCGCCAACGCGGCGAGGGCTCCGAAGTTGCCGGTATGGTGGCCGAAAATGGTTTCGATGCCGATGATGGACGCAATGATCTCTTCCGGCACGCCGGTCTGTTCGCGCGCGGCCGCCAGCGCAGCCTCATGTTGGCCCCAGAACTTGAGGCCGAGCGCGATGCGTTTGCGCTCCACAAAGCGGGTTCGGTAGGTTTGCCAGGAGCGCACCCCGGGATCGCGCGGGGGCAGGATCGCTTGAATCACCGCAGGGAGCGGTTTGATATGGGAAAAAACCTGCAACAGGTTGCCGGCGCGGAACCCATGTTTCTCCTGCATCTCGGCAATGAATACCCGCACCTCCGGGCGCGCCGCGAAGCTGCCTGCCGGCAGAGCCGCCGCCGCGGTAGTGGAGAAGAGCAGCAGCAGGATGGGCGGCCAGCATTTCATACTCTAGAACCAACGGCCGGGACCGGTGCATCGAGCCTGCCGATACGGGAAACCCGCACCTTCATTTCCTGCAACAGCTGTCCCGCCAGCACCGCATCGGTTTCTCCATAACGCAGCCGCGCATAAATCTCCGCTATCCGGGCAACTTCGCCGGCCAGCGCAGCCTTGTCGCCGGGCAGGGTCGCGGCGATCCGCCGGGCGTAATCGAACGGCCCTTCCCAGGGTTTTCGTGCCAGGCCATGACGAGCCAGGATCCTCGACAGGCGGTTCCAGGCGGCCAGGGCCGGAACCGGTCGCTGCCGTTGATACAGCGCCCAGGCAGTGAAGCCCAGCAGCAGAACCCCGCACACCAAAGTCAGGACCACGGTCATCTGCCGCCAGTCGGGAGAGCGCATGCCCAGGCTGGCCAACAGGTCACGCTGGCGCTGCGGGTTGTAGCCGATCACCCACTGGTTCCAGACGTTCGCCAGGGCATCCCAACGGTAGCGCATCTGCGCCAGCCAGACGAACGCGGGCAGCGCGATCAGCGGACGCACTTCGCCAGCCGGCAGCGCCCGGGCGAGATTCAGTTCGATGCGCGACGGCGCGATGGCGGCGGTCGGGTCGACCCTGATCCAGCCGCGCCCCCTCAGCCAGACCTCGGCCCAGGCGTGGGCATCGGACTGGCGGACGACGAGCATGCCGTCCACCGGATTGACTTCGCCACCCTGGTAGCCGGTCACGACCCGCGCCGGGATCCCCGCGGCCCGCATCATGAATACAAATCCGGCGGAGAAATGCTCGCAGAATCCCCGCCGGGTATCGAACAGGAACTCGTCGACCGAATGTTCCCCCAACAACGGCGGCGACAGCGTGTAGACGAACAACTGGCGGCGGTAAAGATCGAGCATGCTTCTGGCGATGGCGCTGTCGTCGGCGCCCAATTCCTCGCGCCAGCGGGCCGCCAGGGCGCGGGCGCGCGGATTGGAGCGCGGCGGAAGCTGCAAGGCCTCGCGCAGGACGGCGGGCGACTCTTCGACGCCGGGCACGATCGCCGGGTAGGAGCGCATTTCGTAGCGCAGCCGGGCGCGCACCGGGGTCTTGGCAAGGATCTCGTAGTCGTTGGCCATGAGGCCCTCGGCCGGAATCGACACCGGGAACTCCAGGGCAAACAGCCAGGGCTTGAAGTGCGGTTCGAGCGTCACGACATAGTCGACGGCTTCGCCGCTGGCCTGGTAAGGCAGGCGCCCGCTGGCGAAGACGCGGCCGATCCGCCAGCTGCGGCCGTCGAATTGGCTCAGCACCGGGCCACGCCAATAGAGCGTGGCTTGCGGCGGCGCCTTGTTCTCAAACTTGCCGACAAACTTGACCCGGAAAGCGATCGCTTCCGACTGGCTCAACTGGCTGAGCGATCCCGGCGTCATGCTGTCCGACAAGCCGGTGAGTCCGCTGTAGGCGTCGATCGGCAGACCCCACAACGGGCCCTGGACGCGTGGAAACAGGACGAACAGCAGCAGCATGAAGGGAATCGCCTGCAACAGCATCAATCCGGCCAGGCGGACGGCACGCAGCGGGGCTTGCCGCCAGTGGTTGAGGACCACCAGCGCCGCGGTGGTGGAAGTGACTCCCGCCATCGTCAGCGCTGCGTTGAGAATGTTCTGGGCATAGAAGAACTGCGTCAGGCTGAGGAAGTAGCCCAGCAACACCACCGCAAAGGCATCGCGCGGCGTGCGCATTTCCAGGAGCTTCAGGGAAAACAGCAACACCAGCAAGGCGACGCCGGGATCGCGGCCGAACAGGTTGTGGAAATGCAGTGCGATACCCGCGGCACCGGCGATGCCGGTGAATGCCAGCAGCCAGCGCGCCGGCAAGGGTGCCTGGCGCCACAGCAGTATGCCGCGCCACAGCAGGGTCACCGCGGTCAGTGCGCTCAGCCATTGCGGAAGATGGGGCACCAGCGGCGCCAACACCAGCAGCGCCGAGCCGAACAACCACAGCGACTGCTTCGCCACCAGGGGTGGAACGGTTATCTTACTCTTGGCCATACAGCGCCAGCAGCTTGAGGCAGGCGTGAAAGTGCTCGTCGTCCCCGGCGGGCGCCAGCTCGCTTCCCGGCAAGGACAGCCCCCAGGCGAGACCCGCCCCCCGCGCATCGCAAATCCAGCGCGTCAGCACCGCGAGGCGTGTCTCGACATCCTGGCCGGCCGGCAGCATATTCCAGTCGAACCACAGCGTATGCGCGGCGGCGCCGGTGAACAGCTTGGTCAACAAGGGTCCCGCATTCTGGCGGGCGGCGGCTTTCCAGGCGACATGGCGCGGCGGATCGGCGGGCTGGTGACGGCGCAGGCCGGCGAAATCCTCCATGCCGGCCACCACCCGCGCGGCGCCGCCATCCTCGCCGGGCATAGCCGGCACCGGGGGCGCGACTTCCGCCGGGGCAGGATAGACCAGGCAGCGCTGCTCCGGGGCGGCGTAGCTCCAGGCCCGGATCAGGCCAAGCGGGTAGTTGGTTTCAATGGTGATGCGCGGCAGCGCCAACCAGCCGCGCTGGAGCGCGGGCAAGGCAAGCCGCGCCTCCATGCTGGACTGTGCGGGAATCTCGACCTCGATCGACTCTTGGCCCGGCAGGTGCAGCCGCACCGCCGGCCGCGTTTCGTTGCGCCGGTTGGTCAGGACGATGCCGAAGTTGGCGGATTCGCCGGCAAATACCGGTTCGCAGCGGCCCGGAGCGATACGCAATTGAACCAGATTGCGGAACGCGTGAAGGATCGCGGTCAGGCCCAACCCGGCCAGCAGGAACACCAGGGCATAGCCCAAGCTGAGATTGAAGTTGATCGCCCCGACCAACATCACCAGCAACGAGACCGCATAGGCCAGGCCCTGCCGCGTCGGCAGCACGTACACGCGGCGCTGGGTCAGGATCACCGGAGATGCTTCAGGTGCTTTCCCGCGCAATGCCCAGCGAAAGAAACGCTCCTGTAGGGTCGCGGCGAGATTCAAGGCAAGGGCACTGCCTCGATCAGGCGCGCGGCAATCTGGGCGGCATTCAAGCGCAACAGCGTTTCACCCGCCGGCCGCAGGCGGTGCGGCGCCACCGCCGGCAATACCGCCTGGATGTCTTCCGGCAGGGCATGCTCGCGGCCTTCCAGCAGCGCCCAGGCGCGGGCCGCCGCCAGCAGCGCCAGCGCCGCGCGCGGCGACAAGCCGACCTGGTAGTCGGGCGACTGGCGAGTATGGCCGACCAGTGCCTGGGTGTAATCGATCAAGGCATCGGCGACGTGGACTTTGGCCACGGCCTGCTGTAGCTGCGCGATCTCCCCCACCGCCAGACAAGGAACCAGATCGGCGATCATCGCGCGCCGGTCGGCGCCGCTCAACAGTTCGCGCTCGGCCGCGCGATCGGGATAGCCGAGCTCGATACGCATCAGGAAACGGTCGAGCTGGGATTCCGGCAAGGGGAAAGTGCCGATCTGATGCGAGGGGTTCTGGGTGGCGATGACGAAAAACGGCGAGGGCAGCGGCCGCGTCTCTCCCTCGGTGGTGACCTGGCGCTCTTCCATCGCCTCCAGCAGGGCGCTCTGGGCTTTCGGCGTGGCGCGGTTGACTTCGTCGGCGAGTATCAACTGGGCGAAGATCGGCCCGGGATGAAAAGTGAAGCCGGCACTGGCGCGGTCGAACACCGAGACGCCGATGATGTCGGCCGGCAGCATGTCGCTAGTGAACTGGATGCGCTGGAATTGCAGGCCCAGCAATTTCGCCAGTACGTGCGCCAGAGTGGTCTTGCCGACGCCAGGGAGGTCTTCGATCAACAAATGGCCGCGCGCCAGCAGACAGGCCAGCGACAGGCGTATCTGGTGCTGTTTGCCGAGGATGACGCCGCCCGCCTGGCGGACAACTTCGGCGAGGGGCGGCTGGGAAATGGGGGATCGCATGGTTCGGGAGTGTCTGGCAAAGAGATGAAACGAAGAATAATGTATGATCCTGTTCAATTGTAAACCCATTCACGCCCCCTAACGGCATGACCACCGCCTTCATCACCCATCGCGATTGCTGGCAGCACGACATGGGCGCCCACCACCCGGAATGCCCGGATCGCCTCGGTGCCATCAACGATCGCCTGATTTCCGCCGGACTCGATCTCCACCTGGTGTTCCACGACGCCCCGCTGGCGAATATGGAGCAGTTGTTGCGCGCTCATCGGCGCAAGCATGTCGAAATGATCGAACAAAGTGCGCCTCAGCACGGCATCGTGCATGTCGACCCCGACACGGCGATGAGTCCCGGCACCTGGAACGCCGCGCTGCGCTCCGCCGGCGCCGGCATCCTGGCCACCGACCTGGTCATGCAAGGCGAGGTCAACACTGCTTTCTGCGGCGTGCGCCCGCCCGGGCATCACGCCGAGCAAGGCAAGGCGATGGGCTTCTGCTTTTTCAACAACATCGCCATCGCCGCCATGCACGCGATCGAAGCCTGGGGCCTGAAGCGCGTCGCCATCGTCGACTTCGACGTGCATCACGGCAACGGCACCGAGGATATCTTTTCGGGCAACGACAAGGTGCTGATGGTCAGCACCTTCCAGCATCCCTTCTATCCGTTTTCCGGCACCGACAATCCGGCCGCGAACATGGTCAATGTCCCCCTGCCGGCGGGCTCCCACGGCGACGTTTTTCGCCAGATCGTCAGCGACATCTGGATGCCCAGGTTGCGCCAGTTCGCACCCGAACTGATCTATATTTCCGCCGGCTTCGACGCCCATTACGAGGACGACATGGCATCGCTGGGTTTCGTGGAATCCGACTACGCCTGGGTGACGCAGCAAATCAAGGATCTGGCGGCGCAAACCGCGCAGGGCCGCATCGTCTCGATGCTGGAAGGCGGCTACGCTTTGTCTGCCCTGGCCCGCAGCGTCGCCGCCCACATCAAAGTGCTGGCTGACCTGTAGTTCGGGTAAAATCGCTTCTTTTGTTTCGGACGGCAGTCCATGATTACAGGATCAATTCCCGCCATCGCCACGCCGATGTTGGAAGACGGCAGCCTCGACCTGCCGCGGTTGCGCGCCTTCATCGACTGGCATATCGCCGAAGGATCCGACGGCATCGTCGTGGTCGGGACGACCGGCGAGTCGCCGACGGTGGATCACGACGAACATTGCACGTTGATAGAAACCGCCGTGGAACAGGCCGCCGGCCGCATCCCGGTGATCGCCGGGACCGGC
>JBAYJH010000263.1:0-6930 GCA_041665185.1 Sterolibacterium sp.
ATCTGCTGAGCTTATCAGTTAGCACGGTAAGCATTTACCGCAGGAGGATATTGGATAAACTGGAGCTCGACAACACCGGCGCACTCATCCGATTTGGAATTGAAAATGGATTGGTGAAATGAGAAGAGACCGTCTTGATCGATTGGCAGTGCCTACCCTACAGTCGCCAGAGAGATCGGGATCTCGTACGCGAAAATCAAAAGGCCACGACTCGCCGGTAGCACAAGGTCGGCGATTCGGTGGGGCTCAAATTCAGGAACATTTCTCCTGCATATAATGTCCGTCGGGTGATCCGATAGCTGGTGCTTTTGTCGTTCCCACTCCGGGTGCCGAAGGGGCGAAATGACGGAATAGGGCTGTTGCGGGGACTCTTCAAGAAGTAGAATACACATCAGGAGGTGTATATGCGAACCAATATTGTGATCGATGACCAATTAGTAGCGGACGCCATGAAGTTATCCGGCGTCAAGACTAAACGCGAAGTGGTGGAGTTGGCTTTGCGTCGGCTGGTGACTTCGGGCAAACAAAAGGACATTCTCGACTTGGTGGGCCAGGACATGATCGCGCCGGACTATGATGTGCGTGCCGTGCGCTCGCGCATGGGTGCTCGCCGTGGTCCTGGTTGATAGCTCGGTCTGGATTGATCTGCTACGCGACGTAAAAACTCCGCAAACGCTCGCCCTGCACGAATTGTTGCCCCGGCGCGAGGCTGCGCTGACCGCCGTGATTTATCAGGAAATTCTGCAAGGTGCGGCCACGCCGGAGCGATTCAGCAAGCTCAAACGCTATTTCCGTACGCTGCCATTCCTCAATCCCGCCCATCCGGTCGAGACATGGGAGGCCGCAGCAGAGATTTACATGCGCTGCCGCCAGCGTGGGTACACGCCGCGCAGCCCGCATGATTGCCTGGTTGCCCGTGTTGCGCTGGAACACAAGACACCCCTTCTCCACGATGACCGTGATTTTGAAGCGATAGCGGAAGTGGAACCCCGCCTCAAACTATTTCCGCTCACTTGATCCGCGTGGCGAGCGCCAGAGCATGAACGCGGTGCTGGAAGGCTTGCGCAAAAAATTCCGTGCCGTGCCCGGCATCGCCGTCTACATGCGTCCGGTGCAGAACCTGCAACTGGGCGGCAAGAACACCAAGGCGCGTTATCAGTACGTGCTGCAAAGCGTGCGCGCCGAGGAGCTCAACGACTGGGCGATCCGGATGATGGAACGCATGTCCGCCGACCCGGCGTTCCGCGATGTCAACAGCGATTCCCAGCTCAAGGGCTTGCAGGCGAGCGTCATCATCGATCGCGACAAGGCCAACACCCTCGGCGTGCAGATCGACAGCGTGCGCAGCGCCCTCTACAGCGCCTTCGGCGAGCGCCAGGTATCGACGATTTATACCAGCAGCAACAACTACCAGGTGCTCCTGGAACTCGCCGAACCCTTCAAGCGCGACGAATCCGCCCTCGACAATATCAGCGTGCGCAGTCGTACCGGCATCCTGGTGCCGCTCACCAGTTTCAGCAGCGTAAAGCGCACTGTCGGGCCGACCTCGGTCAACCACCAGGGCCAGCTCCAGGCCATCACCATTTCCTTCAACCTGGCGCCCGATGTGCCGTTGGGCGAGGCCGCCGGGAAGATCGACCGCTACAAGGAAGAGATCAAGATGCCGGTCAGCGTCATCGCCAGTTATGGCGGCGACGCTGCGGTGTTCAAGGATTCGCAATCGGGCCAGGCGATCCTGCTAGTGATCGCGCTGCTGGTGATCTACGTATTGCTGGGAGTGCTCTACGAGAGCTACATCCACCCGCTGACCATCCTCGCCGGGCTGCCCTCGGCGGCGGTCGGCGCGCTGCTGACCTTACGCATGTTCAACCTGGACCTGACGCTGATCGCCACTATCGGCATCCTGATGCTGATCGGCATCGTCAAGAAAAACGCCATCATGATGATCGACTTCGCCCTGCACGCTCAGCGCAAGCAAGGCATGGCGCCAGCCGTGGCGATCCGCCAGGCCTGCTTGCTGCGCTTCCGGCCGATCATGATGACCACCTTCGCGGCCCTGATGGGTTCGCTGCCGATCTCCCTGGGATTGGGCGCCGGCGCGGAGTTGCGCCAGCCCCTCGGCCTGGTGGTGACGGGCGGCCTGCTGTTCTCCCAGATCATCACCCTCTACATCACCCCGGTGATCTACCTGGCGCTCGACCGCTACAGCGGCTCGGGTCCGCTACAGATACAGGACAGCGGAGAGTAACCAGCAAAACGCTCGGTTTTCCTTCACGGTTGGCGCGACCAGGATCGCGGCTCGCCGGCCTGAGTACCAACGGCTTACTTCCGCTTCGCCGGTGCTGCAACGATGGATCTGGACTCTATGGTCTGCGTCGTGCGGCAGGGAGTATGGCGTCTCGCCATGCCACTTAACGTTCACAGACCAATACACGTAATTCGGCACTTGATCGACAAGCGCCTATTGGCGAATACCCTTACCCGCGTTGCGGATGGCCATGGCTACGGCGTCCGGTTGGCGATCGGGCGCGTCGAGGTTGGCAAACAGCACCGGAGCCTCTGTATAACGCCGCAGCCCGGCGTCCCCATGCGGGCAGGTCCTGAACGCAGGGAACGCACCTCGGCGACCAGAAGGCCAAGGCGAAAAAAAGCGCCCCCTTAGTTCCAATCGGATCGTGTCGACGCTCGCTGAATCGAATGGGCGGATATTCTCCGGGAGAGCGGATGCAGGCAAGGAATTCAGCACCGCGAGCAGCATGCCCCATCGCCAAGCCGCTGGCTCATGGCAACTCATAAGTCCCGAAGGGACGTTCGTGGCTACGCCGGAAAGCCTGGCATCGACCCTGGTGAAGCAGTGCCTGCGGCTGATCAGATGCGCCGCTGGTTGTCGCCAACTGATGGCCCGTCAAGCTGACTCCCCGGCTATCTGAAACCTCGACGCTCAAAAGCGTTTGTTTCCCGTCGAATTCCTTCCATACGCTCAGGATGCTTCTACCGTCGGCCACGATATCCGCGTCGCCGGCTCGGAGCACGAATAGTCCATTGGAGAATGGACTACTGTGTATGCCAATACTGGGGCACAGGAAACACTTGACAAAAATTAATACAGCGGTATTATGGAAACGTACACATCAACCCGGAGAATGCCGTTATGTGCCCGACGATAGAGATTAGCCAGCATATATTTAATGAGTTACAGTCGATTGCCGTGCCTCTTGTGGACACTCCAGACACAATTATCGCGCGTTTACTTCATGTGTACAATGGAGGTGCACGCGCTGACGCTTCACAATGTCCGCGTATACCACATGTTCTGCGGTCGTCCGAGTCGACCATTGGCAAAGATTCAATTCTACGGTTTCATGCCGATAAATTGCCCGATGTTACTCATACAACTTTCATCTCTGGGAGGGTCGATGTTCATTCAGCCAACGACTGGAACCACCTAATGTTACTTGCCCACGCCATCGCCTTTGACCGTTTGGGCAAGAATATTGATTCCTTGAAGACTGCCAGCCCCGCAAATATCAAACCCGGAGAACAGTTTGCCCAAGGGTTCAAGTACATCAAAGATTATCCTTTTTCCGTTCAAGGTGTAGAGGCCAACAAGGCCTGTTCAATAGCATGCAAGTTAGCAATTCAGTTCGAGTTTCCGATTGCAGCAACGTTTCGCTGGCAAGAAAAGGAACGAGCTGCTTACCCTGGAAAAACAGGTTGCATCACAGTCAACGACACCCATCGATAACCTGTGGCCATTCTTAACTAAGCGTCGTCTGAATGGGGGAGAAAAGAATGCGGAGTGCTGTGAACGGACGGACTGCGTGCCACACTCGGAGATCGAGGGATATGTCGGAAGACCCGCGAACGGAGGACATCAAGTCTAGGCTTCTTGCTGAATTCCTCGGCGACAAACAGGTTTCGGAGAAGGAGAAGCCATGAACATGTCAGCACATGCCACCACACGGGCACGACAGCGATCCATACCGCCACTGATCATCGAATGGCTAGAAGCATACGGAGAGGAAATCCATGACCACCGCGGCGGAATCATCCATCATTTCACCAAGAAATCCCGACGAAAACTTGAAAAGATCGCCGGTACGCAAGTTGTCAGGCAAATGACCCATTGGCTGAACGCTTACCTGGTTCGTTCGGTGGACAACGGCCAAATCATTACAGTTGGCTATCGTTTCAAACAAGTGAAGCACTAAACGGGAGATTGCGATGAACGCACTGCAAAGTACTGAGCCTCCTGACCAACTCTTGCAGGAGTGGCAACAGCTCAACTACATGATTAACGAGAAAGAACACTATTTGGCGCAACTCAACAGGCGTCGGTCCGAGATCCAGGCAACACTAGACACGATTACCAAGCCCGCATCGAAGGGGCCGGTGACTCAGCGCAAGCCCAGAGGCTATGAGTACAACGGGGTGTTCTATCCACGACCTCTTGCAAGCTATATCTCGATAACTAAGGAAATCTTCGCGATGCTATTTCGCGAGTTTCCACAACAGATCGACCAGGTGGCATCGGCAGTCGGCCAAGTTGGTCGAACGCGCTGCTATCTGTCACGGGCGCGTGAAGACCTTTTCCCTGGGAAGGATCGCTTGTGGATTGAAAAACACAGCGCACCACTCACCGAGGAGTGGTGGATTGATACGAATCTCAGCAGATCTGCGATGCGCAGGGTACTTTCTGCTGCAACAAGGGCATTGGGCATCAGACTCGGGGATGACCTAAAGATATCCTGGATGCAACGCCGCAATGGATGAGATCGAGTGAGCACCAATCACGCTAGTCGCCGCTAGGAATCGAGAATGGACAAACTACAGCAGCAGGCTCGAAAAGTCATTCACACGCTATTGGAAACAACCGTCGCCGTTGACGCAATGGGATTTGAGCGGCTGGTGCTAATGCTCCTCACATTGGATGGCTCGGAGGGGACGCTAACCCCCGCAAGCGGCGACAACGGAGTCGACGTAGAAGTCAGGTCAAGCGATGGCCTGCTGATTGCCCAATGCAAAGCATACTCTCAGGACATCAAGGTCACACCGAGAGAAGTTCGTGAATTCCTTGGCGCGGTATTCCACTCCAAAGCCAGCAAAGGCTATTTCTTTACGACCTCGTCATTTACGGATCAGGCAAGGAGCTTTGCCGCGGAGAATCCTGTTTTGGAACTGGTGGACCGAGTATCGCTGACCGAGTGGATCGCGAACGCCGCAATCGGAAAAGTGGGAATAGCTCTTCGTCATATAGAAGTTGCCGATGATGACCATTCAAGGGCCGCCAGGCTGAGAAGGACCGCCAACGCTATGAGATCGCTTGCGGAGCACGGAAAGTTGGACGAAGCACTAGAGCTAATCTACGATTGGGCCAAGGAACTCGAGTCCCTTGACGTGGAGCTGAAGAGACCGGCCTGGTTCGTGGCCCAGCAGTCCGATATCGAGGAAAATTTGAACCGAATCTCCCAACTCGAATCTGAACGCGACGAGCTAAACGGTAAGCTTGCGAGCAACTTGGGGAGACTTGCGTTTTTGGAAACAAATTACGAAGCAGACTATGTTGAAGACCACGCGGGCAAACTAGCTGCGAGCTATGAGAAACTAGGCGTGCCCATCGCCGATGTAATCGAAATCATGCGTGATCAACATGTTCAAGTTGCTTCCGGTGGATGGTGGCTAATTGACCGGAGGGAAAGTGACTCTGAATGGCTTCCCCATAAGGTCATCCAAGGCCGCCGTTTAAGTCCCGAAGAATACCCAGCAGATTCTTTTGTCTACATACATCGCCTTGGCTGCAGCGACTGGAACTGGATAATTGTAAACCGGCGCACCCATGAGCCGGTTGCGTGTTTCAGGGAATGGACTCGGCGGGAGACAGCCGTAAAGGAAGCACGCCAGCTGATCACAGACGAACAATTAGTCGAGTTCTTTCGGGCTTCACTCGGTACTGGCAGACCGCCTCGCGCCAGTGGCGCCGTCAATCGACACCTCGATGCAGGCGCCAACGTGGATTCGATCTTCTATACGGGGAGCGATTATGGCTACAATCTGTCAGTCAAGAAGAGCGGTTCTACCCTGCACATATCCTTCGGTTGCGTGGCTGGTCCTGAAGCCGGAGATGGAGGACACTGGGTTGTCACTCTTGATGACCGTGGCCATGTCGAAACAGTTGACGGTGGCGTTTCATGGATCAGCTAGCTGAACTGTCCAACATCTTCGCGGAATTCATTCGTTCCCGGATCATCAATCGCTTGGACAACCGGGGCTGATTTGACAAGCAAGTCACAATGGTCAAGAAAATAGAAGTCCTCGTTGCCGACGATCACGAGCTCATTCGCTCTGGCATCAAACATATCCTTGAGGATACAGAGGATATCGAGGTTTCAGCCGAAGCAGCCGACGGGATACTCGCTGTTCAGGTTGCCCGTAAGAACACTTGGGACATCGGGATTCTTGATGTCAACATGCCGAATCGTAACGGCATTGAGACATTGGTCATTCTGAAGAAGGAATTTCCAAGGCGACCCATCCTCCTCTTGAGCATGCATCCTGAAGAGCAATATGCCGTGCGGGCAATAGAAAATGGCGCATCTGGCTATATTACAAAGCAGAGCGCGTCTTTAGAGTTGGTGAAAGCCATTCGTTACGTAGCCGGCGGTGGCAAGTACATCACGCCGACAGTTGCCGAACGATTGGCGGGCGCGATGGGGAATAAAAATAAGCCTACCGCAGATCGCTTATCGAATCGGGAGCTACAAGTTCTGATGCTGATTGCAGCAGGTAAGCCATTGACCCAAGTCGGCGATCTGCTGAGCTTATCAGTTAGCACGGTAAGCATTTACCGCAGGAGGATATTGGATAAACTGGAGCTCGACAACACCGGCGCACTCATCCGATTTGGAATTGAAAATGGATTGGTGAAATGAG
>JBAYJH010000264.1:0-6853 GCA_041665185.1 Sterolibacterium sp.
CAGCAGCAGTTCCGTCTCCCGCCAGTGGATGCGGTTGGCGCCGGGAACTACCCGGACGGCGATTTCCGCGCCCAACAAAGGCAGGCAGGTGCCATCGCGCACCGCGATATGCCGCCGGGCATGGCTGCCGGCGTATTCGGCGAGTTTCTTGCGCACCCAGCCGGCGTGGCTTCTGAGGAAGGTCTCGACCTCGGCCAGGGTGATCCGCAGCGGCGCGCCGACAGTCAGGCCGCGTTCGTCGATCGTCATGGAGAGCCGCCGCCGGGAGGCCTGCTTCAAGGTGTAGGCGACGATCTCGGTGCCGAGCAGCAGGTGGCGCCGCTTCACCGGCTCCGGGTTCGGTGCCGGCGGCTGACGGAACAGCGAAAGCTGCTCGAACAGTGCCCTGATCATACGGCTTGCATTTCCCAGAAATCCGCGGTGGCGTGTTGTCTAGGCAGCGCCGCGAGAGCCTGGCCAACGACCTGGTCAATCACCCCAGCCGGCTGTTCGATCAGGCGCCAATTGAAACGCAACGAACCGTCGGCATGCTGGGCCACCCAGCCGCCGCGCGCTGAAAAAGACAGTGCCCAGCGTGGCCGCGGAAGGCCGAGGCGCTGCGCCTGACGTTGTACTCCGCCGTCGATCAAGCGTGTCGCCTCGCGGCGCAGCCAGGCTTCGACGCCGTCCTGGATCTGGCGTGGCGTGGCGGCGGGTGGCAACGGCAGGTGCAGGATGTCGCCGTCGAGGACCGCAGCGGTGCGGTCGGTGTCGAGTTGTAAAACGAGATGGGCGCCGAGATAGGGCAGACTGGCCCGGTCGCGCCAGCGGCCGGCCGAGTGCGACGGTGCGGAATCAAGCCGCAGGCTGAGTTGCGGGTCCCGGGGCTTCACTGGTGTGGCGGTAAAGCTGCGGACTGATGCGCGCCATTTCGGCTTCCATCCAGGCTTCGGCGCGGGCGTTCACTTCTTCGGCGGATAGCCCGGCCGGGTCGATGGCCGGGCCGATGCTGACGGTGACCGTGCCGGGGCGCTTGAAGAAGGCATTGCGGCCCCACACCTCGCCCGAATTGAGCGCCAGCGGCAGCACCGGCGCACCGGCCTCGACGCCCAGATGCGCGCCGCCGACCTTGTAACGGCGGTGATGCCCCGGCGCCACCCGGGTACCCTCGGGAAAGACGATCACCGGATAACCCTGGGAGAGGCGCAGCCGTCCCTGGTCGACGAGTTGCTTGAGGGCATTCTTGCCGGCGCCGCGATCGATGGAAATCATCGGAATCACCGCCAGCGCCCAGCCGAAGAAAGGCAACTGCCACTTGATTTCCTGCTTCCAGACGAACAGCCCCAGCGGAAACACTTCCTGTAGCACCACCGTCTCCCAGGCCGACTGATGCTTGCTGAGGATGACGGCCGGCTGCGCCGGAATATTTTCGCGGCCCAGGACGCGATAGTCGATACGCAGCAGGTGCTTGATCAGCCAGATCGTCATGAACACCCACGGCACGGCCGTATAACGACGGGCGCGATGCGGCAGGGGAAAGCAGAAGATCATGAACAGCGCATAGGGCGGCGTGACCACCAGCAGCACCAGCATGAACAGGATAGAACGCAGGTAGCTCATCGCCGTGGCTACTCCGTGAGGTGCGCGACAGCGCCCGCGAGATCGGGAAACACCTGGGTCTGCGGCGGCAGGGCTGGATGGCTGGCAGTCTTGGCACCCTTGCCGGTCAGCACCAGTATCGGCAATGCGCCAATGGCCGCGGCGGCCTGCAAATCGCGCAGCGAATCGCCCACCAGCGGCACGCCGTCAAGCTCGGTGTTATAGCGCGCGGCGATCTCCTGGAGCATGCCGGGTTTGGGTTTGCGGCATTCGCAGCCATCGGCGTCGGTGTGCGGGCAGAAGAACACCGCGTCGATGCGCGCGCCCACTTGAGCCGCAGCCTTCAGCATCTTGTCGTGGATGGCGTTCAACACGTCCATGCCGAACAAGCCGCGGCCGATGCCCGACTGGTTGGTGGACACCACCACGCGGTAGCCCTTCTGATTGAGTCGGGCGATGGCGGACAGACTGCCGGGTATCGGCTTCCACTCCTCCGGCGACTTGATGTACTGGTCGGAGTCGAAATTGATGACGCCGTCGCGGTCGAGGATGATGAGTTTCATGCTGCCTCCGCCGGGCCGCCCCAAGGAGGCAGCAAGTCAACGATGTGGAAGCCGCTCTGCGGCTGAACATACGTCACCCCCCTTCCGCGGGAAGGGGGGCGGGGGGGGATGGGGGCTGTCTTCATGTCGAGAGCTTGGAGAGGTCCGCCACCCGGTTCATGGCCTGGTGCAACGTGGCCAGCAGGCCAAGGCGGTTGGCGCGCAGTTGCGGGTCTTCGGCGTTGACCATGACAGAGTCGAAGAAGTTGTCCACCGGCGTCCTGAGCGCTGCCAGTACTTGTAGTGAAGCGGTGTAATCGCCGGCGGCGAAGGCGGCGTCGGCTTGCGGCATCACCTGCGCGAGCGCCGCGTTGAGCGCGACTTCGGCGGGTTCCTTGAACAGCGTGGCGTCGATCTTGGCCTCGACATCGCCGTCCACCTTCTTCAGGATGTTGCCGATGCGCTTGTTGGCGGCGGCGAGGCTGGCCGCCTCGGGCAGCGCGGCGAAGGCGCGCACTGCGGCTAGCCGCTTGGGAATGTCGCCGAGACGTTGCGGGCGCAGGCTGACCACGGCATCGACTTCCTGGGGAGAATAACCTTGGTCGCGCAAGCTGCCGGCGAGGCGCTCGTAGATGAAGTCGGCGAGCGTTGCACCGGCCGGCTTGAATTCGCCGACGTTGCCAAAGGCGTTAGCGGCGGTTGCCAGGAGGCTTTCGAGCGGCAGATCGAGATCACCTTCGCTCAGCATGCGGATCACGCCCAGCGCATGACGACGCAACGCAAACGGATCCTTGTCGCCGGTCGGCACCTGGCCGATACCGAACATACCGACCAAAGTTTCCAGCTTGTCGGCCAGCGCGACGACCAGGCCAACTCGCCCGCGCGGCAGGCTGTCGCCGGCGAAGCGCGGCTTGTAATGGTCCTCGATGGCATCGGCGATGTCCGCCGGCAAACCGTCGTGCAGCGCGTAGTAGCGGCCCATGATGCCCTGTAGTTCGGGGAACTCGCCGACCATGTCGGTCAAGAGATCCGCCTTGGCCAGCAACGCGGCCTGGTCGGCCTGATTGGACAAAGCCTCGCCACCAAGCTGGGCGCCGATAGCCCGGGCGATGGCGCAGACGCGCTGAACGCGATCACCTTGGCTGCCGAGCTTGTTGTGATAGACCACCTTGGAAAGGCCTAGCACGCGGGCGTCAAGGGGCTTCTTGCGGTCCTGATCGAAGAAGAACTTGGCATCGGCGAGGCGCGGACGCACCACGCGCTCGTTGCCGCCGATGACCGCACTCGGGTCGGCGGGACGAATGTTGCTGACGATGAGGAACTTGTTGGTCAGCTTGCCTTTGTTTGCCAACGAATCGTCGAGCAGCGGGAAATACTTCTGATTGGCCATCATGGTGAGGATCAGGCATTCCTGCGGCACTTCCAGGAAGGCCTCCTCGAATTGGCCGATCAGCACATTGGGCCGTTCCACCAGCGCCGTCACTTCGTCGAGCAAGGCCTCGTCCTCAATAGGCTTACCACCGGCCCTCGCGGCTGCGACGGCGAGCTGGCGCGCAATCTCGGCGCGGCGCGCGGCAAAGCTGGCGAACACCGCGCCTTCGCTTTCAAGTTGCTGCGCGTAGCTGTCGGCATCCCTGAGCACGATCGGGTCGACGCTGGCTTCGAAACGATGACCGTGCGTATTGCGGCCGGCGGCGAGGCCGAACATGTGGATATCGACAATATCGATACCGTGTAGCGCGACGAGACCATGGACGGGGCGTACGAAATTCACTGTGCTCCAGCCGTCGGCAAGCTGATAACTCATGACTTTCGGGATCGGCAGCTTATCCAGCGCTTCCCATAGCGCCTTGCCTAGGCCAAGCGTTAACGATATTCCCTTGGCCATGCTGTCGAAGTAAAGCACCTCGACCTTGCCGTCCGATTCGCGACGCAGTTGCGGCACAACGGAAGCATCGGCACCGAGGGTGGAAAGCCTTTTCAGCAGCGCCGGCGTCGCATTGCCCGCGGCGTCGAGGCCGACGCCGACTGGCATCAGCTTCTGCGCCTGCGCCTTGTCCGGCGCTTGGGCAAGAACGGCGGTAACGTGGGCGGCAAGGCGACGCGGCGAGGCGTAAGCCGTAACGACGGCGCCGTCGTTGCTCAAGCCCTGGGCTTTCAGAGAAAGCGCCAGCGTCTGCGCGAACGCTTCGCCCAACTTCTTCAGCGCCTTCGGCGGCAATTCCTCGACGAACAATTCGACGAGCAGGTTCTTGGTCATGCTCATGCCGCCTTCTTCGCGTTGAGTTGGGCAAGGACTTCCTCGGCGTGCGCCCGCGGCGCCATCGGGAAGCCCAGCCGCGCACGGCTGTCGAGATAACTCTGCGCCACCGCTCTGGCCAGGTTGCGGATGCGGCCGATGTAGGCGGCGCGCTCGGTGACCGAGATGGCGCCACGCGCATCGAGCAGGTTGAAGCTATGCGCCGCCTTCAGCACCTGCTCATAGGCCGGCAGCGCCAGCGCGTTCTCCATCAGGTGCTTGGCCTGCTTCTCATGGGCGCTGAAAGCACCCAGGAGGAACTCCACGTCGCTGTGCTCGAAATTGTAGGTCGATTGCTCAACCTCGTTCTGGTGATACACGTCGCGGTAACTCAGCTTGGTACCCGCACCTTCCGTCCAGGTCAGGTCGAAGACGTTTTCCACGCCTTGCAGGTACATCGCCAGGCGCTCCAGGCCGTAGGTGATCTCGCCGGTGATGGGCTTGCAGTCGATGCCGCCGACTTGCTGGAAATAAGTGAACTGGGTCACCTCCATGCCGTTCAGCCACACCTCCCAACCCAGTCCCCAGGCGCCCAGGGTGGGGTTCTCCCAGTCGTCTTCGACGAAGCGGATGTCGTTCTGTTTGAGGTCGAAGCCCAGCGCCTCCAGCGAGCCCAGATACAGTTCGAGGATATCCGCGGGGGCCGGCTTGAGCACCACCTGGTATTGGTAATAGTGCTGCAAGCGGTTGGGGTTCTCGCCGTAGCGGCCGTCCTTGGGGCGCCGCGAAGGCTGGACATAGCCGGCCTTCCAGGGCTCGGGGCCGATGGCGCGCAGAAAAGTGGCGGTGTGGCTGGTGCCCGCGCCCACTTCCATGTCGTACGGCTGGAGCAGCGCACAGCCGCGCTCGCTCCAGTAATTCTGGAGACGCAGAATGATTTCCTGAAAACTTGGCCCTTGGCCAAGTTTCGGTGCAGACCCATGCCCGCTTGCGGGCGTGATGTCGGAACCAAACGTCGGGACGCTACGGGTCATCAGGATTCCCTGCCAAATCACGAAAGCAGGATTTTACAGGGAAACCAAGGCTACCCCCAATGCTAAAGCGCCAGCGCCACCTCTGTCCCTTGCTGGATGGCGCGCTTGGCATCGAGTTCCGTCGCCACGTCGGCGCCGCCGATCAGGGTGGTGGCGATGCCGGCCTGCTGCAAGCCTTCGACCAGGTCGCGGCGCGGCTCCTGGCCGGCGCAGATCACTACTGTATCGACATCGAGGACGCGGGGCTTGCCATCCACCTTGATGTGCAGGCCGGCGTCGTCGACCTTCTCGTAGCTGACAGCCGATATCATTTGTACGCCACG
Organism: Sterolibacterium sp.; assembly: GCA_041665185.1. Taxonomy (GTDB): domain Bacteria; phylum Pseudomonadota; class Gammaproteobacteria; order Burkholderiales; family Rhodocyclaceae; genus JACRAR01. The sequence goes on from JBAYJH010000264.1 coordinate 5,717, forward strand.
CTTCTGGAGCAGCAGGCGGCGCGCCCAGCCGGTGGTCTTGGCCAGGCCCTCGCCGACCTTGCTGGTCTTGCGCTGCAACAACCAGACTGTGCGCGGCGTCAGCGGCATCTGCGGCGGGACCAGGCCGCCGCGCTGCGCGAAGCTGGCATCGATGCCCCATTCCTTGCGGTAGGCGACAATCGGGTCGGTCTGATCTCCGCCGTGGGTCAGCAGTTCGGCGACATCGAAGCCTATGCCGCCGGCGCCGATGACCGCGACCTTCGCGCCGGCACTCTTGCGGCCTTCGACCAGGTCGATGTAGCTGACGACCTTGGCGTGGGCTATCCCGGGAATCGGCGGCGTACGCGGCACGATGCCGGTGGCCAGGATCACATGGTCATAGCTCTTCAAGTCGTCCGCCGCGACGCGGCTGCCGAGCTTGACGGCGACTTTGTGGATGTCCAGCATGCGTCCGAAGTAGCGCAGGGTTTCGGCGAACTCCTCCTTGCCGGGAATACGCCTGGCGAGGTTGAACTGGCCGCCGATCTCCTGCGCCGCGTCGAACAACGTCACGGCATGGCCGCGCTCGGCCAGCGTGGTCGCGGCCGCCAAACCGGCTGGGCCGGCGCCGACCACGGCGATATTCCTTCTGGCTGCGGCCGGCTGCAAAGTGATTTCGGTCTCATGGCAGGCGCGCGGGTTGACCAGGCAGGAGCACAACTTCATCGAGAATATGTGGTCCAGGCAAGCCTGGTTGCAGGCGATGCAGGTGTTGATCTCATCGGCGCGGTCTTGTGCGGCCTTGTTCACGAATTCGGCGTCGGCCAGGAAGGGGCGGGCCATCGATACCATGTCGGCATCGCCGCGCGCCAGCACCGCTTCGGCCACCGCCGGATCGTTGATGCGGTTGGTGGTGATCAGGGGGATGTTCACCTGTCCTTTCATGTGGCGGGTCACCCAGGTATAGGCGGCGCGCGGCACCATGGTGGCGATAGTGGGGATGCGCGCCTCGTGCCAGCCGATGCCGGTGTTAATGATGGTGGTGCCGGCGGCTTCGAGTTCCTTGGCCAGCGTCACCACCTCGTCCCAACTGCTGCCGCCTTCGACCAGGTCCAGCATCGACAGGCGGAAGATTATGATGAAGTCAGGGCCGACCCG
>JBAYJH010000265.1:0-6808 GCA_041665185.1 Sterolibacterium sp.
CAATGACGCCGGCGGGTAGTCGGGTTTGTCGCAGGCGTTGGCGTTCACGATGGCGGCTTGACGGGTGATCTTCCGCGGTGCCGGGGCGATGACTGGGGTCGGCGGCGGTTTGTCCCGGCTGACCGCCGTGATGGCGAACTGCGACGAGGCGGCCGGCATCTGGACCGAGACTTCCGGCGGCGGGATGTAGGGCGGCGGCGGGGTGTTGAGTTTGGGTGGGGGCGGCGGCGGCGGTTTGTCCGGCGGCGGTTTCAACTCTTCGATGATCTTGGTTTCCAAGGGCTGGCTCACGACTTCGACGATCTTGCGGGCCAGGCCGTTGATCAGCCCATACACCAGTAACGCATGCAGCATTACGACAAATATAATGCCGGTAAAGCGACGACCTGAGTCGTGCGGTTGGACGTAACTCATCGGGCTTCCGTTAAATGATCGGCAAGTTGTCTACGCAGCGTGACCTTGTCGACCTTGCCAATCGGTAGCATCGGCAATGCGTCAACCAGGATGTAGCGTTTTGGAATCTTGTAGTTGGCAAGATGCTCGCGGCAATGGCGGTCCAGCGCCGCGGCCGCGGCCGCGGGCACGGGCGCGTTGGGCACCACGAAGGCCACCCCGACCTCCCCATAAAGCGCATCGCTGGTCTCGACCACGGCGACGGCGGCGACACCGGGATGGGCTTCCAGCACCAGTTCGACTTCTCGCGGGTAGACGTTGTAGCCGCCGGACTTGAACATCTCCTTGCTGCGACCGACGATGCGCCAGGCGCCATTCTCACACTCGATTGCCAGGTCTCCGGTGCGGAACCAGCCATCGGCGGTCAATGCGTCCGCGGCCTGTTCGGCGTTGCGGTAGCCATCGAACATCCACGGGTCGCGGATCTGGACTTCACCCGCCGCGCCGCGAGCCGCCGGCAGCAGCGTATCTGCATCGACCAGGCGAAGCTCCCGGCCCGGGTCCGGCCAGCCGACAATGTCGTCCAGCGCATCGATGCTGCTGGTGAGCGGAGACAGCGTGATCGCCCCGACGCTTTCGGTCATGCTGTAATCGACTGCCAAGGTTTCCGCCACCTTCGCCAGCCGCTCGATCAGCGAATGGGAAGCGCGCCCGCCGCTCCAGATGGCGGCCCGCAGGTGCGACCAGTCGATGTGCCTGGATGCCGCGGCGTCCAGGCACATCTGGAACATCGTCGGCACCTGATACCAGAAGCTGACGCGCTCACGCTGCAGACATTCCAGCGTTGCAGCTGGCGTGAAGCGTTCCAGATAGACCTGGCAGCCACCGGCGACCAGGGTGGTGCAAGCGATATCGCCGACGCTGCCGACATGGTTGATGGGCAGGTTATTGATGGAACGAAACGGCGTCACCTTCCAAACCCTGGCACGTATCGCTGCGGCACGTACCAGCGCACGATGCGACAGGCGCGCCGCCTTGGGCCGGCCCGTCGTTCCGGAAGTGTAGACAAACAACGCAACCTCGTTGTGTGGACTACCTTCACTCAAATCGGTCCCGTCCCGGCCGCCGAACTTCTCGATGCCGTGAGCATCGTCCCGGTCGTCGAGAAGAACCAGCATCCCCTCGCGCGTCACCAGACTATCCCTGATCGCCTGTAGATCGCCGAGGTAGTCCCGTTCAGCGATCCGGCTGCGGGCCAAGGTGAGCACTGGCTGCGCGTCGTTGATGACATGTTCCAGCTCGGCGCGAGTGTACTTCGGGTTGAGGCCGAGCCAGGTTGCCCCAAGCGTGTTGGCGGCCAGGAATGAGACGAAGGCGTCAATCGACGGCGGTGCAAGAACAGCCACGCAGGCGCCGTCTGTAACGCCGTGGGCCCGCATCGCCCGCGCCGCGCCGAGTACCGCATCGCGCAGTTGCGCATAACTCAGGCGGCCATGGGAATCGACGATCGCCTCGGCGTCCGGGGTGAGCGCAGCCCAGTGCCCCAGATAGTCCTCGATACGCGACAGAAGGGGGGGCAGGCTGGCAACCGTATCGATCAGCGGGTTGGCGGATTGCTGGTTCATGCGGGGCGGCGACTTGCGGAACTCAAATGATGGTCAGCAGCCGGCGCGGCGTTGCGCGCAGCATGGTATCGATCTCCCGCTCATCGAAGCCGCGGCGCTTCATCATCGGCACGACATTGCGGAAGATGTGCCCGTAGCCGTGGCCGCCGTTGCAGGACAACCGTGTCTGAAAACATATGTCCTGGGAGATGGCGATCTGAGGCAGATGGCCTCGCTCGACGAGTCTTCGCAGCGTGCGCAGCCGCTGCGCATCGTTCGGCATATCGACACTTTCGTTCAGCTTGTAATAGGACGTTTCCATCCCGAACAAGTCCAGTTCGATGACGACGCCGGTGTCCGCGAGCCGAAACAACCGCTCCTCGTCGAAGATGGTCCTGTCGATGTGGCTGATGACCGATCGCGACATGTCGGCCCCATGCGCCCGCAGAAAGTCGGCGATTTCCTGCGGCTGATCCGGATCCCGGCCAGGGTGAATCGACAGCGCCGCGCCGGTCTCCTGCTGCGCCATCACGGCGGCCGCCATGACGCGCTTTTCCAGGTCGGTCCATGGCACCTGGCAGCCGATCTCGCCGATCACCCCGGCACGCACTTCGGTATCCCAGGCACCCACCTGGATCTGCTCGACCATTTCCGCGGTGAAGTCCTCGACCGTCCGGCCATGGTTCGCGGAATCCTGATACTCATCCACATAGTATCCGCAGCCCATGACGATATGCGTCCCGGCAGCCTGTGATACGCGCCGCAGACCGAGCGGGTCGGGGTGCAGTCCGCCGCAGGACAGATCCACCAGCGTCTCGCCGCCATCCTGCCGCATCGCCCGCAACTCGGCGATTGCAACATCCTCCTTGTCGAGCACGTAGTTTCCCGGCGCCAGCACCTCGCCATAGTCGATGGCGTAGCGGTTGGCGAGGGTGATGGTTTCCCCGACCTGCTCAATCTCGCGCCAGGCAGGCGGGCGAATGTCGACCAGCACATGTTCGTGCAGCAAGGTCAGGCCGATCCGTTCGGGCTCGACCAGGCCACAGACTGTCTGCACCTTTCCCTGCAACTTGCCGCGCGTCAACCGCTCCCGATTCATCTCGTCTTCCCTTTGGATTTTCGGCTCATTTCGCTGGCGCCGTGGGCAGCGGCGCAAACTCTATCGGCACCCAGCTGTAGCGGCCGCGCCCCTCCGCCCGAACATGGCCGATGCCGGGAAAGGGCAGGTGCATGCCGGCCACCAGCGAGCCGCTGGCCGCCATGGCTTTCATGACGCTACGCCGCGTGATCACGGCTTGTTTCTGATCGACGTCGTACTCGATGGAAACATCCGGCCGAGCAAACTGCACGGCGTGGGCATGGACCAGGTCGCCCCAGATCAGCAGCTTCCGCCCCGCCGACTCGATGGCGTAAGCGGTATGGCCCGGCGTATGGCCGTTAGCCGCGACGGCCCGCACGCCCGGCACCAGCGTGCTGCCGGCCGCGAAGGTCTGCCACTGCCCGCTGGCCTGGTAGGGTGCGGCGAGGTCGCGCACTCGCTTGAAGTAGGACTGGAAGTTGGCCGGCGCGGCGTCGGCAATTTGTTGCGACAGCCAGAAGTCGCTTTCCGCCTGCGCGACCAGTATCCTGGCCTTCGGGAAAACCGGCAGGCCGTTGGCGTCGTTCAGTCCACCCATATGATCGCCGTGCAGGTGGGTAATGACCACGGTATCCACCTGGGCGGGAGCGTAGCCGGCCGCCTGCATGTTCTGTAGCACGAAGCCGAGGGAAGGGCCAAATAGCTTGGCTGCGCCGGCATCGACCAGCACCAGATGGCTACCGGTATTGACCAGGAAGGCATTGACTGCCGTCTGCATCTTCGGATTACCGACAAACATACGCGACAGCAGACGTTGCAGATCGGCGGCGCTGGCATTCTTCAGAACCTTGGCATCCAGGTCGAGGGCGCCGTCGTAAAGCGCGGTCACTTCAAACTCGCCAAGCTGCATGCGGTAGTAGCCGGGCACTTGGCTCGGCACCATGGGCGCCTCGGCATGGGCCGGCAACGCGAGGCCGAAGAGCGCGGCGCCGGCGAGAGTCAATAGGTGGCGAAGGAACGTTGGCATGGGTAGGTCTCCGATTATTTCAATGAAGCTGTGATATGCGCTTCGGCATCCATCTGGACCCGGAATTCCCGCCGCGCCAAATCCGCTCGCAACACCGTGCACGCCGGGCGACAGTGCTCGAACACTTCGAACTGCGCCCGCGCGACGGCATCCAGATCCTCATAGTCGCGCAGATAGATGCGCATGCGCACCACATCCGACACCCCCGCTCCGGCCTCTCCCAGCGCCGCGACCATCACCTTGAGCACTTGCCTGGCTTGCAGGTAGGCATCATCGTCCCCCACCAGTTGCCCGTGGGCGTCAACCGGCACGGTACCCGCGACGAACACCTGACCGCCGACGGCAACCGCGCGCGAATAGGCAAGCAGGGAAGCCCACGGGGTATTTGCCGGAATGTTGATGCGCTGTGCCATGCCCACCCCGCCGGGTCAGATCCGGAAACCAAAAGTCATGTCGACCTGGCGGATGATTTGGGGCGTTTGGGTGCCGCGCGGGGCGTTGATGGTGTTGCCTTGTTGGTACCGAGAAGGCTCATAACCGCATTGACCTGCGCTTCAATTACATCCTGAGACTTGCGGCCTTTCTTTGGCCGATACCAGACCCCCGAGTATTGAACGATCGCCAACACATTGAAGGCCGCGATCTTGACATCCACGGGAAGGAAATCGCCGCTGGCTATCCCTTCACCGATCAAGTTTCGATAAATCTGAATCAGCGACCGTTGCTTCCGCCGTAGCAACTCCTGCTTTTCTTCCGCCACCATTTCCGTCAAGTACTGCGGCCCGTACAAATGGGCGTTGATCAACGGTGCCGTCGACCCATACTTGAGCTCAATCTCCACCTGGGTGCGAACCACATTGGCCAGCCGTTCTCTGGCCGGCGCCGCTCCGCTCGAGGCGCCGGCGGCATCCGCCAGAAGCTGATCGAGAATCTGATCGAGACAGGCGAACAACAACTGATCCTTGGTCGCGAAGTAGTGATACAGGGCGGGCCCGGTCATCTGTAGCTGCTCGGCGATGTCGGTGATCCGCGTATTCTCGAAACCTTGGGTCGAAAAGGCGTTCAGCGCGGCGCCGATAATGCGCAGCCGCAGTGCGGCGCGTTTCGCGGTGATTCGTTCACTGGCCATAGGGTCTCGCTGTTACCTCATGCATGGATTCGTCGCCATGGTGTCCCGACTCGCTGCGCGGCACACCGGGCCGAAGCTCAAAGGGCCGCTTGCGGTCAATGCTCGCATGCCTGGATCAACGAAGCAAGGCGGTCACACGGAATACGACCGGGCATTCCTGACGTTGGTTATGCATAGCCAATCCGCCACTAGCGCCGGCTTGTCTTCATTCTCGATTTCCACAGTCACGGCGTAATTCACCCTGAATTGCGTGGGGGAACGCAGAGCCATTTCCTTGAGGATGAAGCGGCCACGTATTCTGCTACCAACTCGCACCGGCGACAACAGGCGCAGCCTGTCGAACCCGTAATTCAGCGTCGACACTTCGTCGCCCGGGCGGGCAACGATTTCGTTGAGCATGGTGGTCAGCAGCGACACCGTCAGGAAGCCAAACGCAATCGTCGTGCCGTACGAACTGTGCTGTTCAGCCCATGCCGGATCGATGTGCGCCGGATCGGGGTCTTGGGTGTTGACGCCGAAGTCCGTAATCAGATTCTGGGTGATCGGAATCCAGCGTGACACGCCGATTTCGTGCCCAATCAGGGAAGAAGCATTTTCATCGTCATAAAGCCTAATCAATTCGTTCTCCGGCAAGGGGGATTAACCGTTGTGCGTTGGGGTGCCACTTAAGGGCAGAGGGCGTTGACGGTAGTTCGCGTGCGTGCAGTGTTGTCCGGTCAGGCGCCGCTTATTGCGCAGGAGCCGCCAGCATGTCCTTCGCGCTCTCCGTCATCTGGGCGCGCAACTTGTCGAATCTGCCGCTGATCAGGGCATGGACGTTGGGCGGCGCGGTCCGAGGCGTGCCCGCGTTGAAGGGCGGGCGCGGCGCATATTCGGCCGCCAATTGCATGGCCTGCGCGTAGGTGGCATCGCGCAGGCGGGCGACAACCTCCAGCCCGAGATCGATGCCCGCCGACACTCCCGCACCGGTAACGGTGTTGCCGTCCCACACGACGCGCTCGTCCACGGGGATCGCGCCGAAGTTCGCCAGCAGTTCCCGCGTCACCCAATGGCTGGTCGCCCGCTTGCCGCGCAGCAGTCCGGCTTGCGCCAGGACCATGGATCCGGTGCACACCGAGCTGACCCATTTCGCCCGGCGGCCCTGCTCGGCCACCCACTCGACCAGCTTCCGGTCGCGCATCGCGGCGATGGTGCCGCGCGAGCCACCGGGGACGAACAGGATATCCAGGTCGCGGGGGCATTCGGCCATGGTCATCGACGGCACGAAGACCAGTCCGGTGTCGCTCTTGACCGGCTCGCGGCTGGCAGCCACCAGGTGCACCGTGGCCCCCATGAGTCCGGCCAGCATGTATTGGGGGCCGACCATGTCGAGTGCCGTAAAGTCGGGGTAGATCAGCATGGCGATCTGTTCCTTGCCCAGCCAGTGGGGCGGCAGGCCCGCGCCTGGCGCCGGTGCCGCCGGAGGAGGGGCGGCGGGTACCGGCGGGGCGGGTACCTGGATGCTGTCGTCGGCTACTACCGGCTGGCGGGAAAGTCGCGTGAGCTTCTGGGGCGGTTGCGAGAGGAGCGTGATCGGG
>JBAYJH010000266.1:0-6723 GCA_041665185.1 Sterolibacterium sp.
CACGCCACGTGCGTGCGCTGACGCACAGACCGCGCTATCCGCGGCGTCCATTATGAGGCGTGCCTATTGTGCCGAGGTCGCCGGCCTATGGGAATTGTCGCTGGAACCGGATTGAATCCAGGTCCGGATAACTGACCCGGCGTAACCAAGGAACCGGGACCTGAACCGGAGGAGACTGCCATGCAGTTGATTACCATTGTCGCTATGTTGGTCGCCGCAGCCGGGGTTACGTTTGCTTTGCAGAATGATAGCCCTGCCACCGTGACATTTCTCCTCTGGCACTTTGAAGCCTCCCTGGCCGCGGTGTTGCTGCTGACGCTTGCGGCTGGCGGCTTCATCGTGGCGCTGGTGTCAACGCCCTCCACGCTGCGGCGGCAATGGGCCATGAACAGGCAGACCAAACGCATTACGGAACTGGAAAGCCTCGCCAGCCACCAGCAGCAGACCATCGCGAACTTGGAGCGCCCTCTTCCCGCCGCCGAATTGCCCCTTGAAGAACCCCCTTCGTATGTCGGACTCAAGCAGTTGATCGCAAGCCTCGGCGCGGACGATAAGCCGGCTGGTGCGGCCAATTCAGCACCCGCCCAAAGATCGTAGCGCGAGACTGCCAGGTTTTCTTGCCAGCCGCCACGCGTAATTCTTCGATCCCATTCACGGACATCGGCTATGACCGGGACAGCGAGCGAATCCGTCAGCGATGTCGGCAATTCGGGCGGTCTCACCGAAGTACGGCGCCAGGAGGCGTTGCTGACCACGGGCGCCTTGCAGGCCGCGATTTTCAACAGCGCCAATTTCTCCAGCATCGCCACCGACGCCAAAGGCGTCATCCAGATCTTCAATGTCGGCGCCGAGCGCATGCTGGGTTATGCGGCCGCCGACGTGGTGAACAAGATCACCCCGGCCGACATTTCCGATCCCAAGGAAGTCATCGCGCGCGCGGCCACCTTGAGCTTGGAGTTCGATACGCCGATTACGCCAGGGTTCGCGGCATTGGTGTTCAAGGCCTCGCGCGGCATCGAAGACATCTACGAGCTGACCTATATCCGCAAGGATGGTAGCCGCTTTCCGGCAGTCGTTTCGGTCACGGCGCTGCATAACGACCAGCAAGAGATTATCGGCTACCTGCTGATCGGCACCGACAACACCGACCGCAAACAAATCGAGGTAGAACAAAAACTGCTCGGTCAGCGCCTGCGCGACCATCAGTTCTACACCCGCTCCCTGTTCGAATCCAACATCGATGCGCTGATGATCACCGATCCCTCGGGCATCATTACCGACGTCAACAAACAGATGGAGGCTCTCACCGGTTGCACCCGTGACGAACTCATCGGCGCGCCCTTCAAGAACTATTTCACCGATCCGGAACGGGCCGAGGCGGGCATCAAGCTGGTCCTGCTCAAGAAGAAGGTCACCAACTACGAACTTGTCGCGCGCGACCGGGGCGGCAAGGAAACCGTGGTGTCCTACAACGCGACCACCCTCTATGACCGGGACCGGCGGCTCCAGGGCGTGTTCGCCGCGGCGCGCGACATCACGGAACAAAAGCAGGCGGAGGCGCAGATCCTCAACATGGCCTTGCATGACTCTTTGACGCAACTGCCCAATCGTCGCCTGTTAAGCGAGCGCCTGGGCCAGACCATGGCGGCCAGCGAACGCAGCAAACGCCATGCGGCACTGATGTTCCTGGACCTGGACAACTTCAAGACGCTCAATGACACGCATGGGCATCACGTCGGCGACTTGTTGTTGATCGAAGTGGCACGTCGCATAAGCGCTTGTGTGCGGGTGGTCGACGTCGTCGCACGCTTTGGCGGCGACGAGTTCGTGGTGATTCTCAACGAGTTGAGCGCGGACAGGAGCAAGGCGACCGCGGAGTCCGGCATGGTCGCGGAAAAGCTCCGCGCCGTCCTGGACCAACCCTATGTCCTGAAATTCACCCAGGAGGGCAAGACCGAGTCGACCGTCGAACATCGCTGCTCCTCCAGTATCGGGGTGGTGGTGTTCATCGATCACCACGGAAGCCAGGACGAAATTCTGAAGTGGGCCGACACGGCAATGTATGCGGCCAAAGAGGCTGGCCGGAATATGATCCGGTTTCATGAGTCAAGCCCAGCTTTGCCTCCGGAGGCCGCATAGGATACGTGTTGAATCACACACAATCAGATATCTCATACTATCGGGGCCTTTGTGCGCTAACGCACAGAGGCGCAACCCAAGCCGCTCCACACTAATCGTAGGCTTGCTCAAGGAACCGTCATGAACCCATCCGCCGCTCGAACGAGCCGCATTGCCGCGCTGCTCGCCTGTCTGCTGGCCAGCACACTTGCCCAAGCGCTCGATCCCCAACGAGGCCTGCTGGTGGAACCCGGCAGTGCGGGGCTGGGGGTGGTGGTGCGCAGTTCCCAGTCGCCGTATATCGGCGCGGGACAGCGCAACGATCTGGTGCCGCTCTACCTGTACGAAGGCGAGCGGATTTTCCTGCATGCCAGCCGGGGCGGTCTCAAGCTGATGAACGACGGCAATACCCGCATGGAGGTCTTCCTCGACTACCGCTTCGAAGGATTTCCCTATGACCGGATTCCGCCCAGCCTGGCCGGCATGCAGGCGCGCGGTCCGACGGCCGACCTGGGCATCGCGGCACGCTATCGCGCCGGCCCCGGCGCGTTTGGCATCGAATTCGTGCACGACGCGCTGGGCATCAACAAAGGCAGCGAGATGCGCTTGAGTTACAGCGCCGATTGGGCCAACGGCAGGATGCATATCCGCCCGGCGGTGAGCGTCTCAGCTCGCAGCGCCCGCCTCAACAATTACTACTACGGGGTGCGACCGGAAGAAGCCACCGCGCTGCGTCCGGCCTACGAGCCCGGCGCCGGCACCAGCGCCTGGGTGGGATTGTATGGCGACTATGACCTGAGCGACGGCTGGCGCGTGCTGATAGGCGTCGGCGCCAATCGCTACTCGTCCAACGTGCGCAACAGCCCCATCGTCCGCAATGGTAGCCAGCCGGAGGTCCACCTGGGGCTGGCTTACGACTTCGGCAGCTACCGCGATCTGCCGGCGGAAGCGGGCGCTCCAATCTACGTGAAAGCCCTCTACGGCCGGTCCACCGACTGCAACCTGATCAATACCATGACCTTGCGCTGTTTCTCGACCAGCACCGACGACAACACCCGGATCGCCGCCATCGAACTGGGCCGGCCCTTTATGCAGGAAGTCAACGGCTGGCCCATGGACTTCGTCGGCTACGTCGGCCTGTTGCGGCACGACGAGAGCAGCCTGCAGCACAATTCCCTGGAGCTCAACGCCTACATGAAGGCGTATTACTACGGCTTTCCCTGGAACAGCCGGGTGAAGACACGGCTCGGGTTCGGCGTCGGCCTGTCGCTGGCGCAGCGTGTGCCCTACGTCGAACTGCGCGATCAGATCCAGCGCGGCCGCAGCACCTCGAAAGTATTGAATTACCTCGATCCGACCATCGACGTCAGCGTCGGCGACCTGCTGGGCTCCCGGACGCTGAAGAACACCTACCTCGGCGTGGGCGTGTCGCACCGTTCCGGGGTCTTCGGCAGCTCCAAATTATTCGGCAATGTCGACGGTGGTTCGAACTACATCTATTACTACCTGGAACAACTGATGTAATCCTCAGGTTTCTTTGGTCGGCGGGCTGCTGGCCATCGCGTTCGCCGCCGAGGCCTGGCCCCGCGGGCTGAGGCTGCCGAACTGGAGGGCGTATTGCCGGGTGAACTCCGCCCCCAGGAAGAATATCTGCGCCGAGTAATAGATCCACAGCAACAAAGCCACCACCGAGCCGGCCGCCCCAAACCCCGAGGCGATGCCGCTGCTGCCCAGATACAGGCCGATGGCGTATTTCCCCAGGCTGAACAAGCCGGCGGTGAATAGCGCGCCGGTCCACACGTCGCGCCACGATAGCGGCGCGTCCGGGAGCATCTTGTAGATCACCGCGAACAGGCAGACGATCACGCTGAATGAAATCAGCGCGGCGAGCGCCTCGAATACGAACGAGGAACTGCTCCAGACTCCCCCGGCATAACGCTCGAGCACCGCCAGCGCAGCACTGACCACCAGCGAAATGAGCAGGAGAAAAGCCAGCAGGAGCACCAGGATGAAGGACAGGAATTGGGTTCTCAACAGCAGGCTGAACCCCGAGCGGGTGGGCGGATTGATGCCCCACATTTCATCGAGGCTGCCCTTCAATTCCACGAACACGCTGGTGGCGCCCAACAGCAACAGTATGCTGGCGACGATGGTCGCCACCAGCCCGGTGTGGGGATTGTGCGCCGCCGCCAGCAGAGCCTGGATCGCCAGCGCGCCGTTCGGGCCGACCAGCTCCTGCATCTGCGCCATGATCTCGCCGCGGGCCGCATCGGCGCCGAAGAAATAGCCGGCGACCACCACTGCCAGCACCAGGATGGGCGTCATGGAGAACAGGGTATAAAAGGCCAGAGCCGCCCCCTTGCTGGCGGCGCGTTTGTCGAACCAGGCTTTCAGCGCTTCCGTCAGGACTTTGTACATACGGCTAACCGATCTCGGGCAAGTGGCTGTGGACTAACGCCACGACCGGCAAGAACCTGCCGGGGCGATGGGCGCTTGCTGGCCGACTGTGCGGGCTCAATAGAAATCCAGTCGATACTGAATCGAAAGTGAATGCCGGCGGAGTCTGAGATTGACTTTCTGGCCCGGCGCGTCAAAGCTCAGCAGCGGCGACAAGTACGGACGATCGGCACCCGGAGTCAAGCGCAGGAAGCTGCGCTCGGTCCAATCCAATTCCCTTCTTGTCTCAACCTTTGCCAACCCCGGATGAGGTCCACCCGATACGAACGCACTGGGGTAGACATCCGACGCGGGAACCAGCGCCACGCTTGCGATGAATTTGTACAGGCCAGACCTCCGGCTCCGACTCTCGTCGCGCGCAAAGGCCAAGTCTACGGTCAGCAGATCAACTCTCGCTTCGACCACATCCGCTTCAAACTCGACCGCCGAAGTCGCGAAAGGCGCGGCCATGAACGCCAGTCCCAAAGCAAGGCGGCACATGGCGGCACAACCCGGCTTTCGCCATGTCGGGCAACAGTCTTTCCCCTGCTTTGTAACATCGCGGCCGACAAGTGGGAAGGGGAAATAACTCATGCTCGTAGCTTGCGCGTGCATGGTCGGATTGTCTGTGCGCTCTCGTACCCAAGGGTGCACGTGGATAGCCGAAATATCTTCCGCGCGGCCGGCATGCTCGGAACAGGCATCCACTGATGATCATATATCCTGCTTGATCAGTGTGATGGTGGCACGCGCCTGATGCAGGAGGTTGTTCAACTCCCGGATCAAGGCATAGGCATCTCCATGCGTTTCACTGGCCAGTCTGCTGCCCATGTCCTGAACTACAAAAAGCAAGCCCGACAGTTCCTCGATGGTTTCATGTCTGACATCCGACAAGATCTCTATTCCTAGCATGATGGATTCCTCCGTTAAGTCCGGCCATGCTGGCCGCCTGACGGCAGCTTGTCTGTTGGCTAGCGCACCCCGCCGCTAGCCATACAGATTTTCCCCGTATGTTGGCAAGCGCACGGAAGCGCTCTTTTCGAGGCGGTAATCTCCGCCAATCGACACGATGAATGGATTGTGCGACTTGGAGAACGGACCGAATCCGGTTCGCGACTCAGATGGTTAACCGTTATGCGAGGGACTCAGAATGAACAAGGATCAAGTCAAAGGCACCGCAAGGGACATCGGCGGCAAGATACAAGAAGAGGCCGGAAAATTGGTCGGCAGCGACGAACAACAGGTCAAGGGTTTGATACACCAGGTCGAGGGCAAGGTACAGCAACGTATCGGCAACCTGAAGGAAGCCGTCAAGGACGCCGGCAAGGCCTGATGTACGCCGCAGCAGCGCAAGGTGTTGCCTGGGAAACAGCCGCCAATCGCGGCTGTTTCTTAATGTGCGATACCGCACCGACATGATTTGGCTCCGGGCGCAATCTGCAATGCATGAACGCTGCTCCAAGAGTCGCCCGAGCCAGTTTTCCCAGTTGACTGATACCTACCAAATGAAGGAGCCATGTTGAAAACCAAGCTAATCACCGTTGCCATACTGGCCTTGAGCCAGGGCGCCCTTGCCGCGCAACCCCCCAGCGCCGGCGGCCAGATACAACAGGTTCCGCCGTCCCCGGTCCAACAGAAGCCCGCTCCAGAGATTCGCATCGAACAACGCGAACCGGCCGCCGATACGGCACCGGATACGGCTAAAGTCCTGGTGAACTCACTGCGCGTCACAGGGCAGACAGCCTATTCTGAAGCCGATCTGATTGCGGTCGCCGACTTCGTTCCGGGAAGCGAGTTGACGCTCACCGACTTGCGCGGCATGTCCCATAAGATCGGCGACCATTACCGCAGAAACGGGTATTTCGTTGCCCAAGCCTATCTTCCTGCGCAGGACATCAAGGATGGCGTGGTGACGATTGCCGTCTTGGAAGGCAAATACGGCACCGTCAGCGTACGCAATCAGTCCAACCTCGCGGAAGGCGTTCCGAACGGAATTCTTTCCGGTCTGAATAGCGGTGACGTGATCACCAACCGGCCACTCGAGACGCGGCTGCTGCTACTCTCCGAGATTCCCGGGGTCAACGTCAAATCGACCCTGGTTCCGGGCACGTCGCTTGGCGCCTCCGATCTGATCGTGGACGTGACACCGGGACAGCGCGTTTCCGGAAG
>JBAYJH010000267.1:0-6682 GCA_041665185.1 Sterolibacterium sp.
CGCGCCGGCGAAGGCCTCGGCCAGGGTCGCGCCGCGTCCGCGCACGCCGATGTCGGCATCATGGGCGAAGGTCTCCCAGTTCATTGCAGCCCGTGTTCACCTGAGCAGCACGCTTCGGCGATGAACGCGAGGCTGTCAACAGCATGGATGGGCAAGCCGGCTTCGGTCGTCATTTAGATTCAGTGTGGTCCCTGGCCCGCCCTTTCGCCAGTCGAACTTCTCGCGGCGCCGACTGTTCGGATCGTTCCGATCGATCCGCTACACCTTGAGCCAACCCCTTTTCGATGCGTGGTAGGCGGCGAAGCCGAAGATCACCGCAATGCCGACATTCAATACCGCGAAGGCCGCGGTGGCTAGGACGATGAAGCGGTCCACTTTTTCCGGGCCGGGATCGCGACTGCCGATCGCCAGCTCCGCACCCGCCAGGAACAGGATCACGCCGAGTACCGAAGGCGGGAACAGGCGAAACAGGGTGCCGATCGAATCGCCGAGAAACAGGCCGCCGAGGAGCAGCAGCACGCCGAGCATGACGGAGGCGCCGCCGCTGCGTGCGCCGAACTTGACGTGTCCGGCCATGCCGCCGGCGCCGTGGCACATCGGGATGCCGCCCAGGGCGCTGGACCAGAGATTGAGCAGCCCCGTGGACAGCGCCACCTTGCGCTCGGAAACGGGGCGATCCGGGAACAGCCGATTGTTCTCCTCGGTGATGGCGATCAGGGCGTTGCCGAAGGTGAGCGGCAGTTGCGGCAGGGCCAGGAGAACCGCGCCCATCCAGATGTCCTGCCAGGCGAGCGACGGCCAGGCGAATTCGGGCAGGCGCAAGGCAGGTTTGATCAGCGCCAGGTCGCCGGCCAGGCCCGGCTGCTGGATCAAAGCCACGATAGCCCCGGCGAGCAGCAGCAGGACCATGGCCGGAAAACGCGAACGGGCGAGCAGGGCCAGCGTCAGCGCCAGCAGTCCGGCAGACAGCATCCAGCGCTCCGCCATCATGCGGATTCCTTCCAACATGAAACTGAAGCCCAGGCCCATGACCACGCCCAGCAAGGCGGGACGCGGTACCCAGGAGGCGATCCGCTTGGCCAGGCCGGTGAGTCCCAGGAACAGCCAGATAAGCGCGGTCGCCAGGCCGGCACCGATCACCATCGACGACGTGAGCACCACCGCCCCGGCCGTCTGGGTAATGGCCGCGGCGCCGATGGCCTTCATCGGCTGGACGGGAAACGGGGTGCGATAGTAGAGGCCGGCGGCAATCAGCGTGGCGCCAAAACCCAGGAGCAGACTCGCCGGATCCATCTTCAGGATCGACACGTAGGCCACCACGAAAGGGATCAGCGTGCCGAGGTCGCCGAACGCCCCGGCCAGTTCTGCAAGGTTGTAACGATTCTTCGCCTGGGTCATCGGCCTTGCCTGTCGGTGGAGATGCGTCGAATCATAACGCAGCCGCCGTCCTCGTACCGTGGTGGGCTCGCCTCAATATATGGGTATACCGGTATTGTTATTGGCCGACGCATCGGACATTCTTGGGACTGTTGGAATTTCACCCGAAGGACGGTGCAGCGTTTCGGCCCGGATGAAACGTTTCAAGGAAGACCAACCATGTCCGTCTCATCAATGAAAGGATTCTTCGTGAAGAAATTTCTGCTGGCCATCGCTATCCTGACAAATCTTTCGTGCGCCTGCGCTCAGGACACCTTCAACACAAGCACCAACGTTCTCAGCATACCAGCGGTGACGATAGGCCAGACGCTCTATTCCAATGTTCAGCTGCGCCTGGATTCCTTTGCCGTGGTCGATGCCGGCTCGAGTAATCCCGTCCCCAAGCCCTGCACCGCGTCGAATTTCACTGCCGCCAAGGTCAATGCCATCGACATCGGCATGACGCTCACTCAAGTCAAGGAGATAATCGGGTGTGACAACTACGAAGTTTATGCTTCTCAACTCGGCTATTCAAACCAGATCTATAGCTGGAGCTACCGGTCTTACGTGCCGCAATACACTTCTTCGGTCATATTGGTATTTTTCGATGCCGAAGGGCAGGGAGTGACCCCTTTACAAGGCACTACCGTGATCAAGATGTCCTCAGGCTTCTGAGCCTGTCATGGAATCCAGGGGAAGAAGTTCCGCACTGTGGGCCGCGACCACCGCGTGTGCCGCAGCCATCGGCCTGGCCGCCTGTTCCGGGTCGGACTCGGCCCCGCCGCCGTTGCGCGAACTGGTGTTGCTGGCCGGCACGCTGGACGAAGGCGGGTCCGGTCGCCAGGACGGTGTGGGCACGGCGGCGCGGCTGTTTTCACCCCAAGGCCTGGCGCTGGACGCGCAGGGCAATCTGTATGTCGCCGACACCGGCAACCGTTTGTTGCGCAAGATCACGCCCGCTGGCGTCGTCAGCACCGTGCTGGATATCGACAGATTGCCCGCCTCCATCGACACAGACGGTCACGTAACGATATATAGCGGACCAACGCAGGTGGCGTTCGATCCGCAAGGCCGGCTATACGTAGCGCTCAACCAGACCATCTGGCCACGCGCGCTCGCTACGGTAGCGGCCGATCCAAGCCTCCCAGGCTTGCTCCCGTCCATGCCCCCATTGTTTTCAAGCTGGGCTGTTCTACGCGTGGCACCCGATGGCAGTACCCAGGTCGTCGCCGACCCGATACATCAGGCCGGTGGTGCGTTGCCTACGGGCGATAGCGCATCGGCTCTGGTGTTCGACGCGCAGGGCAGCCTGTATGTCGCCAGCGCGTTTGAATGCACCATCTTCCAAGGCGACTCGGCCGGCCAGCTGACACCATTTACGCACGTCCAGATCCGCGGTGCCTATTGCCCCGGCCTCAATGGCGTGAACTTCGGCGTCGTGGCGATGGCACTGGATTCCAGCGGCAGGCTCTGCTTAGCCACTGTGTGGGGTGAGGTGAGCTGTGTCATGGCCAATGGTCAACAGATCGTCATGGGTCAAACATCGTCGTCGCCAGGCTACCCGAATGGCATGGTTTTCGACCTCGCTGGCAACCTCTACCTCTCCGCGAGAAACAACATCCTGAAGCTGTCGCCCCTCGGCGATTGGGTCACGCTCGCCGGTAGTGCCGAGATCATCGGCAGCGAAGATGGCCTCGGCACGGCTGCACGCTTCAACATCCCTGGCGGTTTGGCACTCGACCGCGAGGGCAATCTATTCGTCGCTGATAGAGGCAACAACACCGTCCGCAAGATTTCGCCCGACGGGCGCGTCAGCACCGTGGCGGGCATGGCGCGACAGGACACGCGCCTGGTTGACGCGGTGGGCGCGGCTGCACGCTTCAGCGCCAACTTCACGCTGGCCGCCGATAGCAACGGCCAGATCTATGTGGCGGACTTTGGTCACACTGTGGTGCGGCGCATCGCGCCCGACGGAACCGTTGGCACTGTGGCCGGGGCCGCAGGTAGTGGTGGGCATGTCGATGGCATTGGTTCGAACGCTAGATTCTGGGGGCCATGGTCGATCGCGGTCGGCGCCGGTGGCAACGCCATCGCCGGCGACGGTCCTTATCTACGCAGCATTTCCCCAGCGGGCGAGGTGCGCACGCTGGCGTTCGAGACTGGCGGCGGGTTCGTCGGTGCGGTGGCCGGCGTCGGTAACGGCACCTGGTTGGCGGTCACGCGTGTAGTGCCTATTGAGCCGCCTTTGCTCCCGGGTTCGGGCGGCGCGCGCCCATGGAACGGCCATTTTGCGATCAAAAGACTGGATCAAGCAGGGAACGCCACGACCTTAGTCGACGACAGCCACAGCTTACTAGGCGGCGCCAATGCGCAAGGATTTGCGCCCGCCGGCATAGTCAGCGACGATACCGGACGCATCGTGTTCACGCTGGGTCATGCGGTATTCGAAATGTCGCGCCAAGGTGAACTCAGCCTGCTGGCTGGCCAGGCAACCGAATCCGGCAGCGTCGACGACATAGGTGTAACGGCGCGTCTTTCTTCTCCGGCTGGCGTGACGCTCGATGCGGCCGGCAATGTCTATGTCGCCGACACTGGCAACCACACGGTCCGCAAGATCACACGCTCGGGCGACGTATCCACGATCCTCGGCCGCGCCGGGCAGCCGGGCGTCTCGGTCGGCGCCGCACCGGGCGGCTTACTTTACCCAAGCGCCGTGGCTGTCGTACCAGGCGGCCTGGTGATCGCTTCGGGGTCGGCGGTGTTGCTGGCGCGACCTTGACCAATCGAAGGAGCACGTGATGCGATCTACATCGTCTTTCAGAAATTTGGTCAGGGCAGCGATATTGATCCTGACGTGCCTGAGCTTTTCAGTAAAGGCTCTTGGGACAGATTCTTATGACGCATCGACAAACCGGCTGACCAGCCCAGCCGTCGTAGTAAATGGAGTGCCCTACAACAACGTGGTGATCACAGTCGGCAGCGTGGTCAGCGTGGGAGGGGGAACTCCGCTCGCCAGCTTCGATAGCTACAACGGTTCGAACAATCAATTGACCATCCCGTCCGTTCGGGTCAATGGCGCGATCTATACCAACGTGGTGGTTACAGTCGGAAATCTGGTGTCGGTGGGCGGTAGCGGCGCGGACTCCGGCGCACCGCCGTTTCGCGAATTGGTGCTGTTGGCCGGCACGCTGGACGAAGGCGGGCCGGGCCGCCAGGACGGTATCGGCACGGCGGCCCGGCTGAATTCACCGCGCGGTCTGGCATTCGACGCGCAGGGCAATCTGTTCGTTGCCGACACCGGCAACCAGCTATTGCGCAAGATCACGGCTGAGGGCGCGGTCAGCAGCGTGGCGGACATAGCGCTATTGCCCGCCACCATAGACGCGGCAGGCCAGGAGACCGTGTACAGCGAACCAACCCAGGTGGCGTTCGATGCGCAAGGGAACTTGTATGTGGCACTCAACCAGACTGTCTGGTCACGCTCGCGGGCAGCCGCAGCCGCCGATCCAATCAGCCACAGCAATCCCTCCCAGTTCGGAACCTGGGTCGTGCTGCGTGCGGCAACTGACGGCAACATCCAAGTCGCCGCCGACCCGGTGCATCAGGCCGGTGGCGCATTGCCTGCCGGCCGTGGCGCAACGGCACTGGTGCTCGACGCGCAAGGCAGCCTGTACAGCGCCGGTGAAAGTGCATGCGTCATACTGAAAGGCGACACTGCCGGCCAGCTAGAATTGTTTTGGCACTACGGCGCCTACCCCGACCCCAGCGGTTGCAGTTTAGGAATCATAAGTTTCGGTATCGCGGCGATGGCGCTGGATCCAGGCGGCAGGGTCTGCTTTGCCACCACCAGCGGTGAAGTGCGCTGTGCCGAGGCGAACGGAGAACCGGTCGTTATCGGCCAAACCAACTCGCTACTTGGATCAAGCGGACACCGGCGCGGCATGGTTTTCGACGCCGCTGGCAACCTTTACCTCTCATCGAGCAACAGCATTATCAAGCTGTCGCCCGACGGCACTTGGGTTACGCTCGCCGGCAATGACCTCGTCGCCGGCAGCGAAGATGGCTTGGGTACGGCGGCAAGTTTCAACGACCCGAGCGGTCTGGCACTCGACCGCAGCGGCAACTTGTTTGTCGCCGACGCGGGCAACCACACCATCCGCAGGATTGCGCCGGACGGGCGCGTCAGCACGGTGGCCGGCCTGGCACCGCAGGGCAAGCGTCTGGTTGATTCAGTTGGCGCCGACGCGCGTTTCGGCGCCGACTTCGGGATGGCTGCCGGTGGCAGCGGCCAGATTTACGTTGCGGACGGGGGCAACAAGGTCGTGCGGCGGATCGCACCGGACGGCGGCGTCAGCACCGTGGCAGGTGCCGTGAACAGCTATGGCCATGCCGATGGCGTCGGCTCGAACGCCAAGTTCTACGGACCGTACACGATAGCGGTCGATGCTGCGGGACAAGTCCTGGCAAGTGACTCGCTCTATTTGCGCACCATTTCCCCAACGGCGGAAGTGCGTACACTGCCGCTGGACTATCGCGACGGAGGGTTCGAGGTATTGGCCGGCAGCGGCAACGGCACTTGGCTGGTGGTTACTCGTATTGTCTACACGACTTCTGCCTCGACCTCGAGTCTCTTGTCTGTAGGTTTTGTTGGGAGCTCGGCGCCTAACAACTCATTTACGATCAAGCGGCTTGATCAGGCAGAGATCGTCACAACCTTGCTCGACAGCCGCACCAGCGCGGACCCGGCAGTTCGCAACGCCGTTGCCAGTGGCTTCTTTCCCACTGGCCTTGCGGGCGACGAAACCGGACGCGTCGTCATTGCACTCGGCCATGCCTTGTACGAGCTATGGAGCGACGGCTCGCTCATCCTGCTGGCCGGCCAGTGGAACGAATCGGGCAGCGCCGACGGCATTGGCGCAATGGCGGGGTTTTCTTCGCCGACTGGCATCGCACTCGACTCAGCCGGCAATGCATATGTTGCCGATACCGGCAATCACACGATTCGCAAGATCACACGCTCGGGCAACGTAATCACAATTCTCGGCCGGGCCGGGCAGGCGGGCATCTCGCTCGGCGCCGCACCGGGTGGCTTGATGGAGCCGCGCGCCGTGGCTGTAGTGCCCGGTGGCCTGGTGATCGCTACACGACAGGCGGTGTTGCTGGCGCGACCTTGAGAATGAAAACGGAGGATAGCAATGAATAAGTTGAATGCACTTCTTGCCGCAGTGGTTCTATTCACTTCAACCGCCGCTTATCCAGAGGACAA
>JBAYJH010000268.1:0-6666 GCA_041665185.1 Sterolibacterium sp.
CAGCAGGGTGCCGATCGGGATCAGCTTGTCCTGGGTGTCCGGATGCAGCACATCGGAAACCAGCACGCTCCCGAGGATGCGTTCGCGCAAAGGCTCGACGAATTCGCCGCCCTCGACCAGCGCCTTCATGTTGAAGCCCAGGTCGGTGCCGCAGTCATCCTCGATCACCACCAGATCCTGCGTCACATCCACCAACCGGCGGGTCAGATAACCCGAGTTGGCGGTCTTCAGCGCGGTATCGGCCAGGCCTTTGCGGGCGCCGTGGGTGGAGATGAAGTACTGTAGAACGTTGAGGCCCTCACGGAAATTCGAGGTGATCGGCGTCTCGATGATCGAGCCGTCCGGCTTCGCCATCAGGCCGCGCATGCCCGCCAACTGGCGGATCTGGGCGGCGGAGCCGCGCGCGCCGGAGTCGGCCATCATGTAAATCGCGTTGAACGATTCCTGGGTGACCGCCTTGCCGTTCCGATCGACGGTGTCCTGCACCGCGAGCTGGTCCATCATGGCTTTGGCGACCTGGTCGCCGGCGCGCCCCCAGATGTCCACCACCTTGTTGTAACGCTCGCCCACAGTGACCAGGCCCGAGGTGTATTGCTTCTCGATTTCCTTCACTTCGCCTTCGGCAGCATCCATGATCGCCTGCTTCTGGGTCGGCACCAGCATGTCGTCGACGCAGATCGAGATACCGGAACGCGTGGCATGGGTGAAGCCGGATTGCAGCAGCTTGTCGGCGAAGATGACGGTTTCCTTGAGGCCGCAACGGCGGAAACAGGCGTTGATCAGCTTGGAGATTTCCCTCTTCTTGAGCGGCTTGTTGAGCACCGAGAATGGCAGGCCGGCCGGCAGGATTTCCGACAGGATGGCGCGGCCGGCGGTCGTTTCATAGCGGGTAAGCTTTTCATGGCGACCACCTTCGGCATCCACCTCCACCTCGCGGATGCGCGTCATGACGCGGGCATGCAAGTCGATCTGGCCGGACTCATAGGCGCGTTTGACTTCCGAGACGTCCCGGAAATACATGCCTTCGCCGCGCGCATTGATGCGGTCGCGGGTGGCGTAATACAGGCCCAGCACAACGTCCTGCGAGGGCACGATGATCGGTTCGCCGTTGGCCGGGGACAGAATATTGTTGGACGACAGCATCAGGGTGCGCGCTTCCATTTGCGCTTCCAGCGACAAAGGCACGTGCACCGCCATCTGGTCGCCGTCGAAGTCGGCGTTGAAGGCGACGCAAACCAGCGGATGTAGCTGAATCGCCTTGCCTTCGATCAACATCGGCTCGAAGGCCTGGATACCCAGGCGGTGCAGCGTCGGCGCGCGGTTCAGCATCACCGGATGCTCGCGGATGACTTCTTCGAGGATATCCCAAACCACTGGAGTCTCGGCTTCCACTTCCTTCTTGGCCGCCTTGATGGTGCTGGCGATACCCATTTTCTCGAGGCGCTCGAAAATGAACGGCTTGAACAATTCCAGCGCCATTTTCTTGGGCAGGCCGCATTGATGCAGCTTGAGCTGCGGACCGACCACGATCACCGAGCGGCCGGAATAGTCGACGCGCTTGCCGAGCAGGTTCTGGCGGAAACGCCCACCCTTGCCCTTGATCATGTCGGCCAGCGATTTCAGCGGGCGCTTGTTGGCGCCGGTCATCGCCTTGCCGCGGCGGCCGTTGTCGAGCAGCGAGTCAACCGCTTCCTGGAGCATGCGCTTTTCGTTACGCACGATGATGTCGGGCGCCTTGAGTTCCAGCAGGCGCTTCAGGCGGTTGTTGCGGTTGATCACTCGGCGGTACAGGTCGTTCAGGTCGGAGGTGGCGAAACGGCCGCCATCCAGCGGCACCAGCGGACGCAGGTCGGGCGGCAGCACCGGCAGCACTTCGAGGATCATCCATTCGGGCTTGATGCCGGAATGGCGGAAGCCCTCCAGCAGCTTCAGCCGCTTCGAAAGTTTCTTGATCTTGGCTTCGGAACCGGTGGTTTCCAGCTCCGAGCGCATGGTTTCGATCTCGCGCTGGATGTCCAGGGTGCGCAACAATTCGCGCACGCCTTCGGCGCCCATCACGGCGGTGAAGTCGTCGCCGTATTCCTCGACCTTGGCCAGGTAGTCGTCTTCGGTCAGCAACTGGGCACGGTTCAGCGGGGTCATGCCCGGATCGACCACGACGAAGGCCTCGAAGTAAAGCACGCGCTCGATGTCGCGCAACGTCATGTCGAGCACCATGCCGAGGCGGCTCGGCAGGCTCTTGAGGAACCAGGTGTGGGCAACCACCGAGGCCAGTTCGATGTGGCCCATGCGCTCACGGCGCACCTTGGACTGGGTAACCTCGACACCGCATTTCTCGCAGATCACGCCGCGGTGCTTGAGGCGCTTGTACTTGCCGCAGAGACACTCGTAATCCTTGACCGGGCCAAAGATCTTGGCGCAGAACAGACCATCGCGCTCGGGCTTGAACGTCCGGTAGTTGATGGTCTCGGGCTTCTTGACTTCACCGTAAGACCAAGAGCGGATCTTGTCCGGCGAGGCGAGGCCGATGGTGATTGCGTCGAACTCTTCTTCCTGCGTAACCTGCTTGAATAAATCGAGTAGTGCTTTCATGCCTTCACTCCTGTGAGGGGTGAAACAACAAATCAATAATCTTTAACCATGGAAATCTCGGGTTCGGGTGTTGCCCGCTGAACTCCGTGATCGCCGTAGCTCCAAATCAATAACGTTCCAGATCGATGTCGATGCACAGCGAACGGATTTCCTTGACCAGCACGTTGAAGGATTCCGGCATGCCGGCCTCGATCTTGTGCTCGCCCTTGACGATGCTTTCATAGACCTTGGTGCGGCCCGCCACATCGTCCGACTTGACCGTCAACATTTCCTGCAACACGTAGGACGCGCCATACGCTTCCAGCGCCCAGACTTCCATTTCGCCGAAGCGCTGGCCGCCGAACTGCGCCTTGCCGCCCAGCGGTTGCTGAGTCACCAGGCTGTAGGGGCCGGTCGAGCGGGCGTGCATCTTGTCGTCGACCAGATGGTGCAACTTCAGCACATGCATATAACCCACCGTCACCTGGCGCTCGAAGGCGTCGCCGGTGCGTCCGTCGTACAGAGTCACCTGGCCGGAGCGCGGCAGGCCGGCGAGTTCCAACATGGTCTTGATTTCGGCCTCGTTGGCGCCGTCGAACACCGGAGTGGCGAACGGCACGCCCTTGGTGAGGTTCTGCGACAGTTCGATAACTTCGGCATCGCTCAGGGAGCCGATATCCTCACTCTTGCCGCTGGAGTTGTAGATTTTGTTGAGGTACTTGCGGAGTTCGGCGACGGCAGCATGCTTCTTCAGCATTTCGCCGATCTTCTGGCCCAGACCCTTGGCCGCCCAGCCGAGGTGGGTCTCGAGGATCTGTCCAATATTCATCCGCGACGGCACGCCGAGCGGGTTCAGGACGATGTCGACAGGGGTGCCGTCGGCCATGCAGGGCATGTCTTCGATCGGCACGATGCGCGACACCACGCCCTTGTTGCCATGGCGGCCGGCCATCTTGTCGCCGGGCTGGAGGCGGCGCTTCACCGCCAGGTACACCTTGACCATCTTCTGCACGCCGGGTGGCAATTCGTCGCCCTGGGTGAGCTTCTTCTTCTTCTCTTCGAAAGCGACGTCGAAGTCCTTGCGCGTCTGTTCCAGGCTCTCGCGCAGGCTTTCGAGCTGCTGCGCCGTCTCATCGCTGGCCAGGCCGATGTCGAACCAATGGTGCGGATCGATCGACTCCAGATAGGCTTTGGTGAGCTTGGTGCCCTTCGCCAGTTTCTTCGGTCCCTTGTTGGCGATCTTGCCCATCAGCAGCTTTTCGATACGCGCAAAGGTGTCGCGCTCGACGATGCGCATCTGATCGGCCAGGTCGGTCTTGTAGCGGCGCAGCTCGTCGTCGATGATCTGCTGGGCGCGCTTGTCGCGCTCGATGCCCTCACGGGTGAATACGTGTACATCGATCACCGTACCCACCATGCCCGAGGGAACGCGCAGGCCCGTGTCTTTGACGTCGGAAGCCTTCTCGCCAAAGATGGCGCGCAGCAGCTTTTCCTCCGGGGTCAGCTGGGTCTCGCCCTTGGGCGTCACTTTGCCGACCAGCACGTCGCCAGCCTCGACTTCGGCACCGATATAGACGATGCCGGATTCATCGAGGCGGGCCAGTTGAGCCTCGCCCAGCGTAGCGATGTCGCGGGTGATTTCCTCGGCACCCAGCTTGGTGTCGCGGGCGACCGCGGTGAGTTCCTCGATATGGATCGAGGTGAAGCGGTCTTCGGCGACGACGCGCTCGGAGATCAGGATCGAATCCTCGAAGTTGTAGCCGTTCCAGGGCATGAACGCCACCAGCATGTTCTGGCCGAGCGCCAGCTCGCCCATGTCGGTGGAGGCGCCGTCGGCGATCACGTCGCCTTTGGAAATGATGTCACCGACCTTGACCAGCGGACGCTGATTGATATTGGTGTTCTGGTTGGAACGCGTGTACTTGATCAGGTTGTAGATGTCTACCCCGACTTCCCCGGCGACCGTCTCTTCGTCATGCACGCGCACCACGATGCGGTTAGCGTCGATGTAATCGACCACGCCGCCGCGCAGCGCCTGCACTGCCGTGCCGGAGTCGACCGCCACAGTGCGCTCGATGCCGGTGCCGACCAAGGCCTTCTCGGCACGCAGACAGGGCACCGCCTGGCGTTGCATGTTGGCGCCCATCAATGCACGGTTGGCGTCGTCGTGCTCGAGGAACGGAATCAATGAAGCCGCCACCGAGACGATCTGTCCCGGCGCCACGTCCATGTATTGGACTTCGGCCGGCTCCTTCAACTCGAACTCGCCCTTGAAGCGGCAGGACACCAGTTCGTCGGTCAACTTGCCTTTCTTGTCCAGTTCGGCGTTGGCCTGGGCGATGACGAAGTTGCCTTCCTCAATGGCCGACAGGTAGTCGATCTGGTCGGTCACCCCGCTGTTATCGACTTTGCGATAAGGGGTTTCCATGAAACCATAACTATTGGTGCGGGCGAACAACGCCAGCGAGTTGATCAGGCCAATGTTCGGTCCTTCCGGCGTTTCGATCGGGCAGACCCGGCCATAGTGGGTCGGATGCACGTCGCGCACCTCGAATCCGGCCCGCTCGCGCGTCAAGCCGCCTGGTCCGAGCGCGGAGACGCGGCGCTTGTGGGTGATTTCGGAAAGCGGGTTGGTCTGGTCCATGAACTGCGACAATTGGCTGGAACCGAAAAACTCTTTGATCGCCGCGGAAATCGGCTTGGCGTTGATCAGGTCGTGCGGCATCAGGTTGTCGGACTCGGCCTGATTCAGGCGCTCCTTGACGGCGCGCTCGACGCGCACCAGGCCGGCACGGAACTGGTTCTCGGCGAGTTCGCCGACCGAACGCACGCGCCGATTGCCGAGGTGATCGATGTCATCGATGTCGCCGCGCCCGTTGCGCAGTTCGGCCAGGATGCCGACCACCTTGATGATGTCCTCGTTGGACAGGGTACCGGCGCCTTCGAGCCCCTCGCGGCCGACGCGACGGTTGAATTTCATGCGGCCGACAGCGGACAGATCGTAGCGCTCTTCCGAGTAGAACAAGCCCTTGAACAGATTCTCGACGGCATCCTCGGTGGGCGGCTCGCCGGGACGCATCATGCGGTAAATGGCGACGCGCGCACTCAACTGGTCGGCGGTCTCGTCGATGCGCAAGGTCGTCGAAATGTAAGGACCGCGATCCAGGTCATTGACGTAAAGGGTCTTCAAGGTATCGACGCCAGACGCCACCAGCTTCGCCAACAGGTCCTCGGTCAATTCATCGTTGGCATTGGCGAGGATCTCACCGGTCTCGCTATCGACGACGCCCTGCGCAACGATGCGGCCGACGACGAAATCGTCCGGCACGGCGATCTTCTTGATGCCCGCTTCGGCCAGTTCGCGGATATGCTTGACCGTGATGCGCTTTTCCTTGGGGATCAGCACCTTTCCTGCCTTGTCGACGATATCGAACTTGGCCGTCTCGCCACGCAGGCGCTCGGGCACCACGGTGAACTGGACGCCTTTCTTGGTCAGATTGAAGGTGTCGAATTCATAGAAATTGGAGAGTATCTGTTCCGGCGTCAGGCCAATGGCCTTGAGCAGGATCGTCACCGGCATCTTGCGGCGACGGTCGACTCGGAAATACATCAGATCCTTCGGGTCGAATTCGAAATCCAGCCAGGAACCGCGATAGGGGATGATCCGCGCCGAGAACAGCAGCTTGCCCGAGCTATGGGTCTTGCCGCGGTCATGCTCGAAGAACACCCCCGGCGATCGATGCAACTGGGAGACGATGACGCGCTCCGTGCCGTTGATCACGAAGGAGCCGGTGGTGGTCATGAGCGGAATCTCGCCCATATACACTTCCTGCTCCTTGACCTCCTTGATCTTCTCGGTGGAAGATTCGCGATCGAGGATGATCAGCCGGACGCGGGCGCGCAACGGCGAGGCAAAAGTCAAACCGCGCTGCTGGCATTCCTTAACATCGAAGACCGGCTCGCCAAGGTTGAAATGGACGAACTCGAGGCGAGCATTACCGGAGTGGGCGACAATCGGGAAGATCGAGGTAAACGCCGCCTGTAGGTCCTGGTTGTGCCTTTTCGCCGACGATAACTCGGCCTGCAGGAACTGCG
>JBAYJH010000269.1:0-6655 GCA_041665185.1 Sterolibacterium sp.
AACTCGAACTCGATGCCCGAGCCCCGCCACTGCAATACCCATTCTTGCAGGAGACGCGGGTCG
The DNA here is from genome assembly GCA_041665185.1 of Sterolibacterium sp. Classification (GTDB taxonomy): domain Bacteria; phylum Pseudomonadota; class Gammaproteobacteria; order Burkholderiales; family Rhodocyclaceae; genus JACRAR01. Next base: position 64 of record JBAYJH010000269.1, read on the forward strand.
TCGCATTCCATGAGCTGAAAGCAGCGGCTGAAGTTTCCTTCGACCCAACTCTCGATGTACTTCAGACCTTCGGGTAACATCCTGCCGCTGTCTCGAACTCGCTCGTAGATCGGCACCATGTCGTTGTTCTGAAATCGCTCGATGACCATGAACAGCATTTGACGCTCCCGTTGAAGAAAACTGTTGGCTGCGGCATGTGGCGGTTAATGCGGAGGGTGCCAGCGTAGCGCGGCCTGGCCGTCATCGTGCCCACTCCTAAGTTGAGATTCTCTCAATTCGATTGTCGGCAATTTCGAGTTCATCGGGTTCCTCCCAGAAGTCGCTTGCCATCTCGAAGAATGCGGCGGGCACCACCATGGAGAACGTGGGACCCCTTTCAACGTTTCTTCGCATGACTCTCTCGCGCCGAACTTCGCGGGATGCCGTGAGCAGATACACAGCCAATTCCGCGCGGACGTCACGTGCCCGTTCGTAGAGGTCTTCACGATTGCGTCGCTGGACGAGACCAAGCTCCAGGACTGGCGTTATGCCGCGGGCGAGGAGAGCTTGGGCATGGTTCCAGATGTGTTCGAGTAGGCGTGCTTTACGCTCGATGTACCAGGGCATGACCTCCGTGCTCGGCCGATCCGCACTGAAAAGCCTCGCGAACCATTCGTCGAGGGCAATGTGCACACCGCCGACGCGAGTTGCAAGGGATGCAGCGAATGTCGACTTTCCGGCACCGACTGGTCCTTCGATGAGGTATATCTGGGCCATTGGGGAACGGTCCTTTATGACGGGCAATGAAGAAGTGGCTTGAGTTTCCATGGGTGGACTTGTATCCGGCGCAAGCGTATCGACGCCCAATGTCTGAATCCACCGGCTTGTGCGGCTTTTTTCGGGGTACCGAGTAGCTATCGAGGTATCTCCAACAGCTGACATTCTCGGCGGCCTGACAACTGGGTTCATGTCGGAAAGCTTGCCGAGTAGATTTCCGAAGGCAGATTAAATGCGTTCGTCAAATAGCTCACCGTACGATAGAAACCTGCCAATAGCAGCAATTCGATTATTGCCTCTTCACTGAAATCCGATCGCAAGGAATTCCACTGTTCCTCTGTCAGCGTTGATGTGTGATGCAGCGCATCACACATCGCCAACAGTCTCGTGTCGCTGTCAGACCAGCACGCATCTTCCGGCGTCCCGTAAACCAGTGCTCTTATCTGGGTCGAATCGAAACCGACCTTTTGTGCAAACAGGGCAATGTGCACACCCCACTCGTATTCTGACCGGCAAAGCGCGGTTGTTCTGGCAATCACCAACTCTCTTTGCCTAAGCGTCAGATGCCCACGATCCAGCAATCCGCCTGAGAAGAACTTGCCAAACAAGCGAGGATCTCTCGCCAAGGTTGTGAACAGCCTTAGCGGCGGCACCCCTGGGGGCATCACTTTGCTCAACCAATCTTGAATCTCGGGAGGGTACGGCGGTTTGGCTGCTTCAATGCGTGCAGTCATCATCATCTCCATGCTATGATTACCATAGCAATCGTACTGCACGCGCTATGGAAAGTAAAGCATGACGACACCAAAAGTTGGATCTGCCGTCCGAGGCTCAAGTACGGGACGCCCGATCATGGCTGTTCTCGACCTACTTGGTCGGCGTGCGACGCTCCGAGTTCTTTGGGAGTTGAGAGATACCACTTTAAATTTTCGAGCACTCCAGGATGCCGCAGAAACAAATCCAAGCATTCTCAATACCAGACTTAAGGAACTCCGAGAGTTTGGGGTGGTAGAACATGGGGACGGTGGCTACAAACTGACCGCAAGTGGAAATGCATTGTTGCTATCTTTGGCCACGCTAAATGTCTGGGCTCAAGAGTGGTGTGAATAACGGGCTATTGAAGGCGGCTGCACTTTGCTGTTCAGTGACAGAGATTTCGATCCGTTCGTTCACTACTTAGGACGTCGCTCGGCGATTCCTGAAACAGGACGTTTGACATGAGACGCTTGACCCGGTTCGCCGGGGCAAGTCCTCTCGATGGAAGGATTTTTCAGCCGGCTCATTTTCCGAGCGAAGTCAATTGCAAAACTGAGCTCCCGATCTCGCGTCGTTGAGGCCGGGCTGGAAGAAGGAATGGCACGAGGAACGAAAGCTTGGCGGGGGGTGCCATCGACATGGAAGAGCTTCTCCGTAGGTATCCTCACCACTATTTTCGAGTGCGGTAGAACAATTTCTCCATTCGCGCCGAGCAAGTGAGCCATGGGCCTTCCCAACACTGGCGCGCCGTGCGTGGCGTTTAGACCGATCGCCATGCCCTCGCCCATACTGCCTGTCCAGGGGCCGACCAGCACCACGACTGGTTTGAGGAACGGAGTGCTACGCGGAGTCACATACTCGACCCACAGCCGTCGGATTCCGGTGCTTCGATATTCGGACACCAGTTCGTGTCTCTGGTAGGGAAGCGTACATTTGACAAGCCGCCCCATGAGGCCTCGAGCAACGGCCGTGTTTCCTCCACTTGGGGTGTCGCGCAAGTCGATGACCAAGGCCCGAACCGCACTCATATCCGAGATGGCTTGATCGAATGCCTGTACCAGCGCATGCTCGCCGAGCGAGTTATTCATCCGTATATAGCCCACGTTGGCTATCGTGCGATGGGAGAGCAACGCCTTGGGCGCGAGAGTCGTAGGAACAAACTCAAACGCCTGGAGCCTGCCACCCGTCCTGGTCGACAGTCTGGTCGTTTCAAGATCGCGGCGACCAGCCAACGCAACGTTTAGTGCCCACTCCCGGGCAGCCGGGTCTTGTCGCGACAGAAACTTGGGTTCGATAGAAGCCAAGACAGTCTCGATTGGCTCTCCGTTGATTGCAACGACTTCCATGCCCGGGAGTAGACCTGCGTCTTCGGCACCAGACTTTCTGCGAACGGCAGACAGGATTGCTACGCCATTTGACCAAGTGGCGAATAGATCGGACTGTGTCGGAACGAGCCGGTACGACCTGCGAGTATTCGTGCCCAAGTGGGCGTGCGAATCGTAAAGTTCACCGAGCGCCAGTTCGAGAAGTTCGACAAAGGCAGCCCTATTCGTCGCGCTTCCCACTTGAGGTGCATAGAACCTGCAGGTCCGATCCCAGTCCGTCCTTTTGAGATCGAAGTAGGCATACTCCTCCTCGACGAAGCGGCAGAATCTGTTGAAGTCCTCAGCCCGCTGCTCGACGGTGAGGAAGCCGGCCGTCTCGGCCCCGAAAACCGAGGGCGAGGTCGCGATCAATGTCGCCATAACCAGCTTAGCCAAACTGCGAAGAGCCATATATTTGAAATCCATCGAAAGTAACGGGCGCTGCGCGGTGTTTCGCGCACCGTCCCTGAAGACTGCCCGGCTATGCATTTCGCCGTTGTTCAAGCGCGAGGCGAACCGCCAATGCGGCCAATACGAAACCCATGAAGTAGCGCTGAACTGCGAGCCACGTAAGGTTGCGGGAAAACCAAGACGAAATGCCAGCTGCCGAGAGCGCAATGATCAGATTGACCGAAAAACTTACGCCAATTTGGGTCAGGCCAAGAACGATACTTTGAAGCAAGACGGAACCATGGTGTGAAGAAATGAATTGCGGCAATATGGCGAGATAGAACACCGCGATTTTCGGGTTGAGCACATTCGTCAGAAAGCCCATCAAAAAGAGTTTCGATGCTGAATCGATCGGAAGTTGTTTAGCCTCAAACGGCGATCGGGCACCCGGCCTAACTGCTTGCCATGCCAACCAGAGCAAGTAAAGTGCGCCGGCCCACTTGAGAACTTCGTAGGCAAGAGGCACGGTAAGAAATAGCGCCGTCAGACCAACTACAGCCGCAAACATGTGCACGAGGAAACCTGCAATCACACCAAATAGCGAGATGACCCCGGCTTTGCGCCCCTGACTGATAGAGCGCGAAATCAAGTAAATCATGTTTGGCCCGGGCGTCAACACCATCAACAGGGCGGCACCTGCGAACAAAAACAGCTCATTGAGAGGAATCATGTGGCCCCCTTGAATGCATAACGTTCGAGATCGGGGGCGACCGAGAAGCGCAGCTTCTCTGGCATCCCTGGATCGAGCGGTGGCGTCACGTGCGTTTCCACCGGGAGGCGATTTTACTCAGGTAGAGAGTAATTGAGCGTGTAAAAGTGGTTGCCGCCCACAATGTCGATCGTGAGGTTGCCGGACATTCCCGAAAATCCCTCGGTTCCAGAATCAGGGACAACGGCAACAGTTAGAGTTGGCGCACCCCGGTTCATGGTTCCGCTATGTTGGAGGACAAACGTTCCAGTTCGCCCTCCTATCGTTCCAGAGACTCGCTCAATTGCCACATACCCAGCAGATCCCTTGACTGTGCCCATTGCACTGAACATTTCGCCTTTGCTTGTACCCACCAGATCGCCGAAAAACTGCTTGTCGATTGACATGCGCCCAATTTCGGCTCGGGATGCGACATCTGAAATTGGCTGAGGCTTTAGCGACACGTTGAAAGTGCCTTTTGCGATTGCATTCATTCGAGCGGTTCCTGTGGCTGGATGTGATTGAACAGTTTGAGCAGTAGCAAACACCGGAAGACAGAAGAAAACAACGAGCAGCAAGTGAAACCGAACAATAGAGTCCTTCATGCTGTTCCTTTGGTCATAGGATATGCGAATAGAGACGTCCAACGAGCCAGGCTCTTCATCAAGGTGGCCAAGTAAACCCACAGTTGTTCCAGCAGCGATACGCTTGGCCATCGCGACTTTGCGGCTCGCACCATCCGTATGCTTTGCCTCCTCCGGCGTTGCGCGCCAGACCATACACCAACAAGCCTTTGGGCCGCCTCGACATTCGAAAAGCCTCTCGAAGTCAGGCCACCTGTCGGCGGTGCCTTCGCGGAAGACGACGCGATCAATTACGGCAGCCTCATTCATGCGACGCCCAACGCAAAGTTGAGAGACGCTGCGTCATCGCGGCGTTCCTTTCGAACACCGGGTTGGACCGCGCAGTCTCCCAGACGCCTGCCGATGAACCAAGGCCGTCAGACAGGTTGTCTGCCACGAGAACTCCGGGTCGAAGGACTCGCGATCGGCAACCGCTCCGTAGCCGCCTTGCCCATAGGCCAGCACGTACGCGGCATAGTCGGCGGCCTGTAGAGCTTTCCCCGCGAGTGCGCTGGCTACCGCGTAGGTGGCTGAAACAGCGGCATGGCCACAACCGTCTATGGACTTGGAGCCCTGATGCTGGTTAGCAAGGCGCGTAGCCTGGGCAACGAGTTGGTCGAAGTGGTCACGATCGATGGCTCCGTCGAGATACTGACCCAAACCTGAAAGGCACTCTGCGGCCGGCAGTTCTTCAAGGAACTGTTGCACCCTCGACGCGCAGGCATAGCCGAACTCAAGCCTCAAATGCTCGTTGGCAGGGGAGTCGAGATCCAGTTCCTTGGCGAAGCGATCAAGGTCTTCGTTCATTGCAACCTCCGCGACGGTTGGTTTGCGCGGCCTAAAGTATCTGGCGCTACGCGGATCTATCGCGTCGCGTCCGGATGACTGCCGTGTTAGAGAACTGACTCACAACGCACCTCGGTTTTCACGGAATTGGCGATAAAGCACTGTTCATGAGCTTCGTGGTGCATTTGACGGATTTGCTCCTGCGTTGGTGAGCGCTCTCCTGAAAAGAGTACTTCAGGTCGCAGTGTGACCACGGTCATAGCCATTTTTCCTTCCGCGTTCTTCTCCATCACACCAACCGCTACATCAAAGTAGCGATCAACGCGAAACTTTTGTTTAGCTGCGATGGACAGCAACCACAGCATATGACAGCTTGAGAGTGAGGCAACAAATGCCTCCTCGGGATCCATTGCCGATGCGTCAGACATCGGAAGGGAAACGACGTGAGGGGATGAGGAACCCGGCACTTCCAAGCCACCATCAAAACGAAGCACATGCTTTCTGCTGTAGCGATTGTCGAGAAAGTCCTGGTCTTCCCTTATCCAAAGCACTTCTGCGGTGTAGTGGGTCATGATTGGTTCTCTAACGAAGTGAGCGGCCTGCGCGGCTTTTTGCGCAGGTCCGGTGGATTGATGGGGTGGGCCACGATGGCAATCTATGCGCAAGAAGGTTATGCCACGACCAGGCCAGCGCTTTCAAGGCGTTTCCTTATTGAAGACATACCGCCCTCGTATTCCCAGTACATGACGCGACCATGTGAGGAAGATACGAGAATGTACTTCTCTGAAACAGATTGAATGCGCTCGACAGCGAGCAGCTTGTCAAGGAACGGCTCTTCCTTGAACTCTTCGATGATTTCCTTATTGTCGTCTGTGTAACCGTGCATGACGATGGCGGTGCGAACTCGAACTGTAATGAATTTCATTGGTGTGTGATCGATGTCAATGGGAGATGACGATTCTACCTATAGGAACGAGCGCAACGGCGCGCGATGCTGCGGAAGATGGAGGTACCGAGGCGGCTGATTATGCATGGAGGTTATAGAGGCCCAACGAATGAAAGGGACTTCCCCGTCCCGAGGTTGCGGCGGAAGCCGCGTACGGCATCGAGTGCCATGATGGAGTTTTCGCATCTCATCAAAACCACGAAAGGGGAAGTCAATGAACATT
>JBAYJH010000270.1:0-6601 GCA_041665185.1 Sterolibacterium sp.
CGCACCGCCTCGTCGGCGCGCAGCCACCACTCGAAGCCGTCGGCCAGACGCACGCATACCGCGTCGTCCGGCGCCGCCTGGAGCTTCTGCATGCTCGCCGTGGCGTCGCGCTGCGCGCCCAGGTGGAGTCTTTGGCGCGACCTCAGCGCGAACGGCAGCTTGTCCGCCAGCGGCTCCGGGTTGTCGACGATAGTGCCGCGCAGGCTCAGGGTCAGCTTCATGACGGGCCTCCTTGGGTGGTGACGTGGTGGCGTGGATCAGATCTGGAACGGCGTCTGCCTGATGAAGTCCGCCGCGGCGCCGAGGGTGAACAGGTTGGGCGTCTGGCTGGCCGGCATGCCGGCCTTGATGATGGCGTGAAACTTCGCGTAATTGCCTTTGAAGGCACCATGGTTCCAGACGCGCAGCAACTGCTCGGTGAAGGCGCCGTTGTGGTCGCCGTCGGCGGAAGTCTGGTTGTCCTGGCAGCCGGAGATGAGGATCACGGCCGGGCCGAACTTCTTCGCCAACGCGGTCAGGCGCGGGCTGACCGCGATGCCGGCGAGGACGCTGTCCGGATCCACGCTGCCCGCCTTGTCGACCGCCTGGGCCACGTCGTGCTGCAACTTGTCGTAGAACGCGTGGTGCTTGCCGTAGGTGCGCATGGCCACGGCATCCGGCATCGCCTTGGAGCGGCCCGCCAGGGGTGTCGGCTGCGGCAGTGCGCGCGTGACGGTGCCGCTGTGGCAACTGTCCGAGAGTACCAGGATGCGCACGCCCGCCTTGAAACGACCGAGTTCCAGGTAGAGTTCGTCGTCGATGAGCTGGCCGTCGTAGAGGCACCACGTCTCGTCTTTCTTGTCGCCTTCCTCGCCGCTGACATCCGGCACCTGGCCGCCGTGGCCGGAGTAGGTCAGGAAGAACAGGTCGCCGCCTTTCAGTTGCCTGGCCGCGGCGCGGATGGCCGCCAGAGCCTTGGCGCGGGTGCCGCTGGTGGTCAGCAACAGCGTGGATTCCATGCCTCTGGATTTGGCGATTGCCGCCATGTCCCTGGCGTCGAACTCGCAGGCATTCAGTTCGCCGCTCCAGCCCTCATACTCGGTCGGACTGACGGCATTGAGGCCGATGTGCAGGGACATGGCCTTGGGCTTGTTGGCAGATGGGTTTGCGGTTCTTGCCATGTTGCTCTCCTCGGGTAAGCGCCGCGGACATCGCGGCAAACTTTCAATAGGGCGGCAGCCAAAGCACGGGTGTTGATTTTCGAATCGGCGGAATTCCCGTCAATTCCAGCGATGGGAATGAGTCAATTATCCATCCGTTAATGACGGGCAACTATGTACCTAGGGGTGTGGTGGACGCGATGCGCACGCGGCGGACGACGCCCCGGTATTCGCGAAGCCGGTACCGTGGTCCTCGCCAGCGACGCAACGCGCCGGAGATGTGTCGTGCTGGCGGTTTTCATTTCAATCGATTTGACTAAATGGTATTGATCTAACGGATTGTTCTTTTCTATCTGCTTGCCGAGCCACGTTCGAAACCCGACATATTTTCGCCAAGATCGAGCAATAATAAGCATAACGCGTCAAGTTGGGCCATGGGCATTTGCCCTTCGGTCACCGGCCGCATTAGATGCTGGCGGCGATGAGCTCATGAAGATGCAACGTGCGCACATACTTCTTGACCTCGACCATTTCCCTGCTTGCAGCCGGATCGGTAAATGGTATCTGTTGTTGTAGGTCGTACCGTTTTGTGTTCGCCCAGCGACCCCACCGCCACGCTGTCGCCCTTGGTGACCTGGCTCTTGATACCCGCGCTTAAGCGAATGCACGCACTTGGTGTCAAACAAACTGCGTGAAATCATATGATTAGGCGGTCATGTGGCTATTCTGCCACGGTTCAATGATCGATGTTGATTGAAATGGCGCGCAGCTGTTGATTTTTGTTTGAAACGATGGTAACTTCTATTCGTAGCCCTCCGCTCATCTTCATGACCGGGCGAGGCGACGCAGATCTAAACCAAAAATGATCGCTGATATCGAGGAGACCCCATGAGAAGCCTGTTTCGTGTGACCGTACTTTCCGCCTGCATAGGTGCGATGTTTTCGTCTGTCCCGGCGGGAGCCCAGACTGCCAGGCCGGCGGATACCGATGCCTCGATTCCCCTGATCGTCGTTACGGCGCAAAAGCGCAAGGAGAAACTCCAGGAGGTTCCGCTATCGGTGACGGCATTGAGTCCGGAATCCCTGGACAGCCTGAACGTCGTCAGCGTCAATACGCTGCAAAACGCCATTCCGAACTTCCTGATCCTGAACGTCGGTTCCATGAACACCTTTACCGCCTACATCCGTTCCATCGGCACGGCCAACGCGGTCTTCTCCCAGGATCCGGCGATCGGGATCTACGTCGATGATGTTTATCTTTCCCGTTCCCTGGGGGCAAACCGGGACTTTTTCGACATCGAACGGGTTGAAGTACTGCGTGGGCCGCAAGGAACCTTGTACGGCAGCAACTCGCCGGCCGGAGCCATCAAGATCGCCACCAAGAAACCCGATCTCCAGACCGGCTTCCAGGCGACCGTCGCCGCGACGGTGGGGTCTTTCGGTGAGCGCGATTTCAATGTGGCGCTGAATCTGCCGATCAGGCAGGATGAAATCGCGGCACGGCTGGTGTTCATGTCGGCAAAGAACGACGGCAACCAGACCAGCCTGACGGATGGCAGCGAGGCCAACGCCAACGACACCCAGGGCGCGCGCGGCCATCTGCTCGCCAAGATCAACAAGGATTGGGATGTCCTGCTGAGCGCGGATATCACCCGGGCCAGGACCATACCGACTGCCGCGGTCAGTTATTGGAGCGCCACCGGCGTCGATCTGTTCACCACCCCCGGGTTCGACAAGCGCAACTTCTATTCGGAAATGAAGAACCGCTATGACAACCTTGACAATCAGGGTGTGTCCGCCAACTTGCGCGGGTTGCTATGGGGTTCGGACTTCCGCTCGATCACTGCTTACCGTGATCTTGAGGAGAGCCTGAACCAGGACGTCGACGGAACAACCTTGCCCCGCTTCCCTGCCCATCAGCGTCTGAAGAACACCCAATTCACCCAGGAGTTCAACCTCGGTGGCCAGCGCGGCGACATGAACTGGCTGGTCGGCGCCTATTTCATCCGCGAGAAGAATGATTTCCTGTGGCATGTGAATTTCCTTCAACATCTGCCAGTGGCGGTGCAAACCAGCGCCGGACTGCTGCCGGGCTTCCAGTTGTACGATCAGGTCAAGGACAGTGCCGCCATATTTACCCAGGAAACCTGGAAGCTGTCGGATCGCGCCACCCTGACCGGCGGCCTGCGCTGGACTCGGGAGACCAAGGACTTTCATGTGGTGGGTTACCGGCAGACGGTCTATAGCGATGTCGGCACGCCGGAGGGAACGCCGATCGCCGGGTTCGATATCCATCGCGAGAAGACCTGGAGCGCCCCGCAGTGGCGCGCGGCCCTTGACTACAAGTTGACCAACGATGCGCTGGGTTTCGTCTCCGCCACCCATGGCTATCGGGGCGGCGGATTCAACGGCGGCGCCCGCAGTATCGCCGAGGCGTCGGCCCCGCCGTTCAACCCGGAATATGTGACCACCTACGAGATCGGCGCCAAGACCGAATGGCTGAACCGCACGCTGCGCGTCAATGCCACCTACTTCGATTCCAAGTACAAGGATGAACAAGTTGCTTTCCTGAATACCGGTGGTGCTTTCGGCACCAGCACCGTGGATGCAACGATCAAGGGCTGGGAATTCGAAACCCTGTGGAAGCCGACCAAGAGCCTGACCCTATTTGCCAACCTGGGTACCCTCGACGGCAGCACCAATTCCAGCGCGACAAAATTCGCGCCAAATCCGAAGCAGCAGTACACGATCGGTTTCGATTTCGCCCAGCCCGTCGCCGGTCTGGTCTGGTCGGTCGGCGGCAACTACTTCCATACCGACCGGTCCGAGGGGGCGGCCACCTGGGATCCGCTACGTGCGCTCCCGGCGCACTCCAACCTGGGTGCGCGGATCGGCGTAGCGGGTGGCGGCGGCCGGTGGAAACTCGAGTTGATCGGCAACAATCTGAGGAATGATTACTGGCCGATGTTCGGTTTCAACATACCGCCGTTGCAAACCCAGGTGCGCTACCCCAACGATCCGCGCACGGTCAACCTCAAGCTCACCCTGAACTATTGATCCGCGGGTAAGCTACAACATGTGCCAACGCGGGGGCTTTCATCGGGCCCCGCGTTCTTTTTCACTATTGGTCTTGTGACGGTGGCGACTCAGGCGCCGGTTAGGAAAACATGAAAAGCTGGTTGGCAACCTGGGCCGCGAGTCCCGCGGCACCGGTGTACTTCGTCCCGCAGGAAATCATGGCGACGCCGACGCCGCTGGCGGGCACGCTGCGTCATCGCGTTCGCGTCAGTGTCGGCGGCGCGCGCCTGCAACTGCGCTTCTCCAACGAGACCGGCGACCGGCCACTGCGCATCGGCGGTGCCAGCATCGGATCGCCTGCGGAGGATGGTGGAATCGCGCCGGAATCCCTGCGCCGGGTGAGCTTCGCCGGACAGCCGGGGATAGTCATTCCACCGGGTTCTCCGGTTTTCAGCGATCCCCTGGATCTGACGGTGGCGCCTCTTGGCGAGCTCGTCGTCAGCGTGTTTTTCCCCGAAGAGTTCACGCCGGCCCGCAGCGAAAACGTGCATAAGGCCCGGCACGTTTCGGCTGACGACCGAGTCATGGAGCGCACATTGCCGGATGCCCAAGTGATCGCGGTGCGCCCGACAGTGACAGGGATCGCGGTCGAAGTCGATAGCGTTCGCTCGCCCGGTGCCATCGTTTGTCTCGGCGACTCCCTGACCGACGGCGCCGGCGCCCAGTCGACGGAATTTCGCAGTTGGACCGACATCCTGGCCCGCCGCCTGCGTGAGCGGCATGGCGACGATGCTCGGGCAGTGGTCAATGCCGGGATCGGCGGCAATCAACTGGTCGGGGCGCTGATCGGCCCGCCGGCGCTGGCGCGGCTCGACCGGGACGTCTTCCTTGTCCCGGGCATCAGCCACCTGGTGGTCTTCGAGGGCATCAACGACATCGGCGCCGGCGGCCGCACCAACATCGAAGGCGTAACCTGGCCAGTGGCAACGACGGCAGGGCTGATCGCCGGCTATCAACAAATATTGACGCGGGCTCAGGCCGGCGGCGTCAAGGTGATCGGCGCGACCCTCCTGCCGTTTCGCGGTTCGCTGTTCTTCCTGGAGGAGAAGGAAGTGGTGCGCCAGGAGGTCAACCACTGGATCCGTAACTCCGGCGTCTTCGCCGAGGTGATCGATTTCGAGGCAGCCTTGCGGGACCCCGGCGACCCTAGCCGACTGGCCGCCGAGTTCGACTCCGGCGACTGCATGCATCCCAACACGGCGGGCCAACAAGCGCTCGGCGCAGCGGTTAATCTGGAGCTTTTCAAATGACCGAACCGGCGGATGATCAACCAACCCCCAAAGTGTCCTCGCGGCATGCGTACTACGCCCTGTTTGTTCTGTGGATGACCAACCTGCTCGGCAACATCGATCGCTTTTCCGTCGGCCTGATACTCCAGCAGATCAAGGTTGACCTCCAGCTGACCGACACTCAAATAGGGATACTCTCGGGCGCAGCTTTCGTCGTCGCCTATACGGTCTTCGGCTTCCCCATTGCCCGCTGGCTCGATCGGGGGAATCGCCGCAATATCCTCGCCTGGAGTGTCGGGGTCTGGTCGGCGATGGCCGTCGCCTTCGGCAGCGCCGTCAGTTTTGTCCAGATCGTTCTCGCCCGGGCCGGGCTCGGCGCTGGCGAAGCAGCCTGCATCCCCGGCGCCGTGTCGCTGATCGGCGATTACTTCAAGCGCGAGAAACGCACCCAGGCAATCGGCGTCCTGCACTCCGCCCTCGCGGTCGCCGGTATCATCGGCAATCCGCTGATGGGCGTCCTGACCGATCAATTCGGCTGGCGGGTCGCCGTGATAGCCTTTGGTGTGATTGGCCTGTTCCTGGCCTTCGTCGTCAGATGGACCATCAGCGAACCGCCGCGGCTGTCCGTTCGCTCCGAGACACTCGCCGACGGATCGCTGGCCGGGCGGGACACTCTCCTTCGTGCCCTGCGTGTGATGTTCTCGAACAAGGCCTTCCTGTTTCTTCTTGCCGGCCACGCTGTCTACGGCATCGGGATCTATGCGTTCGTGAGCTGGTACCCAGTCACCCTGGTGCGTGCCTACGGGCTCACCTACACCGAGATAGGTTTGTACATCGGTACCTGGATGGGGATTGCCATGCTGATTGCCAGCCTGGCCAGCGGCTGGATCTGCCCGGCCATCGCCCGGCGCATGAACGACGATCGCTGGCTGGCGATTCTGCCCGCCATCTTCTGCCTGCTTTCCGTTCCGGCCATGGCGCTGGTCTCCATGGATGTTTCACAGTCTGTCGCCTTGATAGCGGGCGGCGTGGTGCTGTTCATGACCGTGGCCCGGACTCCGGTGATGCTGTCCCTGGCGCTCGATCTGGTGCCGGCTTCGATGCACAGCCTGGGAACGCTGGTCGTCGTCATCGTCACCACCAGCATAGGCGCCG
>JBAYJH010000271.1:0-6586 GCA_041665185.1 Sterolibacterium sp.
GCATCAGCGCCAGCGGCGTCGGCGGGCAGCCGGGCACGGCGACATCCACCGGAATGACGTTGGCAACCCGGCCGCAACTGGCGTAGCTTTCGCCGAAGATCCCGCCGCCGCAGCCGCAATCGCCGACGGCGACCACCAGCTTGGGTTCCGGGGTGGCGTCGTAGGCGCGTTTAAGGGCGACTTCCATGTTCTTGGCCACCGGCCCGGTGACCAGCAGCAGGTCGGCGTGGCGGGGGCTGGCGGCGAAGCGGATGCCGAGGCCTTCGAGGTTGTAGTAGGGATTGCCGAGTGCGTGGATCTCCAGCTCGCAGCCGTTGCAGGAGCCGGCATCGATCTGGCGGATCACCAGGGCGCGGCCGAGCGTGTCCAGCATCGCCTTCTCCAGCCGCTGGGTCGTGGTGCGCAGGGCTTCGTCGGCGACAGGCGGCGCTTCGGTCTTGATGCCGGTGACGATGATCTGTTTGAGCAGTTGGTACATGCTTAACGTGAAACCCGGTTGCGAAGCGCCCCACAACCCACGAGCGCAGCGAGCAGTCTGTAGCCCCCGCCCGGGCGGGGGTTGGGGGTGGGGGCGTGGCCCAAGGCCACTTCCTTCGGGGCGTAATTGCGGTCTTTGAGCAATTTCATGGCACGAGGCGTGGTCTGACGAACATGCGAGTTAGAGATCCTGGCCACTGTACGACAAGTTGAAAGATTTGTTGATCAGCGGGAAGTCCGGCACGATGTTGCCCATCACCGCATGCTCCAGCGCCGGCCAGGCGCGTGTCGATGAGTCGTGGCAATGGCAGCGGCGGATGCTGCCGTCCGGGCCGGCCTCCAGCGCCACGAGCACGTCGCCGCGCCAGCCCTCGATCCAGCCGACGCCGAAGGCGCCATCGCGGGCGGCTGGCAGAGGCTCGATCAAATCTCGGCAGAGTTCGTCCGTCAGCACCACCAGAATTTGGCGCGTAGCACGCAGCGATTCGAAGATCTCCTCGAAACGCACGGCGACGCGGGCGGCCACGTCGCCGTTGCGGTGCGAGGCGACCTGGACGTTGAGTTGGTCATAGGGAGCGATCGCATTCTGCCCGCGCAGGTCCCAGGTCTGGCTGCTGGCGCGGCCGACCAGGCCCGAGATGGACAATTCGCCGGCCAGGGCCGGCAGCAGCCGGCCGGTGGTGAGGAAGCGATCCTGCAAGCCGGCGTGTTCGTCGTAGATGTCCTTGAGGATGCGGACTTCGCGTTCGATCTCGTCGCACTGCGCGCGCATCAGCGCGTCGCCGCCGGGCGGCAGGTCGCAGGCGACGCCGCCGGGAACGATGCGGTCCATCAGGTAGCGGTGGCCGAAGAGCTGGTCCGACAGGCGCTGCCAGTCTTCCTTGAGGCGCAGGAACTGGGCGAGCCCGAAGGACAGCGCGGCATCGTTGCCGAGATAGCCGAGGTCGCCGAGATGGTTGGCGATGCGCTCGCGCTCCAGCAGCAAGGCGCGCAGCCACAGGGCGCGCGGCGGCGGCGTGCAGCCGGTGAGCGATTCGGCGGCCAGGCAGAAGGCCCAAGCGAAGGCCACCGTGGTGTCGCCGGACACGCGCCCGGCCAGTTTGTGTCCGTCGCTCAACGGCAGTTGTTCGAAGCGTTTCTCGATGCCCTTGTGGGTCCAGCCGAGGCGCTGTTCGAGGCGCAGCACTTTCTCGCCGACGATGGAGAAGCGGAAGTGGCCCGGCTCGATGATTCCCGCATGGATGGGGCCGACCGGGATCTCGTGCACGCCGTCGCCTTCGACGCGAACGAAAGCGTATTCCTCGTTCTGGGCCTCGAATTGCCGGGCCGGGTCGGCGTCGCGGCGCAACGGGAAATAGTCCGCCGGCCAGTTGGCGTGGCGCAGCCAGGGCCGCTGGTCTTCGCCGCGGGAGCGGATGCCCAGCAGGTCGTAGGTGGCGCGTTGCAGGCGATTGGCGGCGGGAAAGATTTCCGCGACATCGGGATATTCCGGATTGTCGCCCGGCAGCGGCAGCGTCACGATGGCCAGGCCTTCGGCGATACCGAAGGCGACATGGATTGCGAAGCCCGCGCTTCTGTCGCGTTCGTCGCTGCCCCACAAGGCGACGAAGCGGCCGCCGGACTGTCGCACGCTGCTGGCGAACGACAATAATCGCGCCTCGTCGGCGGTGGCGCGATAGGCGGCCAGTGCGCCGGGCAGCGCTTCGAATTGCAGGGAGTGGTTGAGGAGCTGCATGGCTTATCCGATGAACCTGGCCGCCTGTCGGTACCAGTCGGCCAGGTAGGGCGGGATCCACAGGCCCAGCATCAGCACCAGGGCCAGATGCACGAACACCGGCAGCATCGCCGGCTTATGCGGCAGCGTGCGCAGGCTGCTTTCGCCGAACACCATCGGCTGCACCTTGCCGAAAATCGAGGCGAAGGCCACGCCCAGCGCCACCAGCAGGAAGGGCGTGGCCCACGGCTGCTGTCGCATGGCCGTGGTGAGGATCAGGAACTCGCTGGCGAAGACGCCGAAGGGCGGCATGCCGAGGATCGCCAGGGTGCCGAGCATCAGTCCCCAGCCTATGGTCGGGCTGATTTTCAGCAGGCCGCGGATGTGTTCCATCAACTGCGTGCCGCTCTTCTGAGTGGCATGGCCGACGGCGAAAAAGATCGCCGACTTGGTGAGGCTGTGCACCGTCATGTGCAGCAGGCCGCCGAAGCTCGCCACCGGACCGCCCATGCCGAAAGCGAAGGTAACGATGCCCATGTGTTCCACCGAGGAATAGGCGAACATGCGCTTGATGTCCTTCTGCCGCGACAGGAAGAAGGCCGCCACCACCACAGACAGCAGGCCGAAGCCCATCATCAGGGTGCCCGCCAGGGTGCTGTGCAGGGCGCCGTCGGTGAGCACCTTGCAACGCACCACCGCATACAGCGCCACGTTCAGCAGCAGGCCGGAGAGCACCGCCGATACCGGCGTCGGGCCTTCCGCATGGGCGTCGGGCAGCCAGTTGTGCAGCGGCACCAGGCCGACCTTGGTGCCGTAGCCGACCAGCAGGAAGACGAAAGCCAGTGACATCACCGTCGGTTCGAGCTGGCCTTTGACGGCGTCGAGGTGGGTCCACAGCAGCGCCCCGCCTTCGTGGCCGAGCAGTTTTTCGGCGGCGAAATACAGCAGGATGGTGCCGAACAAGGCCTGGGCGATGCCGACGCCGCAGAGGATGAAATACTTCCACGCCGCTTCCAGCGAAGCGGAGGTGCGATACAGCGAAACCAGCAGCACCGTGGTCAGCGTCGCCGCCTCCATGGCCACCCACAGGATGCCCATGTTGTTGGTGGTCAGGGCCAGCAGCATGGTGAACATGAACAACTGGAACATGCTGTGATACAGCCGCAGCCGGGCCGAGGTGAGGCGGCCGTGGTCATGCTCGATGCGCATGTAGGGACGGGAAAACAGCGAGGTGGTGAAACCGACGAAGGCCGTCAGCGCCACCAGGAAGACGTTGAACGGATCGATGAAGAACTGCTCGTCGTAGAAGCGCTCCGGCCCGCCGTCGATGATGCGGCTGGTGAGCGCGATCGCCGCCAGGAAAGTCAGCAGGCTGAAGACGATATTCACTTCCGTGGCGCGGTTGCGGTGGCCGAACAGCGCCAGGACGATGCCGCCGAGCAGGGGAATGCCGAGGACCAGAATGAATTCCATTTAGCGTGAAATACAGTTACGCAGCGCCCCGAAACCCACGAGCGCAGCGAGCAGTTTGTAGCCCCCGCCTGGGCGGGGGTTGGGGGTGGGGGCATTAATTCGGGTTTTGAGCAATTTCATGGCACGGGGTTGGTCTGACGACTATGTGAGTCAGGCTCTCAATCCTCTTTCAGTTGTTCCAGATGGCGGATGTCCAGCGACTCGAACTTCTCGCGGATCTGGAAGAAGAACACGCCCAGGATGATCGTGCCGACCAGCACGTCGAGGGCGATCCCGAGTTCGACCACCATGGGCATGCCGTAGGTCGCCGAGGTGGCGGCGAAGAACAAGCCGTTTTCCATCGACAGGAAGCCGATCACCTGCGGCACCGCTTTCGAACGCGTGATCATCATCAGGAAAGCCAGCAGCACGCAGGCCATGGCGATGCCCAGCAGGGAGCGGGTGACGGTCCCCGCCAGTTCCGAAATCGGCAGCGCCAGGTTGAAGGAGAAGATCACCAGGACGATGCCGATCAACATGGTGGTGGGAATGTTGATCAAGGTTTCGACGTCCCATTTGACGTTGAGGCGGCGGATCAGGCGATGCAGGATCCAGGGCAGCAGGAACACCTTGAGTACCAGGGTGATCAGCGCCGACCAGTAGAGATGCGACTGTCCGGTGGTCAGCGCCACCACCACCGTGGAGGCGCACAGCACGGCGCCTTGCGCCATGAACAGGTTGATCAGCGAGAGGATGCGGCGTTGCCCCAGCATGGCGAACGAAAGCAGCAGCAGGATGGCGGCGAGCAGGTTGATGAACTGGCCGTAATAATGGCTCATGGCGCGTCCGGCCTCATCTTCCCGTTTCCAGCAGGAGGTGCACCAGCATGCCCAGCACCGCCAGCATGAAGGCGGTACCGAGAAATTCCGGCGCGCGGAAGATGCGCATCTTGGCGCTGGCGGTTTCAATCACGGCCAGCAGGAAACCGCCGATCCCCAGCTTCACCGCCAGGCTGGGCAGGGCGATCAGCAGGTTGCCCAACTGGGCGCCCTGGGGAATGCCCCAGGGGAAGAACAGCGCCAGGCCCAGGCAGGAATACACATACATCTTCAATGTCGCGGCCCATTCGATCAGCGCCAGGTGGCGGCCCGAATACTCCAGGATCATCGCCTCGTGGATCATCGTCAGTTCGAGGTGGGTGGTGGGATTGTCGACCGGCACGCGCGCATTCTCGGCCAGCGACACCATGGTGAAGGCCACGCCGGCGAAGGCCAGGCTGGGATGGATGGCGAATTCGCGGTGGGCGAAAGTCTCGACGATGGTGGACAGCGAGGTCGAATGCGAGATCAGCGAGGCGGTGAAAAATACCATCAGCAGCGCCGGCTCGGCGAGGAAGCCGATCAGCATTTCGCGCCTTGCCCCCAAGGTGCCGAAGGAAGTGCCCACATCCATGCCGGCCAGGGCGATGAAGATGCGTGCCAGGGCAAAGATGCCGACCAGGGCGATGACGTCGGCGGCGGGGCCGAAAGGCAGATCGGTGGACAGCGTCGGCACGATGGCCGAGGCCAGCGCCATGCAGGCGAAAATGATGTAAGGCGCGGCGCGGAACAATCCGGAGGCGTTGTGCGCCAGCACCACCTCCTTCTCGAAGAGTTTGGCGAGTTGCCGGTAGGGCAGCCACAAGGAGGGCGCCGAACGGTTCTGCAGCCAGGCGCGGCACTGGTTTACCCAGCCGGTCAACAAGGGCGCCAACAGCAGCGCCAGGATCAGTTCCAGGACTTGCAGGGCAATGGCGGAGGCGAAATTCATGTTGGACTCCTACCCGCGCACCAGGAACAGCAGCACCACCAGGGTGACGAAGCTGAACAGCAGGTAGATGGAGATGCGGCCCTGCTGCAGGAAGGCCACCATGCGCGAGCCGAAGTCGGCGACGTGGGCGACCGGCAGGTACAACCAATACCAGAAGTGGTCCTCGACCACCATGCGGTAACGCGGCAGCTTGTCGAAGGACGTCGGCAGTTCGCGCGTCAGGCGGTAGAAAGGTTCGAAGACCTGGCGCAACGGCTGGCCGAAACCTTCGGCGGTGTCCTGCATGCGCGCCGTTTGCAGCGGGAAGCCGCAATCCCAGGGCGCACCGCGGCGCACCCGGCCGTGCCAGAAGCGGCGCACGATCAGGAAGGTCAAGGCAACCACCGCGACGATCATCAACAGGAATACCAGTGGTTCATAGCTGGCCCGGTCGGCGTTGATCGGTGCCAGCAGCAGCCAGCCCTGGGCCCGCACCGCCTCGCCGAGGCCCGCGCCGAGCAGCGGACGCGTCACGGCATCGAGCTTGTCGATGACGAACACCGGGAACAGTCCCAACAGGATGCACAGGATGCCCAGCCAGGACATGCCGACGCGTTCCAGGATTCCGGCGTCATGCGCCAGGGAGAGCTTTTCCTCGCGCGGCTGGCCGAGAAAGACGATGCCGAAGAACTTGACCATGGCATAGCCGGCGATGGCCGCCGTCAGCGCCACGGCGGCGGCGGCCACCGGGATCAGCATATTGATGTAGCCGTGCGGCAGGCCGGGGGTGAACAGGAAGGCCTGCAACAGCAGCCACTCGGAGACGAAGCCGTTGAGCGGCGGCAGGCCGGCGCTGGCCAACACGCCCAGCAGGGCCAGCCAGGTCACCCAGGGCATGTGATGGATCAGGCCACCGAGCTTGCCCAGGCTGCGTTCGCGCGTGGCATGCAGCACCGAGCCGGTGCACAGGAACAGCAGGCTCTTGAAGGCGGCGTGGTTCAGGCCGTGGTACAGCACGGCGGTCAGGGCCAGCGCCGCCAGCATATTCATGTCGAACGAACGGAAGGTCAGCGCCAGGCCGATGCCGACGAACAGCAGGCCGATATTCTCGATCGACGAATACGCCAGCAGCCGTTTCATGTCGCTCTGCACGGC
>JBAYJH010000272.1:0-6577 GCA_041665185.1 Sterolibacterium sp.
AAGGTCGCGGCGGTTGCACGCCGTTTCGCACGGCTGCGGGCAGACCCGCCCCAGGCTGGAGGGAAATGGATGTTCCTGGTAGAGGACCTGGGCCGCCGCCTCGAATTGTCCGGCGCCGGCCAGCGCCATCAGTTTCTCGATGTCGTTGCCCGCCGGGCAGGCTGCGCCGCAGGGAGAGACGCTGTTCTCATGGCGCGGCAACTTGTCCAGCGCAGACGTTTGGCCGGAAAGCTTCCCGACAAGCACCGGCGTGGGCAGCTTGTTCGGCCCGAGCCCCTTCATCTGGGTCACGCAGGCGTAACGCGCGACCACCACGGCGACGCCGCCGTCCCGGCGTCGCGTGTGGGCATGGGCATCGGCGAGCGCGGCCTGGAACGCCGTCAGCTCATAGGGATTGGCACTGGCAATGTAATCGATGCCGCAGCCGCGGATCAACGCTTCGAGGTTCACCGGCCTGCCGTGATGTCCGTCCGCCGTCCCGCCGCATTCCGGCGTCGGTTGCATGCCGGTCATGCCAGTGGTGGCATTGTCCAGCACCACCAGCACGAAGCGGGCGCCGTTGCAGACGGCATTCTCCAGGCCGGCGGCGCCCGAATGGAAAAAGGTGCCGTCGCCGATGGTGGCGAAGATCGGCGGCACCTTGTCCGCACCATCCTGCGCGTAGGCGTGATAGAAACCCGCCGCCATGGTGATCGAGGCGCCCATATCGTGCACCGTGTCCACGCCGCCGAGGTTCAAGCCGAGCGTATAGCAGCCGATGTCGCCGGGGAAGATGGCATCGGGAAACGAACGCCGCATCGCGTAGAAGGCCGAGCGATGGCCGCAACCGGCGCACAGCGTCGGCCGCCGGATCGGCAGTTCCAGAGCCGCGACGGCATCGCGCAGAGCGCTGTCGTTGCGCATCCGCGTTGCCAGGCCAGCCTCGCTGGCGGCGCGCACCAGAAGCTCTTCGATGACCTCGGGCGTCAGCTCGCCGTGGCAGGGCACGTGCCCGGTCAGGCGGCCCCATACCGGGCTGGCCACACGGATCTGGGTCTCCACCGCCGCATCGAGTTCCTCCAGCACCAGGATGCGTTCGCAGCGCGCGGCGAAGTTGCCGACGACCTGCCGAGGCAGCGGATAGGCGGTGGCGATCTTGAGCACCGAGACGCGTCCGGCCAGTTCCAGCGGTTCGAGCAGGTCCATCAAGTAGGCATAGCTGACGCCGCAGGCGACGATGCCCAGCGGCGCCTTGCCCGAGTCGATGAAACTGGCATGATTGCCTGGCCAGGACTCGAACTCCGTCTCGATGGCGGCGAGCTTTTGATTCAACAACTGATGCAACTGGTTGCGCGCACGCGGCGTCGCCGCCCAGCGGCGCGGGTTCTTGACGAAGTTGGCGGTTCGATAGGCAGCCGCCACCGGACCGCAGGCGATGGCCTGCTTGGCGTGGCAGACCCGGGTGGTGGGCCGCAGCATGACGGGTATCTGATGGCGCTCGGAAAGTTCGAACGCCAGCGCCGTCATATCCTTGGCCTCCTGCGCCGAGGAGGGATCGAGCACCGGGATCTTGGCAAACAGCGCGAACAGCCGGGAGTCCTGTTCCGTCTGCGAGGATTGCGGACCCGGGTCGTCGGCCACCACCAGCACTAGGCCACCGACCACGCCGACATAAGCCGACGACAGCGCCGGATCGGCGGCCACGTTCAGCCCCACCTGTTTCATCACCACGGCTGTGCGCTTGCCCGCATACGCCGCCGCCAGGCCGGTCTCCAGCGCGACCTTCTCGTTGGACGACCACTCGGCGTAGATCGGCAGGTCCAGTTCGTTCTTGTACGCCACCACCGCGGGCAGTATCTCCGAACTGGGCGTGCCCGGATAGGCGGCTACGAACTGGCAACCGGCCTCGACCAGGCCCCGGGCGATGGCTTCGTTGCCGAGCAGGACACGCTGTTCGATAGTGCGCATTGCTGACCCCCATGGCGAAAGAGGCAGGCTTCCCGCCAGTTTGACGCGGCGCATCAACCGTTTCAAACCTCGGTATTTCCGACCTCTACAAAGCGACGACCGGACTACGCAGCATCATAGTATACGGTATACATTCGCGCAAGACGCAGCGAAAATGTGCGCGAATATCGGCAGTTCAACGATAGGTTCGAAGAACTATTCCGGTTCGCATTCGAGGCGAGACGCGAAGATGACCAACGGAAATCCCCTTGGGACAAGCCGAAGATGACCGCAGGAAATCCCCGTGGGACAGTGCTGTTGCACGGCGAGGCGCAGACGACGCCCCGAAGGAAGTGGCCTTGGGCCGCGCCCCGAAGGAAGTCACCTTGGGGGACAAAGTATCGTTTCGAATTCGAACCGGAATTATTTGCGCGGCAGGCTCGGCGACAACAGCATGGCGCCGAACAGGGCCAGGTAAATCGCGAACGGCGCCATCCACAGCGACGCGGAGGCGAACAGGTAGCCATTGCCGAGGCCGAACATCATGACCGCGACGCGCAGCAAAGCAGCCACCGGCACCATCAGATAGGCGAGCACGATGGCCGCCGGCGGTTGCAGCGGGCGTCCGGTGTGGCGCAGCACCACCCGGGTCATCAGGCCGAGCATCATCATCCCCAAGGAGCCGACGGTGAAGGCGTGCACCCAGATCACTTCCGGCAGCGTACCGCCCAGTTCCGCGACCGCCTTCAATCCAAAGGCCACCACCAGCCAGGCATAACCGAGATGCATCACCCACAGCAGCGGAATATCGATGACTAGCCAGCCGCGCCAGCGCGCCAGGCGCAGCGCATGGATGGCGCAGGCGGCCAGCGCAGCGGCGCCTGTCCAGGCCGCGGGCAATTTTGCCAGGTCGGCGATTGCCAGCGCCACCACCGATAGCGTCGCCAGCACATCCAGCCACATGATGAAGGGAATGTCCGTGCCGCGCTGCCTCTCGCGCAGGGCGTTGCCGGTGAAGATCGGCGTCAGCACTCCGCCCTTCAGCACATACAGCAGGACGATGGCATGGATCGCCAAGCGCAAGCCGAAGCCGGTCCATACCACGTCGGCGGCCAAGCGCCCGGCGTGGAAAGTCACATTCGCCGCGAACAGGGCGGCAAGCACCGGCAGCAACAGCAGGTAATAGCGATTTCGGACGCGCAACAACTGCGGCAGCAGCACACCGGCTATCGCCGGGAATAGCGCGCAATCGACAACGGCGGCAAGCATTGGCGGCACGGGGCCGATCAGCGCCAGGCGTCCGGCCAGCCACAAACCCACCAATATCGCCAGCCGCTTGCCGGTGACCTCTTCCGTCCCCGCCCAGCTCGGCAGGGCGGTCATGACGATACCGCTGATGATCGCCGCGGCGAAACCGAACAGCATTTCGTGGCCGTGCCAGGCCAGGAACAGCCAGTCGTCTACCGGCACCTGCCAGATCCCCGCATAGGCGCCGAGCCAGGCCAGCATCAGCAGCGGTCCGTAGGCCGCACCGAGCAGGTAGAAGGGACGAAAGGCGCTCACCCACAACGGTGCGGCAAGAACCTTCCAGTTCGACATCTTCGTCACCTATGTCGCCACGACCGGCGGCGGCGCCGCCAGTGCCGTCATCAGTGCCTGGCGCCGGGCACGATAGGCTTCGACGTTGCGCGACTTGACCGGTCCATAGCCCCGGACCATTTCCGGCAAGCAGGCGATCTCCAGGATCAGCGCCCTATTTTCGGGAGCGAGTACGCCCAGCAGAAGTTCGACGCTTTCTTCGTATTCCGCTATCAACTGCCGTTCCATGCGGCGCTCGGCGGCATAACCAAAAACGTCGAAAGGCGTGCCACGCAAGAACCTTAGCCTGGCCAACAGGTGAAACACCGGCATCATCCACGGACCGAAGCTGCGTTTCTTAGGATCGCCGCTGTCCTGATCGGGACGGTTGAAAATCGGCGGGGCCAGATGAAAAGTCAGGCGGTAATCGCCCTCGAAGGCGCTGTGCAGCGCGCTTTCGAACTCCGTGCCGGAAAAAAGCCGCGCCACTTCGTATTCGTCCTTGTAGGCGAGCAACTTGAAGTAATTGCGCGCCATCGCTTCGGTCAAAGCCGTGCTACCCGGCAGGATTGCTGCCTCGGATTGCCGCACACGCCCGACCAGGTCGATGTAGCGCTGCGCATAGGCCGCATCCTGATATCCAATCAAAAAATCGCGGCGGCGCGCGATGACTTCGTCTGCGCTTTGCGACAGTCGGTGGGTCGGCAATACGGGGGCGGCGGCACGGACCATGGCCTCGATGGCTGGCAGATCGAGCGCGGCGCGACGCCCCCACACGAAGGCGCTGGTGTTTTCCGCAATCGAAACGCCATTGAGTGCTATCGCTTCCATCAGTGCCGCGCTCGAGACGGGCACCTGTCCTTGTTGCCAGGCATAACCAAGCATGAACATATTGGTCATGATGGAGTTCCCCATCAACATGGTTGCCAGGCGCGTCGCATTGAGAAATTCCGCGGCGTCCGGGCCAATCGTGGCGCGCATTTGGTCCTCCATCGCATCCAGGGGAAAAACCTGATCCGGATTGCGCACGAAATCCCCGGTAATCGATCTTCCGGTATTGACGATCGCCCGGCTGAAGCCAGGCTGCGCCTTGGACAGCGCATCCTCGCTGACCGCGACCAGGATATCGCAGCCCAGCACGGTATTGGCTTCGCCCGTGGCGATGCGCGCCGCGTGCAACTGCTCCTGACGCTGGGCGAGGCGCACATGCGAAAACACCGACCCGCCCTTCTGCGCCAGTCCGGCCATGTCCAGCACGGTGACGCCTTTGCCCTCGATATGCGCGGCCATGCCGATCAAGGCGCCGATGGTGACCACCCCGGTGCCGCCAACGCCGGCGATGAGGATGCCGTAGGGCGAGGCCAGATCGGGCAGCACCGGCTCGGGCAGTCCGGCAACGTCGTCACCGTGGCTGTTCAGCGCCTCGCCACTGCTCACCCTCCGCACCCTGCCACCCGAGACGGAAACGAAGCTGGGACAGAATCCCGCCGCACAGGAATAGTCCTTGTTGCAGGAGGATTGATCGATGGCGCGCTTGCTGCCGAACTCGGTCTCCACCGGCACCACGGACAGGCAGTTGGACCTCGCGCTGCAATCTCCGCATCCTTCGCACACCAACTGGTTGATGAAGATGCGCTGGTCGGGATCGGGAAAATCGCCACGCTTGCGGCGGCGACGCTTCTCGGCGGCGCAGGTCTGGTCGTAGATCAGCGCGCTGACGCCGGGCGTGTCGCGCAGTTCACGCTGTACCCGGTCGAGGTCATCGCGCGGGAAAATTTCCACACCGGACGCGAATTCGGCATGGCTGGGGTACTTGTGCGGATCATCGGCCAATACGACTATCCGTGGCACTCCCTCGGCAGCGAGCTGCCGGGTGATTTGCGGCACGTCGAGCGGACCGTCGAACGGCTGCCCGCCGGTCATCGCCACGGCGTCGTTATAGAGGATCTTGTAGGTGATATTCACGCCTGCGGCGACCGCCGCGCGGATTGCCAGTATCCCGGAGTGGTAATAGGTGCCGTCGCCCAGGTTGGCAAAGATATGCCGGGTGCCGGAATGCTCGGCGATCCCCAGCCAGGCCGCACCCTCGCCGCCCATCTGGCAGATGGTCAGGGTATTGCGATCCATCGTCACCGCCATCAAGTGGCAGCCGACGCCGCCCAGCGCGGCGGAACCTTCGGGAACTTTGGTCGAGGAATTGTGCGGACAGCCCGAACAGAAATACGGCTTGCGCGCTGCGGTGACGAGGGGCGTGGCGGGTGCGCGATCCTTGGCTTCGAGAACCGCCAGGCGTTGGCGGATTTTTTCCGAAGTATGGAAACGGCCGATGCGCGCCGCAATGGCGCGCGCCACGATGGCCGGCGTCAGTTCGCCGGTCGGCGGCAGCAGCCAGGGCCGCTGTGTGGCGGACCACTCGCCGCCCTCGTCGAACTTGCCAACGACGCGCGGACGCACGTCCCCATGCACTCCTTGCCAGTTGTAGAGTTGCTCTTTCAACTGGTACTCGATGATCTGGCGTTTTTCCTCGACCACCAGGATCTCTTCCAGGCCGTCGGCGAAATGCCGTACGCCCTCTGCCTCCAGCGGCCAGGGCATGCCGACTTTGTAGAGGCGCAGACCGATCGCGCCCGCCAGGCTCTCGTCGATGCCGAGGTCGTCGAGTGCCTGGCGCACATCCAGGTAAGCCTTGCCGCAGGCGACGATGCCCAGCCGCGCGGGCTGGTTGGAGCCGAATACCAGGTGGTTGAGCCGGTTGCTGCGGGCGTAGGCCAGCGCCGCATACACCTTAAACTCCTGCATGCGCTGTTCCTGCGCCAGTTGCGGGTCGGGCCAGCGGATATGCAGGCCGTCCGGCGGCAGGATGAAATCCTCGGGCAGGCTTATCTGCACCCGTTGCGGATCAAGGAGGACCGTCGCCGAACTTTCCACCGAATCGGCGGTGAGTTTCATCGCCACCCAGCAACCCGAGTAGCGCGACATGGCCCAGCCGTGCAGGCCCAGGTCGAGATAATCCTGGAGGCCCGCCGGCGCCAGCACCGGCATGCCGCAAGCGGAGAAGGCATGTTCGCTCTGG
>JBAYJH010000273.1:0-6564 GCA_041665185.1 Sterolibacterium sp.
GAAACGGCATGGACCCCGCAGCCATCCTGCGCTACCTGTTGTCGCTGGGCGAAATCGTTCACATCACCACCGTCGCCGATGCCCTGCCCGACGCCGCCGAGATGGACCCTGAATCCTGCTACCTGGGCTTCGAAATCAACTTCAGGAGCCACGCCGACAAGGCCGCCATCGAACGCGTCTTCGACTTCGTCCGTGACGGCTGCGAACTCCATATCCTGCCGCCCTACAGCAAGGTCGGCGACTACCTCGACCTGATCGCCCACCTGCCCGAAGAGACCATGCGCCTGGGCGAGATCCTGGTGAGGAGCGGTGCGCTGACCCAGGAAGAGCTCGACCACGGCCTGGCGGCCCAGCAGGCCGGCGCCGCTGCCGCTGCCCAGGTCGAAGGTGGCCCGCCCGCCCCGCAACTCGGCACGATCCTGGTGGAACAGCAGACCGTCCAGCCGGAAATCGTTGAGGCGGCCGTCACCCGGCAGAAGCAGGTCTCGGAAAAGAAGGCCGACGAAGCCCGGCTGATCCGCATCCATGCCGACAAGCTCGACCAGCTCATCGATCTGGTCGGCGAACTGGTCATCGCCGGCGCTTCCGCCAACCTCCTGGCGCAGAAGAGCAAGCAGGCGAATCTGGTCGAAGCCACTTCGGTGCTCTCCCGGCTGGTCGAGAGCATCCGCGACTCGGCCCTGCAACTGCGCATGGTGCAGATCGGCGAGACCTTCAACCGCTTCAACCGGGTGGTGCGCGACACCGCCAGGGAGATGGGCAAGGAAATCGAGCTGGTGATCACCGGCGCCGAAACCGAACTCGACAAATCGGTGGTCGAGAAGATCGGCGACCCGCTGATGCACCTGGTCAGGAACGCCATGGACCACGGCCTGGAGCCCACCGCCGTGCGCCTGGCGCGTGGCAAGCCGGCCGCCGGACGGGTGGAGCTCAACGCCTTCCACGACTCCGGCAGCATTGTCATCGAAGTGGTGGATGACGGCGGCGGCCTGCCCAAGGACAAGATCCGCGCCAAGGCCATCGAAAAAGGCATCATTTCGGAGAACCAGACGCTGTCCGACCTGGAGATTTCCAACCTGATCTTCGAGGCCGGCTTTTCCACCGCCGAGAAGGTCACCAACCTGTCCGGGCGCGGCGTCGGCATGGATGTGGTCAGAAGAAACATCCAGGCCCTGCGCGGCACCGTCGAGGTGAGTTCGCAGGAGGGCGTTGGCTCGCGCTTCACCATCCGCCTGCCGCTGACCCTGGCGATCATCGACGGCTTTCTGGTGGGGGTGGAAAAGTCTTCCTTCGTGATCCCCCTGGAGATGGTGGTGGAATGCATGGAATTGCAGAACGCCTCCGTCGATCGCAACTACCTGAATCTGCGCGGCGAGGTTTTACCGTTCGTGCGCATCCGCGAACTGTTCGAAGTCGCCAGCGAACGGCCGGCCCGCGAAAACGTGGTGGTGGTCAAGGCCGGCGGGCGCAAGGCCGGCATCGTGGTGGATGTGCTGCAAGGCGAATTCCAGACCGTCATCAAACCGCTCGGGGCGATCTTCCGCCATCTGCGCGGCATCGCCGGCTCCACCATCCTCGGCTCCGGCGAGGTGGCACTGATTCTGGATGTGCAGATGCTGGCGACGCTTGCCGCCGGCGCCGAAGAAAAATCCCTCGCCGCCGCCGGCGCGCGGGCTTGAGTCAATTTTTTTGGAAAGGAAACTACCATGTTCAAGAACCTGAAAATCGGCATGCGCCTGGGAATCGGCTTTGCGGCGGTATTGATCCTGCTGGCCGCCGTGGCCACCATCGGCGTGATGCGAGTCAACGAGCTTGACCGGGAGATCGACGACCTGGTCGAGGACAAGATGGCCAAGTCCAAGGATGTGGCCGACATCGCCGATCAGCTCGCGGGTATTGCGCGGGCCGAGCGCAATATGCTCATCTACAAGAGCGACGACATGAACAAGGAATCGCTGGGCAAAATCGAGACCGCCAACAAAAACATCGACGGCATCGTCGGAAAGCTGGACAAACTGCACTACAGCGAAACCGGCAAGAAATACCTGACTGACATCAAGGACAAGCGCAAGACCTACCTTGACGTCCATGCGCGCTTCGTCGACGCCGTCAAAGCCAAGTCCTGGGATGAGGCCACGAAGGTATTCGGCGACAAGCTCAGGCCGACCTATGACGCCTACTTGAAGACCTTGACCGATTGGGCCGACCACGAGGATGAGGCATCGAAGAAGGTTGGGGAGGGGGCTGCTGCCCTGGCCACGTCGACGATGACCCTCGTCATGGCCCTCGCGGCGGGCGCCATGCTCATCGGCGCGGGGATGGCTTACTGGGTCACCCGCAGCATCACCCAGCCCCTCAATGAAGCCGTGGGTGTGGCCGATGAACTGGCGAACGGCAACCTGATGGTGAAGATCGAAGTCGACTCCAAGGACGAAACCGGCCTGCTGCTGACCTCGATGAGCAACATGGTCGGCAAACTCTCGCAGATCATCGGCGAAGTAAACACCGCCTCGGAAGCGCTGAATAACGCTGCCGGCCAGGTGTCGCAGACCGCCCAGTCCTTGTCGCAGTCCTCGTCCGAGCAGGCCGCCTCCGTCGAAGAGACGACCGCCAGCATCGAAGAGATGACCGCCAGCATCAATCAGAACACCGAGAACGCCAAGGTTACCGACGGCATGGCCAGCAAGTCCGCCGTCGAGGCCGCCGAGGGCGGCAGCGCCGTCAAGGACACGGTGGAGGCGATGAAGCAGATCGCCGGCAAGATCGGCATCATCGACGACATCGCCTACCAGACCAATCTACTGGCGCTGAACGCGGCCATCGAAGCGGCGCGGGCCGGCGAACACGGCAAGGGCTTCGCGGTGGTGGCGGCGGAAGTCAGGAAGCTGGCCGAACGCAGCCAGGTGGCGGCGCAAGAGATTGGCCAGCTCGCCAGCAGCAGCGTTGGCATGGCGGAGAAGGCCGGCAAGCTGCTCGACGAGATGGTGCCGTCGATCAAGAAGACCTCCGACCTGGTGCAGGAGATTGCCGCGGCCAGCCAGGAGCAGAGCGCCGGGGTGGGCCAGATCAACGGCGCCATGGGTCAGTTGAACCAGGCGACGCAGCAGAACGCCTCGGCTTCCGAGGAACTGGCGGCCACAGCAGAAGAGATGGGCGGACAATCGACCCAGCTCACTTCGCTGATGTCCTTCTTCAAGATCGACCAGGGGCAGGGGTCCGGTGCCCGTCCGGCGGTCCGAGCGCAGGCCAACGTCGCGCGCGGCAAGCCGGCGCGTCCGGCGGCCAAGGCAGGCAAGGCCAGCGCGGCGACCAACGAACAAGACTTCGAACGCTTCTGAGCGAGGTGAACCATGGAAAACCTAGTCCAAACAGCCACGGCAACTGCCGATCCCGCGACGCCGCGGGAGGCCCAACGTGCACTCGCCGCCGCCCAGCACCTGGATGCAGCCGGAGAGGCGCATCAATACCTGACCTTCGCCCTGTCCGGCGAGATGTTCGCAGTGGGCATACTCAACGTCAAGGAAATCATCGAATACGGCACTCTCGCCGAGATACCGATGATGCCGCCGTTCATTCGCGGGGTGATCAACCTGCGCGGCCGGGTGGTGCCGGTGATCGACCTGGCGGCCCGCTTCGGCGGCAAGCAGAGCGAGATCGGCAAGCGCACCTGCATCGTCATCGTCGAGCTGGCAACCGGCGACGAGGAGCGGCGCGAGTTGGGCATCATCGTCGACGCCGTGTCGGAAGTGCTGGAGATCCCGGCCAGCGAGATCGAACCGCCGCCTTCCTTCGGCGCCAAGATCCGCGCCGACTTCATCGCCGGCATGGGCAAGGTGAATAACAAGTTCGTCATCATCCTCAAGATCGAGCGCGCCATCTCCTCCGACGACCTGGCGGTCCTGAACACCCTCGGCGACAGCGACATCTCGCCACCGGCGCTCGGCCAGGCGGCGCCGCAATTGCTCGCCGCCGCGGCTGCCGCATGAGCCGACGCCCCCATCACCCGCATCGGAGAATCATGATGATGAATTGGACGAAATTCAGGGCACTGTTGCTGGCACTGCTGCTCCCGGCAATCGTTTGGAATGTGCAGGCGGCCACCGACCATGGCGGCCAGGCGAGCCATGGCAGCCAGGCAAGCCATGGCGTCCATTGGACCTACGACGGCAACGAAGGGCCGAAGAACTGGGGCAAGTTGTCGCCCGACTACCAGGCCTGCGGCACCGGCAAGGAACAATCGCCCATCGACATCGTCGACGGCCAGGCGGCCAGCCTGCCGGGCATCGGCATCGAATATCCGCAGACTGGCCTCTCCATCGTCAATAATGGCCACACCATCCAGATCAACTACGGCGCCGAAGGGGGCGCCTCGCTGGGCGGCAAGCCTTACCGGCTGGCCCAGTTCCACTTTCATACGCCCAGCGAGCACACCGTCAATGGCAAACCGCTGGCGATGGAGGCGCATCTGGTGCACAAGGACGCCGCCGGCCAGCTGGCGGTGATCGGCCTGTTCTACAAGGAAGGTCGCGCCAACGCCTTTCTCGACAAGTTCTGGAAAGTCATGCCCAAGGCGCCGGGACCGGAGCGTTCCATCGGCGACATCACCCTGCGCGTCGCTGAAATGCTGCCCAAGGACAAGTCCCATTACCACTACAACGGTTCCCTGACGACGCCGCCTTGCAGCGAGGGGGTCAAGTGGTATGTGCTGAAGAAACCCCTGGAAGCCTCCAGGGAACAGATCCGCAACTTTTCCGCGTTGTTTGTCCATAACGAGCGGCCGGTCCAGCCCCTCGGCGCACGGACCATCTACAGCGTGCGCGACAGCGGCGAGAACGTTCCCGTGGCCTTGGCGGCCCTGGCCGCGGCCGGTGGCCATGGGTCACCGCCAAGCGATGGCGGGCATGGTGCCAAGCCTGACGCCGGCGGGCACGGTGGTGCCAGCAAGGCAGCGGACGCCCACGGCGCCGGGGCGGCCAAAGCCGGCGAGTCGTCTTCGTCTCATGGCGACAAGAGTTCGGGCACCAAGGTGGAGAAGAAGGGCGAGGGCAGTTCCGTCTGGGCGATTCTCGGCTGGATCGCGCTGGGTCTGGCGGTACTGGGGGCAATATTTGCAGCGATTAACTCATCTCAGAAAGGGAGTGCGAGCATGTTCAAGAACCTGAAAATCGGTATGCGCCTGGGAGTGGGCTTCGGCATGGTGCTGATCCTGCTGGCGGTCATTTCCACCATCTCCGTTTTGCGCATCAGCGAACTGGATGAGGACATCGACGAAGTGGTGGACGGCGCATTGCCGAAGACCGTGCTGGCGAACTATCTTATCGAGAATGCCAGTCTTGTCGAGCGGGAAGTCAGGAACCTGATCCTGACCAACGACAAGGCCATCGAACGGCGCTCGTTGGACGACATCGCCAAGGCCCGCAAGGAGAACGGCGAAACATTCGACAAGCTGAAACCGCTGGTCCAGAGCGACAAGGGCAAGGAACTGTTTGGCAAGGCGCTCGACGGGCGGGCCAGGTTCAACGAGTCACTGGACAAGCTCATCGCCCTGGCCGACGTCTCGTCGGCCCAGCACAATGCGGAAAAGGCCACCGAGTACCTGTTCGGCGAATTCGACCACGTTGGCGACACCTATATCGCCGCTCTCAGCACAATTGCCAATCATGAAGAAGAGGCCGCGAAAGAAAAGGGCAAGTCGGCGGCCGCCACGGCGACGGCAGCCGAGAGGTTGGTGTTGATCATGGCGATCGTGGCGTTTGTGATCGGCATTCTGTTTGCGTGGTGGATCACCCGCAGCATCGTCAATCCGATCAACGAGTCGGTGGGCGCCGCCAACAGCCTGGCGGAGGGCGACCTGACCATCAAGATCGAGGTCGACTCGACCGACGAGACGGGGCAACTCAAACAGGCGATGAAGAGCATGGCGGAAAAGCTTGCGCACATCATCGGTGAGGTTAATACCGCCTCGGACGCCTTGAACAACGCCGCCGGGCAGGTCTCGCAGACCGCCCAGTCGTTGTCTCAGAGTTCTAGCGAACAGGCGGCTTCAGTCGAAGAGACGACCGCCAGCATCGAAGAGATGACCGCCAGCATCAATCAGAACACCGAGAACGCCAAGGTCACCGACGGCATGGCGAGCAAGTCCGCCGTCGAGGCCGCCGAGGGCGGCAGTGCCGTCAAGGACACGGTCGAAGCGATGAAGCAGATCGCCGGCAAGATCGGCATCATTGACGACATCGCCTACCAGACCAACCTGCTTGCGCTGAATGCCGCCATTGAGGCGGCGCGGGCGGGAGAGCACGGCAAGGGCTTCGCGGTCGTCGCCGCCGAAGTCCGCAAACTCGCCGAGCGCAGCCAGGTGGCTGCCCAGGAAATCGGCCAGTTGGCCAGCAGCAGCGTCGGCATGGCCGAGAAGGCCGGCAAGCTGCTCGATGAAATGGTGCCCTCGATCAAGAAGACCTCCGACCTGGTGCAGGAGATTGCCGCGGCCAGCCAGGAGCAGAGCGCCGGGGTGGGCCAGATCAACGGCGCCATGGGTCAGTTGAACCAGGCGACGCAGCAGAACGC
>JBAYJH010000274.1:0-6556 GCA_041665185.1 Sterolibacterium sp.
CACCAGCAGCAGGCGACCGGCTGGCTGGGATGCCGGAACGGCGGGCACACCCAGCAGTTGCCGCAGGCGCAGTAATTCGTCGGCCGCCAACGCTTCCTTGATCTCGACGAAAAACCAGTGTTCAGCGGCCAGTTGCTTGAGGGAGGTGGCGGCGGCTCGCGCCTGTTCGGTAATACGGGCCAGACGGCTGGCGGAAAATGCGGCACTGCCGCGCAGCTTGATGATCTCGGGCATGATGGCGGACGGCTCGGCCGATAGGCGAAGGATGGTTCAGCAGGAGCGACGAATTATACCCTGCTCCTCGTTGATTCCTGGGCGCGACTGCGGCCGACATCACCGGGAATTGTCAGGTCGTTCATGCGGCATTTTGTCGAGTGCAGTCTGCCGATCATGGGCAACCACGCAGTTGCGGCCGGCGTGCTTGGCGTCGTCAAGCGCCGCGTCCAGTTCGTGTATCAGCGTATCCAGGTCGATCGGGCGTCCGTCCAGGCTGGTTACGCCGAATGATGCGGTAATCGCCAGGGAGGTCCCATCCGGCAGTTCGGTTCGGCTTCCGGCGATTGCCCTACGCAGGCGCTGCGCGGCCTCAATCGCCTTGGTGCCATCTGTTTCCGGCAGCAGCACCGCAAACTCCTCGCCTCCCAGTCGCCCCGCGATGTCCATTTCCCGCAAGCTGGCCCGACAGGTCTCCGCAAGCCCGGTCAGTACAAGATCACCTGCTTTTTGTCCGTATTGATCGTCGATTTCCTTGAACCCGTCGATGTCGAGCATCAACAACGACAACATTCCGCCATAGCGGCTGACGCGAGCCAGCTCAAGCTCCGCCAAAGAGTAGAAGTAACCGCGGTTGTGAAGGCCAGTCAGCTTGTCGGTATGCGACTGTTGCTCAAGCCTGCTGAGCAAGGCTCGTCGCTCGGTCACGTCACGGGTAATTCCTATCAGCGAAATAACACTGCCAGCCTGGTCTCTTAGCGGCGCCGCATGCGTCTCCAACCAGCGCCGGGTTCCCTTGTTGCCGATGAGTTCAAACTCAAGAGTTCCCTGCCCGCCGGCAATGACGCACTTGTGAAGTTCGTTGAAGGCCTTGCGATGTTCGGGGGCAATAAAATGCTCCAGGCCAAGCGACTTCGCGTCGTCCAGCGTTGCCACTTCGAGTATGTCCAGGCCTGCACGGTTCATCATCACCAGATTGCCGTCCGGCGCCACGACCTTGACGCACTCCGGTTCGCAATCGAGAACGGCATTCATGAACTTGGCTTGACCCGCCCGTGATTCCTCCGATTGTTTGCGCTCGTCGAT
Source organism: Sterolibacterium sp. (assembly GCA_041665185.1). Classification (GTDB taxonomy): domain Bacteria; phylum Pseudomonadota; class Gammaproteobacteria; order Burkholderiales; family Rhodocyclaceae; genus JACRAR01. Next base: position 1,300 of record JBAYJH010000274.1, read on the forward strand.
GTCGAAACAGACTGCGTCATAGCCCAGGAAATTGCCCTGTGTATCGAAACGCGGCGATCCGGACTCAAGAATCAAGCGATACTCGCCGCTATGTCGCCGCAACCGATACTCCAGCAGGAGATGCTCGCGGGCGGCGAAGTACTGTGCATACGTATCGACGCAATGCGCCAGGTCATCGGGGTGAACGCCCTCGGACCACCCATTACCGCGCTCCTGCTCCATGCTCCGGCCAGTAAAATCAAGCCACGTCTTGTTGAACCAATGTCCGAGCATGTCGGCTCCGGATACCCGGATCATCGCCGCTGACTGTTCCGCAACGGCTAGAAAATCCAAATGCGAGGATCTTTCCCCTCTTGGAGCATTTGGTCTTGCGCTCATGTGATCCTCCCATTTATGAGGAAATGACCCAGCCCCGAACCCCGAGGGATTGGTTAGGCAGCTTGTGTTTGGTCTGAGGGACGACAGCCCTGCAACAATTCCATCAGCTCGGCGAAACGCTTGTGGTTCGGGGACAATTGATCCGCCTTAAGCAAAATCTCTCGTGCTTCCCCTGCAAGAGCCGAGTCGAAACCTTCCTCTTGCATCTTCGCAATCATGATGTGCGCGCAGTTGAACAACACCCGCACGTTCGACGGCAGGGCCGCCTTGGCGTTGCGCATCCAGGCAAGCGCCTCGTCGGGTTTGCCGCCCTTCCACAGCAAGACGCCATGGTTCATCAGCTCCTCGGCTTCCTTGCGGGAAGATGCAACCAACTGGGATCCGATGTCGCCAAGGTGGGCCTGGTCGAAGATTTTCTGCACCTCTATTGCCAGTGCCTCGCTGTCGTGATTGTTCCTGACCAGATCCCGCAAGAGATTGATCGGCGTATTCTTCACCCCGACCGCAAAGAACAGGCGGGCCGTCTCCAAGCTCGCCTCGATGTTGGGTTTGGAAGCGGCGGCCTCCAGCATCCGCGCCGCCTCTTCGCTAGTCTTGCGTGCCTTGGAAAAATCACCCGCCTCATGGTAAACCAGGCCTTCTGTGATCTTCGCACGCAGACTGACGTCTTCGCCGACAAACGCTGCCTGCACATCGGCGAGCACCTCCAGTGCCTGATTGACATGTTCTTTCTGTCCGCATACGCGAGCCAGCCCAAAGTACGCATCAGGCGTCTTGCGTATGGAGTTCTTGCCGACATCGATGCATTTATGGAAGGCCTTTTCGGCCATCGAGAGATCGCCCAGTCTCAGCGCGATCGTGCCGAGATTCAGTTGGCGCAGCACCGAATTGGGCGATAGCTTCACGGCGCTTCCCAGCACCTTTTCCGCTTCGGCGAACTCTCCCAGCTTTTCGAGAGTCAAGGCGAGATGATCATAGGCATCGAGGTAGTTGGCATTTTCTGCGAGAACCTCTTGTAGCATCAGCTTGGCGGCTTGATAATCGCCTCGGTGCAGGTGAATTCTGGCCAATCCTGTCTTGGCCCAGCCATACTCCCGATCCGCCAGGATTTGTTCGTACACCTTCTGGGCAGCCGCATAGTCGGCACTCTTCATGAGCAAACTGGCCTTCATGCGCAGCAGGTCCAAGGCGTGCAGCTTGCAGGTGGCGATCTTCTCATCGCACAATTTGGCAGCCTTTATATAGTCTTTGGCGCTAAAGGCCGCGTCGATTTCCTGGAACACCTGTTTCTTGCTCCAGACGTGGTTCAGCCGAGTCAATAGCAGGTTTTCGGTGATGGGCTTGCACAAATAGGCGTCGGGCTGAAATTCAGCGGCGCCCATGATCGATTCCGCGGATCTATCGGCAGACACCATCAGCCAGATGCAAGAGGGCCCCACCAGATCGAGCAGCCTGGCTTCTTCCAGGACTTGCTGACCGCTCCGCCCGAAGCCGAGGTCGAAGTCGCACAGCACCACATCGTATTTGGTCTTCGCCAGCATCGCCGAGGCCTCGGCCCCGTTGCCCGCCTGGTCGGCATGCTTCACCCCGAGGCTGCGCAACATGTCGCACATCACCATGCGCATACCGGGAAAATCGTCGATTACCAAGTAGTGCTTGCCTACCCAATCCCGATTGTCTGTCATTTCGATTCAGCCCAGGTGAAACTCAGGGAAGGCGCAGCACGAAACATCCCCCACCCATCACGCCACCGTTGCTCAAGTTGACGCTGCCGCAACGGCCGCGGTGCTTGTGCATCTTCGCGACTTCATTGGAAAAGTATAGGCCGAGCCCGGTGCTGCCGTTTGAAAAATCGACGCCGGCCTTGACCGCGGCTTGTGCATCCAGAATCTCCCGAGAGTAACCGCTGCCATTGTCTTCCACCCTGATTTCGAGAAATTCACCGACCTGTTCGACGGCCAAGCGGACTTTGTCGCGAGTGTAGTGCAGCGCGTTATTGACGGCATGCCCAATCAGGCCAACCACCAGATCGTCATCGAAGCACCACACCAGGTCGGCGGGATAGTCGGTATCGAAACCAATGCCCTTCGCGTCAAGCAGAATGTGGTTACGCGCAATGACTTCCTCCACAAATTCGACAATCGCATGCGCTTCCGGGTCAAACGGGAAATGCGGGCTGCCGATTTCCTTGTAGAGCGCCAGCAACTGGAACAAATTGTCATGCAGTCGCTTGGTTTCGGACAGCATGCCGACCATCTTCTGGTACGCCGGCGTATTGGACACTGAAGCGCTCGACAGGAGATTCTCGAGAGTGATGTTCAACAGGTTCATCGAATTCTTCATATCGTGGGCGCAGGACGCCAGCAGGATGGAGAGTTCGGGGTGGTTTGGGCTGTCTTCTTGCATGGGAAGTTCCGCCAAGTGAGGAAATCTGTTCTATCCAGACGTGCGGTTGCGCATGGATACAAGCCGTTGTCTTCACCGAGGCACATGAACCGAACCGCGACTACCCGGGCTAGCCGGCAAGCGCCCGGTAGCTGCGATCGCCGATTCGCTCATGGACGGAGACAAACTTGCCATTCGGCCATTGGTTGGCCGCACAGAACCGACACCTTTCAGTCTAGTCCAAACTGCTGCCCGGTCAACCGGCCGTTCGCTACGCGTGGTGGGATTAGCCGTTCTCGGTGGTTGGGGATGCCGCCGATGGCTTTACCGGCAGCCAGACGGTGAAGGTCGAGCCCTTGCCGGGCGTGCTGTCGACTTCGATCCGCCCGCCGTGCTTCTGCACGATGTTGAAGGCAAGCGAGAGCCCGAGACCGGTACCCTTGCCTTCCGGTTTGGTGGTGAAGAAAGGTTCGAACAGCCGGCGCCGGCCCTCGGGAGAGATGCCGCAGCCGGTGTCGTTGATGGCAACGAAAACCTCCTCGCCGCGCTGCCCGGTGGCGATGTTGATTTCACCCTTGCCGGCAATGGCCTGGCCGGCGTTCACCAGCAGGTTCATGAACACCTGATTGAGTTGCGAGGGCAGGCACCAGAGCTCCGGCAGATCGCCGTAATCCTTGTGCACCGTGCAGTGATACTTGAGTTCGTTCCAAACTATGTTGAGGGTAGACTCCAGCCCGCTGCGCAGGTCGGCCCACTGCCAATTGGCATCGTCCGCGCGCGAAAACCCCTTGAGGTCCTTCACGATCGTGGTCACGCGCGCCAGTCCGTCCTGCGATTCGGCGATCAACTTCGGGATATCGTCTCGCAGAAAGTCGAAATCCTTCCGCTGTTTGAGTTCCCTCACGGCCGCCAGCGCCATCCCGGTGCTCTCGTTCGCCGCTCCCGCCGCGGCCAGCTTCTCGATGCCCGCGTAGGCGTCGAGAATCTCCAGCATATCCCGCACATAACCTTCCAGCGAGCCCATGTTCGAGGTAACAAAGCCGATCGGGTTGTTGATCTCGTGCGCGACTCCCGCGGCAAGTTGGCCGATGGCCGCGAGCTTGTCGGATTGCAGCAGGTGACGCTGAATGCCCTCGTTTTCCTTCAAGCGCCGCGCCACCTCGGCTTCCAGATAGGCATTCTGGTCGCGCAGCCAGTCGCGGGCACGCTTGAGTTCGAGCCGCGTGCGCACGCGCGCCAGAATGATGGGCGGACGATAGGGCTTGGCGATGTAATCCACCGCGCCGTGTTCGAGGCCTGTCTCCTCGTCTTCGGCGGAATCCAGCTCCGTCACGAAGATGACCGGAATGTCGCGCGTGACAATGTTCTCGCGCAAGCGGGCCAGCACGGTATAGCCGTCCATACCCGGCATCAACACGTCGAGCAGGATCAGATCCGGCTGCGGGACGCCCGCGGCTATCTGCAATGCGCGCTCCCCGGAAGGCGCGGCCAGCACATCGTAATGTGGTTGCAGCAAGCTACCGAGGACACTCAAATTCCCGACGTCATCGTCCACCAGGAGTATCCTTGCCCGGGTCTTTTCTACCGCCTTGTCTGTATCCATTCAATTCATCTTTCAAACTGCTGGCGCTATTGCACCTCGGTGAAATGCGCGCACCCTACTTGTATTGAACGACAACCGGTTCTGTGTTTCATCGCTGATACGCTGGCAGCTTGCCCGCCGCCGATGTCATTGCGCCGTCAACTCCGGGTGTTCCTGCCGCGCCCGCTTCAGCGTTTCCAAAGCCTCGGGGTAGAGGAAATTCCCGATTCGCTCTACCAATTCCACGCCCACGGGACCAAGCGCGACCTTGAGCAGCGCGCCGTGGGTCTCGACGAACTGGTTGGCTTGCACCCTGGAGGCCGCCAGCAAGGGTTCCAGTTCGGCCATCACCTGCCGCACCGCCGCCCAGCCCACATCGCCCGCATAAGGAACCTCGGCCTCCTCCGGCAGCGCCGCGCGGATCGCCCCAATCAGCCGCAGCAACTCGCTTTCCACAACGCCGGCCAGCCCTTCGATTGCCGCCGCGTCGTGACCCGCCTTGATCGCCGCCTCCAGTTCGGCGGCCAGACGCTGCACTTCCGTCGCGCCCAGATTGCCCGAGCTGCCCTTCAGGGTATGCGCCAGCCGCCTGGCCTCGTCCCGATCCGGCTGGTTCATCCCCTCGTGCACCAGGGTTCGCAGTTTTGTCATGTCGTCGGCATGATCGGCCGCATACTGGCGCAGCAGGCGCAAGTAAGTAGGGAAGTGGCCGTTCAGCACTTTGAGGCCACGCTTGGCGTCCAGGCCGGGGATAGCTGCGAGTTCGGCCGCGATTGTTCCACCCCCCGCCGCATCTTCGGCTCGAAAGTCAGTTGGAACGAGGGTCGCAGCCGGCAGCCAGCGCAACAGCATGCCGAAAAGCTGCTCGGGATCGACCGGCTTGGCGATGAAGTCGTTCATGCCAGCCATATG
>JBAYJH010000275.1:0-6530 GCA_041665185.1 Sterolibacterium sp.
CCGCATTTGAAACCAACGAAGCTATCATGATCACCGATGCTGATGCCCGCATCATCCGCGTCAACCGGGCCTTCGAGCGGATCACTGGCTATGGCGAAGAGGAGGTGGTGGGCAAGAATCCGCGCATCCTGAAGTCCGGACGCCATGGCGAAGATTTCTACGCGGGGCTATGGCATGCATTACAAAGCAGAGGGGCATGGTCCGGCGAGATTTGGGACAGGCACAAGAAGGGCCATCTCTACCCCAAGAAAGCGACAATTACCGCGGTCAAGAACGACTCCGCCGAAACGATTCAATACGTCGCAATTTTCAATGACATCACCGAAAGCAAGCTCGCTGAAGAACAACTAATGCTTTCGGCCAAAGTTTTCGAGAGCAGCAGGGAGTCTTTCATCATCACCGATGCCAATCAGCGCATCCTGAAAGTTAACAAGGCATTCACCACCCTGACTGGTTACAGCCCTGCCGAGGTCATTGGGCAAACACCGCGGATACTGAGTTCCGGCAGGCACGATGGCGATTTTTTTAAGCGCATGTGGCAGTCCATCGAGTCTTTCGGCTACTGGCAGGGCGAAATCTGGGATCGACGCAAGAGCGGTGGAATCTTCCCCCAGTGGGGCAGTATTGCGGTCATCCGCGACGCCAGCGGACAGACCAGCAACTATATCGGGGTGTTTTCCGATATTACCGAGCGCAAAGCCGCCGAGGAGCGCATCGAGTTCCTGGCCTATCACGATGTGTTGACCGGGCTGCCCAACCGGCGGCTCGCCCTGGATCACCTGGAATTGGCGTTGGCCTATGCCGATCGCTCGGAAACGAAGGCGGTGGTTCTGTTTCTCGATCTCGACAACTTCAAGTCCATCAACGACTCCTTCGGCCATGCGATCGGCGATGCGCTCCTCAATACCGTGGCAAAGCGGCTGCGGGAATGCACGCGCGACACGGACACGATCTGCCGCCAGGGAGGAGATGAGTTTCTGATCGTCCTCAGCAACGTAAGCGATGCCGACGCCATCACTTCCATCGCGGTAAAGATACTCGAGAGCGTCGAGCGGCCCATCCATATCGAAGGCAAGGAGCTGTCCACCTCCCTGTCGATAGGGATCTCCGTCTACCCGGATGACAGCAGGGACGTCGATACGCTGCTCAACCTGGCCGACACGGCGATGTATTCCGCGAAGGAATCCGGGCGAAACGTCTACCGTTTCTACACCGAGCAAATGAATGCCGATGCCCACGACCATCAACGCATTCGTGTCGGACTTCGCCGGGCCCTGGAGCAGAATGAATTCGTTCTCCACTACCAACCGCAGATCGACCTCGCCAGTGGCGCAGTCGTCGGCGCCGAAGCGCTGATTCGCTGGAATCACCCGGAACAAGGCCTTCTGCCGCCGGGACGCTTCATGCACGTCGCGGAGGACAGCGGGTTGATTGTGCCGATGGGCGATTGGGTCCTGCGGGAGGCCTGCCGGCAGGCGGTGGAATGGCAACAGGCCGGCCTGCCCGAACTGGTCGTGGCGGTCAATGTCTCGGCGATGCAGTTCAAACGCGGCGACTTGGAGCAAAGCGTGCTGCTGGCCCTGAGGGCATCCGGTCTGGCGCCGAAATTTCTCGAACTTGAATTGACCGAATCGCTCCTGATTCAGGATACCGAGAAAGTGCTGGAGGCGGTTCAGAGACTCAAAGCTCACGGCTTGCAGCTGTCGATCGACGACTTCGGCACGGGATATTCGAGTCTTTCCTATTTGAAACGCTTCGATGTCGATACGCTGAAGATCGATCGCTCCTTTGTCTGCGAAATGGCCGCCGATCCCAACGATGCAGTCCTCGTTCGAACCATTATCCAGATGGCCAGAAGTCTCAATCTGAAGACCATTGCCGAAGGAATCGAGGACGAGCTCCAATTGGCCTTCCTGCGCCTACAGTATTGCGACGTGGGACAGGGATACTATTTCTCCCGCCCCCTGCCAGCGGACAAGTTCGCGCTATACCTCGCCGACGCGCCCTCCGCGGTCGCAACGCGCGGACCGAATACCTGAATTCGCTATCTTCCATGAAATGAAACCGACATGCCCGCCGAAGTGAACGCCGCAGCCGCATCGAATGCCGACACATCCGCTGTCGGCAACTTGCTGGAAAATGCCATCCGCAACATCGGCATTCCACCATGTCCCGCCATACTCGAACAAATCAACGCGGAGATGCGCAAGGATGAGCCGGACCTGAACTACCTGACCCGCATCATCGGCTCGGATGTCGGTATCTCGGCTGGCCTGATCACCATCGCCAATTCGCCTTTTTTCGGCCTCAGGCGCCACGTTCGATCCGTTAACGAAGCATTGATGTTGCTGGGGCTATCCGTTGCCAGCCGTGCCCTGGCCGGCCTGATACTCCAGAAGGCGTTTCCCAATCCCCCTCGTCTGGAGCGGTTCTGGCATGCCTCCGCGAACATTGCGCGGGTTTCCGGGTGGTTGGCGCAACAGGATCACAATCGAACCAAGATCAGGGCCGAGGATGCGTATACCCTCGGGCTTTTCCGCGACAGCGGCATACCGCTGCTGCTGAAGCGCTTTGACCACTATTATGAAGTTCTCAAGCAAGCCAATGAAGAGCGGGAACTCGGCTTTATTGCGGTGGAGGATTCCTCCTGCTCGACCAACCACGCCATGGTCGGCGGCCTGCTGGCCCAAGGCTGGTGGCTGCCAGAGGATATCTGGATGGCGATTCGCCACCATCACGACTATCCTCAACTGGCGCGCGGCAGTGAATCAGCGCTGTCTCCGGCGACGAAAGGCCTGATTGCCACCGCGTTGCTTGCCGAACATCTGGTTCAGCATCACATCGATTTAGCCCATACCGAGGAATGGCACAAGGGCGGGCCTGTCTGCCTGGAAGCGCTGGATCTCACGGCGGAAGACCTGGATCAGCTGTATGCCGAGAGCGCCGCGGTGGTTATCGGCAACGACTAGCAGCCCGAGTATTTCACCAGTCCGTAGCCGACACTGGGCGGGTCACGACGTGTGAATAGCGGCATCGACCGATGGATCAGGTGGCCCAGGAGTCGAGAAATCGTGCCGAAATCACGACAAAGATCCCGCTTACCCCGCTCCCGGCGGCCATCAGCCGGAGATCGCGTTGCGTATGGCTTCCGCTATGGTTTCCGCCCAATGCCGGACATCATCGCCATGCTCGCCCTCCACCATCACCCGCAGTAGCGGCTCGGTGCCGGAGGGGCGCAACAATACCCGCCCCTTGCCGTCCAGCGCACGCTCGGCCGCCGCCTGGGCGGCACCGATACCGGCATGGCTGCGCCAGTCGAAGTCGGCCGGAAGACGCACGTTGATCAGGCGTTGCGGGTACATGACCAGATCGACGCAGGCTTCGGCCAGGGTCAGCCCTTGCTTGCGCAGCACCGCCAGCACTTGCAGCGCGGCGATGATGCCGTCGCCGGTGGTGTGCTTGTCGAGGCAGATGATATGCCCGGAGTTCTCCCCGCCCAGCAACCAGCCGCGCTCCTGCATCATTTCCAGCACGTAGCGGTCGCCGACGCGGGCGCGGCCGAAGGGTATGCCCAGACGAGCCAGCGCATGCTCGAAGCCGAGATTGCTCATCAGCGTGCCGACCACGCCCGTGGTCCCGGAATTCCCCTGGCTGGCGCGGCTCCGGGCGATGATGTACAGCAGTTGGTCGCCGTCATAGAGCGTACCGTCGGCGTCTGCCATGAGCAGCCGGTCGGCGTCGCCGTCGAGGGCGATGCCCAGGTCGGCGCCTTGATCGAGCACCGCGCGGCGCAGGTTGTCGGGCGCGGTAGCGCCGACGTCTTCATTGATGTTCAGGCCGTTCGGTGCGGTGGCAATCGGGATGACGTCGGCGCCCAGCTCGTGGAACACGCTCGGCGCGACTTGGTAGGCGGCGCCATGGGCGCAATCTACGGCGATCTTCAGTCCGCGCAGATCCAGTTCGTTGGGGAAAGTGCTCTTGCAAAACTCGATGTACCTGCCGGCGGCATCGTCGATGCGGCGTGCCTTGCCGAGATGCGCCGAATCCATGCAGCCCATCGGTTGATCGAGGCAGGCCTCGATCTCGATCTCCACCGCATCGGGCAGCTTGGTGCCCTGGGCCGAAAAGAACTTAATGCCATTGTCGTAGTATGGGTTATGCGAAGCGGATATCACCACGCCTACCTGGAGGCGCAAGGCGCGCGTCAGGTAGGCAATCGCCGGCGTCGGCATCGGCCCGCACAGCATGACATCGACCCCAGCCGCGGCGAAACCGGACTCCAGCGCCGCCTCCAGCATATAGCCGGAGATGCGCGTGTCCTTGCCGATCAGCACCGCCGGGCGCTCTCCCTCACGGACGTTGCCGCGCTGATGCTCGCGCGACACCAGGGCGGTGCCGGCGGCATAACCCAGCCGCAAGACAAACTCGGGCGTGATCAGGGATTCCCCGACCCGCCCGCGCACACCGTCAGTCCCGAAATATTTGCGTCCCATCTCAGCGTTCCTCCACGGCATTCCAAACGGCGATGGCGTCGCGCGTCGCCGCCACGTCGTGCACCCGCACGATCGCAGCGCCGCGTTGCAGCGCCAGCAGAGCGGCGGCGTTGCTCGCATGAACCCGCTCACCCACGTCCCGCCCGGTGAGCAAGCCCAGCATGGACTTGCGCGACAAGCCGACGAGCAAAGGCCGGCCGATCGCTTTCAAAACCGTTAACTGACGCAGCAAGGCCAGATTGTGCTCCAGCGTCTTGCCGAAACCAAACCCCGGATCGACCACGATGCGCTCGGCGGCGATGCCGGCATCGACCGCGACCTGCACCCGCTGGGCGAGAAATCCGGCCACTTCGCCCACCACGTCGACATAATCCGGCGCCTGCTGCATGTTGCCCGGCTCGCCCTGCATGTGCATCAGGCAGACACCGGCCCGGCTTGCCGCCAGGGCCTCCAGCGCGCCGGGCGCCTGGAGCGCGGCGATGTCGTTGATCAGGTCGGCCCCGGCGGCCAGGACCTCGCGCATCACCTCGGCCTTCAGGGTGTCCACCGACAGCGGCACGCCGCAGTCGCGCAAGCCGGCCAGGACCGGCAGCAGCCGCACCAGTTCCTGTCTTGCGGAAACCGGCGGAGCGCCGGGACGGGAGGATTCGCCGCCGATGTCGAGGAGGTGAGCGCCCTCCTCCACCAGGCGCAGGCCGTGCGCGATGGCACGCTCGGCATCGCCTCCCAGGCCGTCGCCGGAGAACGAATCGTCGGTGACATTGACGATGCCCATGATTAGCGGCTCTGCCAAGCCGAGGACATACCTGCCGCAGTGAAGATGCTGATCCATGACTGGCTCTTATGAAAAAAGGCCGCGCGATAACTCGGGCGGCCCTTTTGAAATCCGTTGCGGATCAGGCGGGAGCTGGCGCGCTGGGCGCGGCACCCGGCGTACTGTCGGGAGTGGACTTTGGCGGCGGCGTCGCGGGCTTGGGCGAACGCGGCGGCTTGCCGGCCATGATGTCGTCGAGCTGCTCGGCGTCCAGGGTCTCCCACTCCAGCAGCGCCTTGGCCATGATCTCGATCTTGTCGCGGTTGTCCTCGATGAGTTTGCGCGCCACGCCATACTGCTGGTCGATAATCCGGCGGATCTCGGCATCGACCGACTGCATGGTCGCTTCGGAGACGTTCTTGTGGGTGGTGACGGAACGGCCGAGGAATACCTCACCCTCGTTCTCCCCATACACCATCGGGCCCAGCGCATCCGACATGCCCCAATGCGTCACCATGCGCCGGGCGATGTCGGTGGCGCGCTCGAAATCGTTGGAGGCGCCGGTGGTCATCTGGTGCATGAAGATTTCCTCGGCGATGCGGCCGCCGAACAACACCGCGATGGTCTGGAGCAGGCGCTCCTTGTCCTGGCTGTAGCGATCCTCCTCCGGCAATTGCATGGTCACGCCCAGGGCGCGGCCGCGCGGGATGATGGTGACCTTGTGCACCGGGTCGGTCTTGGTCAGCAGCTTGGCCACCACGACGTGGCCGGACTCGTGGTAGGCGGTGTTCTTGCGCTCTTCCTCTGGCATCACCATGGTGCGGCGGGCGGCGCCCATGATGATCTTGTCCTTGGCCTGCTCGAAATCTTCCATATCCACCAGGCGCTTGTTCTGGCGCGCGGCGAACAAGGCCGCCTCGTTCACCAGGTTGGCCAGGTCGGCGCCGGAGAAGCCCGGCGTGCCGCGGGCGATGATGTCGGCCTTGACGTCGGGGGCGATCGGCACCTTGCGCATATGCACCATGAGAATCTGTTCGCGGCCACGGATGTCCGGCAGGGGCACCACCACCTGACGGTCGAAACGGCCCGGGCGCAGCAGCGCCGGATCGAGCACGTCGGGACGGTTCGTCGCGGCGATGATGATGATGCCCTCGTTGGCGTCGAAGCCGTCCATCTCGACGAGGAGCTGGTTCAGCGTCTGCTCGCGCTCGTCGTTGCCGCCGCCGAGGCCGGCGCCGCGATGGCGGCCGACCGCGTCGATTTCGTCGATGAAGATGATGCAG